>JAHRAK010000138.1 GCA_020027535.1 Nitrospirales bacterium
GTGGTCCTTTTGGCATACGATCCTCCAACGGTCTTATACCATACCTGATTGACGGTAACAAGATTACGGGACAAAGTATTTTGTTCAAAATTCATTTTTTCTCTCATTCAAACTGACGCACTACCCAGGCGCCTGATTATTGACAGATGAAAGCCCCTTATGCTAGAAGTCACGGACCTTTTGCCTAGAATTTTCCTTCCTGTAAAACGGTTGCTTAAGGGTTGAGGTGTGGTCTCTCCAAAGGAAAAGCGAATTATCTGGAAAGGCTCTCCCAAGAGGCAAGTCCCGGACTCGATTCTAGGCAGCCCATCACATGCTATCCCTCACCATTACTACGTTGTGGCTCGTCGAGGGGGCCATGGTGCTTGAAACCATGACCGTCGGTCATTCTTATTGTCTAATCAGATAGGGGAAGAAGGCCAAGGAATTCGAGGAAAAGTTTGTCACAAATATTATGGGGAAAGGTTTTCCCTTCGTTAGGTTGAGAGATTGTTTCCTCAGGGGAAGGAAAAAGAAGAAGGAGCCAGCTTTTTGACGCTCAGACCGTTCATTGACATAAAAAAGCGAAGGTGGGGGTTCTTTATGGAGAAGAATACAAGCCGAAAAATGTTGGGTATTGTTGCCGTCGTGGCAATGGGATGGACGTTGTCAGCCTGTGGGGAAGCCAAGCCGCCGGCTCCACCGCCCCCGGCGCCGCCGGAATATGCCGACATGCATATGCCGGAAGGCTATTGGAACAATCCGGAAATTCTTGAACAAGGAAAGCAGATCTTTATCGGTGCCGAAAATATCGACGTCAATTGTGCCAGTTGTCATGGGAAAGATGGAAAGCCCGTGAAGGCCGGGGCCAGAGATTTTCGTCAGGGTGAACACATGCAGTTGTTCTCTGATTCCCAATGGTTCTGGCGCGTCTCCGAAGGGGTCAAAGGCACCAAAATGAAGGCTTGGAAATCCAAGCTTTCCGAGGATGATCGGTGGAAAGTGATTGCCTATGAATCGACCTTTGGGTTAAAAGGCCAGGAATATAGTGTCGCTGAGCAGAAATGGGTCCCCGCTGGGACGGCTAAGACAGCTGAGGAGGTGGCTGCTGAAAGGAGTAAGGCTACAGAAGGTGAAGCGGCTCCTGCGGCTGAAGAGACCGCGGCTGATCCAAAGAGCGTCACTGATCCAGAGGCCGTCGCCCCTGATCCAGAGACCGCCCCGGCGGCTGAAGAAGCAGCGGCTCCGAATGGGGAAACGGCCGGAGGAGAACCTTCCGAAGAAACTCCGCAGTAACACGGGTGATTTCCACGTTCTTTGCGGCATAAACCAGAAGGAGGCCACCACCTTTGAAAACCTTAACCCGCAGTCTTGTCATTTTGCTAGGACTTGTGTTCGGGGGACTCGCCGTCGCCTATGCCCAGGCCCCGGCTCCTCCACCCGTGGAGTTCCCGTATACCGGGAATCGAACGGGGGTGTGGATTGTGGCCCAACTCCACATTTTGTTTGCGGCCTTTATTCTGGGAGCCCCGATATTCGCCGTGGTGTCGGAATGGTTGGGCTATAAAAACCAGGACCCGAAATATGATCGATTAGCCAAGGAAGTCACCAAAGTCACGGTTATCCTCTATAGTATGACCGCATTGACGGGCGGGTTGTTTATTTTTGTCCTGCTTGCCACCTATCCTGATTTCACTACCTGGCTCATCCAACATTTTTTCCTGATTTTCGCCCTGATCTATCCAATCCTGTTTATTCTCGAAACCATTATCCTGTACGCGTATTTTTACTCCTGGGATTCTCTGAAGGGCGAAAAGAAAGCCCGGCATATTGCCCTGGGGGTCTTGCTGAACGTCGTGGGAACGGTCACGTTGTTTGTGATTGACGGTCCCACGTCGTTTATGAACACGCCTGCCAAATCCGCGGAAGGGATCTCGTTGATTCAATTTGTCCAAACGGCGGGCTTGTGGGACAAGGTCGCCAATTACAGCTGGATGCCCTTGAATCTCCATCGGCTGGTCGGAAACGTGACGTTCGGTGGGTTTATAGCGGGACTGGTGGCGGCGTATATGTATATGGGAGCCAAGACGGATGAAGAGCGCTCCTACTATGATTGGATGGGGTTCGTGGGGAATATGATCGGCGTGGGCGCCCTCTTGTTTCTCCCCTTCATGGGATATCTCCTGGCCTACGAACTGTGTGATTATGACGCGTCCATCTGTCCATACATGATGGCGGACCAACTGTCGATGTTTTTTGAAATGCAAGGGGCCATGGTCGGCCTGATTTTTCTGGCCAGCAATTATTATATCTGGCTGAGCATGAAACGGATTCGAGGCGTGGAGCAGGTTCGTATGTCCGGGCTGGTCATGATCGCCGTCATTCTCATTCCGGTGGTCATGGGGGTCGCCTGGAAAATGTTCCCCCCCCCGGAATGGCAGTCGCTGATCTTCCTGGCTTTGCTGATCGTTCTTCCGCCGATCCTGAGCAGGCTGCCGGGTTTACGATTTACCGTTTCGTCCTTCACCATGATCAAGGTCGGATTTCTGATGATTGTGGTCGCCAACGCCATCTGGATGACGCCTCACGGATTTGTGGCGACACAGGCATTGGCTACTGAAGAATTGGAGCTTCCCTCGTGGGCCAGTGAATTGGCGCTGATGCCGGCGAAAAATGCCGCCGCGTTCACGTTGGTCTTTCTGACCATCGTCAACTATATTCTCTATAACCGGGCCATCAGGAGCGGAACCATTATCTGGGGGAAAATCGACTTCACGTCCCAGTTCGTCCTGATCTTTTTGGCGTTCAGTGCAATCTGGACCATGGGCTTGATGGGGACGGTCCGATCCCTCACGAGAAAATATTTCCACGTGTATAATCTTGTGCCGGACTTTACCCCGGAAGCCTTTACGCCCACGTTGGCCTATTCCGCCTGGTGGATTACGGGTGTCACCCTGATCTTTTATCTCGTCGTGAGTTTCGCCATTGTCGTGACGTTAAGAGCCACCGGCCAAAAGACCGAGTCGCCGCAAGGGACCCCGGTGCCCGCCGGTGCGAAGTAACGGAGGTTGGAAGCGCATATGGCTGAGCAAAGTTTGATACGAAACATCATCAAAAAAGGCGTCGCAGGCGTCATCATCGGGATTATTCTGGTGGCGGTGGCTCGATCCACGCATTTCCCCGTCATTTTCCAGGGTATGTTCTTTGTTTATGCCATGCTCGGCGCCGGCGTGTTTATCCTGCTCGATGCGCCCTTCCTGCATCGTCTCGATGGAGTCAAGGCCGTCATCGGCCTGGTGTTGTTTTACCTTGTTCTTTCGGGGGTGTACATCGGCGGGGCAAGCAGCCTGCCTCAGTACGATCCGGAAGTTGAAAAAGGAAAAATCGAAAAGCTCCTGAAAGCGCGTCGAGCCAGGACCAAGCAGGGGAAAGCCGAAGAACTGATCGCGCGGGCCAAAGCCCTGAACGCGCGAGCCGTCTCGATCGAGCAACAATTGAGAACCCTTGGCGGCGGCGTTCAGGTCGTGGAGGAAGCCGCGACTCCCGCTTCATCGGCCGCGGCGGGCGACCTGGTGGCGCTCGGCAAGGAGCAATGGGAACTGCAGGAGTGTTACAACTGCCACAAACTCTTCGGTAAAGGCGGAAAGAAGCGGGGGCCGGAGTTGGACAATATCGGCAACCTCATGACGCCTGAAGCCCTTAGGGAAAAAATTCTCTACCCCAAAAGCTGGAAGGCCGAAGGGTTCGACAAGCAGTACAAGAAAGGCAAAATGCCGGACAAATATAAAGACCTGATGTTCGATGAAGAAGTGGACGCGCTGGTGGCCTTTTTGGCGACGTTGAAAGATGCCTCGGTGAACACGCCGAAGCCCATCAAAATGAAATAACCTCATTTCAGGACGTTCGATGCAACCGAAAATCAAGGCAAAAGCGCGGTGTGCTGACGGGGAAGTCGGCAGCATTTCCAAGGTCATTGTCGATCCGCTCTCCCTCGAGATCAGTCACGTGGTGGTCAGGGAAGGTAACGGGCAAGGTGTGGACCGACAGGTCCCGATCGGCCAAGTCCAGGAAATCCCGAATGAGGAAGAAATTATTCTACGGGGTTCGCTTGAGGAATTCAGGACGTTTCCCGTGCTGGACCGCGACGCCTACGTCTCGCATCACGACGTGGAAATTGCTCACCTGGAAGACCGTCTCCACGTGGAGCCCGGTGAAATTCTCGTGCCCTGTCCCCGGCTCGAACAGGGCGTGCCCCGCCGCAGCTTTTTCATGAACATGACGCATGCCATCGGGACGTTGATTGCCCTGCCGTTGGCGTTCCCCGTTTTAAAATATCTCATGAAACCCATGTATAAGCCGTTTGATAATTCGTGGTTTTCCGTTGGGAACGTTCGCAAAATACGAAAAGATAACATCGGATACCAGTTCAAGTTTACGCGGGGCTTTAAGGAAGCCTTTATGCCCGAACAGCAAATCGAAAAAAACATTTGGGTGGTGAAGGCAACGCCTGAAGTACAAAAAGCCGTCTACGGCGGGAAAGATAAAAAGTTTTATGACCATAAAGGAGAACTGGTGTGGGTGAATAAAGCCAAGGCGCCCTACATCGGATTTTCCGGAAAATGCCCGCACCTGGGATGCGGGTACAAGTGGCGCAGAACGAAGAATTTTCCCGACGGGGTTTTTTTGTGTCCCTGTCATTTGAGCATCTATGACGAGGCGGGCAAGGTGCTGGACGGCCCGGCGCCGCGTGCGCTCGACGTCCTGCCGATGCAAGTCAATGCCGCCGGGGAAGTGCAAATCATCGACGTCGAATACAAGGCCGGGGTGAAAGGCCAAATCCGATTGCTGTAACGCGTGATGAACAGCGATACCACCAACCAACCCAATGCGTTTGAAAAAGTCGTCGACTTTGTCGATGAACGGGTCGGTCTGAAAACCATTCAGGCCAAAATGCTGAACGAGCCTGTTCCCGGCGGGTCCCGATGGGCCTATGCGTTCGGATCGTGTTTGCTGTTCATCTTCATCATGCAGGTGGTGACGGGGATTCTGTTGATGTTTTACTACGTCCCGAGCACCGATCACGCGTATGCCAGCACGCAATACATCATTCACGAAGTGGAATACGGATGGTTTCTGCTGAGTTACCATTTCTGGGGCTCCTCGGCCATGGTGGTGATGGTGTTTGCCCATATGTCTCAAGTGTTCTTGTGGGGAGCCTATAAAAAACCCAGGGAACTGATCTGGTTGGTCGGGCTGGCCCTCTTCGGCCTGGTCATGGCATTCGGCTTTACGGGCTATCTGCTTCCATGGGATCAACGGGCATATTGGGCCACGGTCGTGGGTGTCGAGATTATGGATAAGACCCCGGTCATCGGGGATTTCCTGAGTCGCTTTTTGAAGGGGGGACCGACTCCGGGGCAAATGACCTTGAGCCGGTTCTTTGTCATTCACGTGATGATTTTGCCGGCGGGCTTAATGGGTCTGGCCGGTCTCCATCTCTTCTTGTTCCGGAAAGCCGGACCCGCCGGTCCGTTCCGTGGAACTCCTGAACAAATCAAGGCGAAGACGGATTATTTCTTTCCCAGACAGATCTGGAAGGATATCGTGGCCATGGCCACGGTCTTCCTGATCATTTGTACGTTGACGTTTATCGAGCCGGTGGTGTTGTTGGAAGAGGCCACACCGGATCCGGGGGATTACCATCCGGAGCCTGAATGGTATTTTCTGTTTCTCTTTCAGCTGTTGCGCTTGAAAATCTTTGGCGGAGAATTCGGCCAGTTTCTGGGGGCCGTTGCGATCCCCGGAGCGTTTATGGGGTTCCTGGCGGCGTTGCCGTTTCTTGACCGGAATCCGGAACGGAATATTTTCAAACGACCGGTTGCATTGATCGGCTGGATTGCCATTATGGCGGTGATTTTGATTTTCACCGTGTCCGCGATTCTGAACAGGGAATTTTTGGATTAAGATGTCGAATGCCAAACTCGGTCTGTTAGTCGCTTGGCCAACCTTCTGGACGGGTTTTCCTCTGAAGATGGTCCTGGCTGTGCTCATGTTGGCGGCCGGTGTCCATCCGTGGGAAGGTGTCGGTCTTGAAGCGTTGCTGATCCTTTCCATTCCCATTGACATTTGGGCGCTTGGCCTGTGCTCTCGAACCGTGTTTCTTGAACGGTTGAGCGTGGACCCCCCCAAGGGGACGGGGCTACGCTTGTGGGGGATGTGGGCGGTCTTTTCCGTGGTCTATCTGCCCCTGTTGTTTGTGGTCATGGGTGGAGCCAAGTCCCTTGCCCAATCCGCGGTCCATGCCACGCTGCATTTTGTCGAAGAAAACGTCATCGTGATTCCCATCGCGGAAAAAATCAGCCTGGAATTGGTCATGTGGGGATTGCCGGTCACCATCGTCCTGATCGTCCTGGTGTATGGCTGGTTGTTCGGCTTGGGTGCCTTGGCTCAGCGCTTCGTTCGCGCGTCTGCGCCCGTCGACGGGGCGTTTCAGGACATCGTCTCGAAATGGGATCTCCTCCGGATTCCACGGGACCAGCCGCTCCTGCTGATGGCCTTTACGGGAACCGGCGTCGTGCTGATCTTTGTGTTTTGGGGCTTGCTCCCCGTGAGCACCCCGCATCCCCATGAAGAATACGAATTCATTGACGCGAAAAAGGCGGAAGAAACGGTCGTTCCCAAAAAGGTCATCCAAAGCGCGGAACAGATCCTGGCTCGCGCCGAAGCCACGTTGAAGGAGTTGGAGAAAGAGAATCCCGCGGGGGACACGCCGAAAGCGGAGAAGCAGGCGGAGGCCCCGGCGAAGGCGGCTCCCAAGAAGAAACCGGCGGCTTCGGGCGCCCCCGGTTCCTCCGGTCAGGAGCACAACCCCGCCGATCATAAGCATTGACGAGAAGATATGTTTGAGGAAAGATTATGAGACTGGCGGCGATAGGCATGGCGATGGCGGTGAGCGGGTGTGTGGGCAATCCGACGTTTGATGATGCGCACCTGATGCTCAATAGCGTGTTGGATGGAGCGTGCAATCAACCGACGTTCAAGCGCCCGTTGTACCGCCATGAGTATGGGGCGTACTCACGGGATCTGATGATCTTGCGGGCGGCCTGTCAGAGCATCGCCCCGTTGTTACCACACAACTATTGAGGGAACGATGAAACGTTCAATGAGGGATCGCACATGAAAAACCACGGCATAATCGAAAAGCTGAAGTCCCGGGTGCCAACGGTGAAACCCTCGTCCCTCTTCGGATGGAGCGTCTTTTGGGCGCTGGTACTTCTCCCGGCGGTCGTCTGGGCCCAGGATGCGGCGACACAAGCGATGTCGATAGAGTATCGGGACATTCCGGGAGTCGGAAGCCGGAACGTCGTGTGGGTCGTGGCCCAGCAGCATTTACTCCTTGCAGGATTCGTGTTGGGCGTGCCGATCTTTGCCTGGGTCTGCGAAATCGTCGGATGGAAGACCAAGGAAGCCCGGTACGACAAGCTGGCAAAAGAGTTTACCAAGCTGCTGACGTCCGCCTATGCCACGACGGCGTTGTTCGGAGGTATCCTGCTCTTCCTTCTGATCGGGCTGTACCCGAAGCTCATGGCGTATTTGTCCGATATCTTTTTCCCGACCTTCATCGTGTACTGCCTGTTGTTCCTGTTGGAAACCGTTACGCTGTACCTGTATTGGTACGGATGGGATGCCATGCAGGGAAACAAAAAGACGTTTCATCTTTTTCTGGGATTCCTGCTGAACGTCTTTGCCTTGTTTATCATGATCGTCCCCAACGCCTGGGCAACGTTCCAGGCCAGCCCCGTCGTCGTGGGTGACGGGACGGCGATTGAGCGGGCATGGGCGGCCACGTGGAATCCCACGTGGTGGCCGGTCAACATTCATCGCCTGATTGCGAACGTCGTCTTGGGCGGGTTTATTTGCGGTGCCTATGCCGGCATCCGCTATCTCTTGGCGGCCAGCCGTGAGGAACGAGAACATTATGATTGGATGGGCTACGTCGGAAATTTCATCGGCGTGTTCGGCATGCTCCCCCTTCCTTTCGCCGGGTATTGGCTCATGCGGGAGATCTACCAATATAACCAGCAAATGGGCATTACCCTCATGGGAGGATTTTTGGCGTGGCTCTTTATCCTGCAGGCGATGCTCATCGGGGTGTTGTTCCTCGGGGCCAATTACTACTTTTGGATGGGTATTACCTACCGGATTCCTGGTTCCGAGCGAACGTACAGACGGCCGATTCTTGCCATGCTGATTGTGCTCATGGTGTGTCTGGGCGTCTGGATGACCCCCCACTCCCTGGTGGCCAGTCTTGAAGAAGCCAGAAAAATGGGTGGGACCCATCATCCGCTGCTTGGGGTATTCGGGGTGATGTCCGCAAAAATGACGGTGGCCAATCTCATGATCCTGGTCACATTCATGAGTTTTATCATGTATTGGCGGGCCGGAAAGCAGGAAACGGCCGCTTGGGCGAAGATTGCCAAATCGGTGATGGGCGCATTGTTGGTGATCGCGGGCATCGCGGTCATCGTGCTCGGGGTATGGGGGTATTTCGTTCCGGCCATTATCCGGATCAATTATTTCTCCGTCGCCCAGGTGTTGATCGTCTTGTTTGTGATGGTGACGTTCACACCCTTGACGGCCCTTCTGATGAGAAGCGCCAAAACGACGACGGAAATGGTCTGGGGGCAAATGCCCATCCGGGCCGGCTATTCTTTGGTATCCAATGCGGTCATGGTGATCCTGTTGATGTCGCTGATGGGCTATGCCCGCTCGTCGTCCCGGGTGCATTGGCACGTGTACGGTGTGATGAGAGACACCTCGGACTATGCCTATTCTCCTGCGTTGGGATACGCGGCCGCCTTCATGTCCCTCAATACCTTTGTGTTTTGTTTGCTGGTGGCGTTTATCTTTTGGGTGGCCACAATGGGCGATAAGGGGAAGAAAGCCCCGGATCAGGAACAACCTGAACCGGCCAAGATCCCCGCGAGCGTCACGCCGGCCATGGCCGGAGGAGCCCCACGAGAGGCGTCTGAAAACGTAGAAGGGATGAGATAACTTGCTTGAGAAACCATTGACGTTGGTATTCCCGAACCGGAGCGAGGACCCATGAGTGAAGTCGCATTACTCCAATTGATCGGTCTCACAGTCGTAGGATCAGGTATCTGCATCCTGCTCTTTATCAAGGCGAAATTCCTCAGGGTGGTAGGTTTCGTGGTGATCGTCCTGGGGACGTTTACCTTGATTGCGTTGGGTGTGCCGCAGATGGCCTCTCTCCCGCCGGCTATCGAGACGTTTGATATTACCGAAGTCAAAACGCCGGATGACTTGGCCTCGATTGGTCAAAAGATTTTCTTCAGCAAAGGGCAGTGCGCCCTGTGTCATTCCATTGGCCCCAGTGAATCGGCCAGGTGTCCGGATTTAAAAGGAATCGGGGCCAAACTGGCGCCGGAGTTCATCTATGAAAGCCTCACCGAGCCGCAAGCCTATGTGTATCTGGATTTCAGACATGAAGGGTTGCCCAAGGAATATCCGGCCCGCATGCCCTATATCCACAAGAATCCGATTGCCTTGTCGCAACAGGAGATTTATTCGGTGATTTCGTTTCTTCAGAAAATGAGCGGCGAACCCATTAGCGTCAAAGTCGAAGACGTGATGAATATCGGCAAAGAAAGCGACATGAAGGTTGCTTCCATCGAAGCACCTTAACCAGAAGGGTGAAATATGAAAGGTCCCCTTGCAAAAACAGTCATCCTGTTGGTGGGAATGTATGTATTTCTCAAATTCATACTCCCGTTGTTCACCGCGCCGCTCCCGGCCAGTCTGATTTTCTTGTACCTGGCGCTCACCCTTGCCTCTGCGATGATTTTTTATACCATGAGCGGGGGAAGTCTCGACGAATTCATGGGACCCATCGGGCGGTTCCTCACCGGCACGGGGCAGACGGGCATTGCCGGGACCGCGCGTATTCTGGTCTTCGTGTTGTTCCCCTTGTTGGTGGGGTGGCAAACGTATACCAGACTCGCCCCAAGCGATATGCCGCCGGCAGAAAATCGAACCATTCATCCCGCGCCTCCTGGGGAGTTTGTCGGTCTGGCGAATCCTTATGAGAGAACGCAGGACAATATCATGATGGGGAAAGGCCTCTATGCGGCGTTTTGTTCCCCCTGTCACGGCGCCAATTTCGACGGGAAAGGCCCGGCGGCAGTTGGCTTCAATCCGCCTCCGGCGAATTTCGGCGATCCCGGAACCATTGCCCAGTTGCAGGAATCCTATTTGTTCTGGCGGATCAAAAAAGGAGGCGTTGGGCTTCCGGTTGAAGCCATGCCTTGGAAATCAGCCATGCCGCGATGGGAAGTGGAATTGCCGGACGAATGGATCTGGAAAATTATCATGGGTGAATATGACGGCGCCGGCCAGTCTCCACGGACCTGGGAGGAAGAGGAATAAGGAGCGGGGAGAGGTTGTGCCCTCGTAGGGTCCGATGATCGTGGGATGTGCCGAAGGAAAGGATCCAAGGAGCAGGAAAATGGGATATAAGAAGAACTGTTACGTCGCGCTTGGGCTCATCCTCGTGGTGACGGGAGTCGGGGCTTCCTGCGTGTTCGCGAGTGATCCGCCCCCGGAAGGCGGAGCCGAAAGTGTGGCCGTTCGGTTGCATTTAACGGACGACGCGATTTCTGCGGATGATCCGAACGCCCCGGTGTGGGACACGATCCAGCCGGCGGAATTCAAATTGGCTCCACAGGTGCATTGGCCGGATCGCATTCAGGAAGTCACGGTGAAGTCCGTCAAGGTTCGCGGGATGCATAACGGCCGGGATATGGCCATCCTGCTGGAGTATGCCGACCCGACGGAAGATGCCGCTGATGCCGCCGCGATCGAGTTTATGGTCGGCGATAAAATGGCCCACTTTGCCCATGGACAGGAAATGCTCCAGGTCGAAGGAGGGGCGGTCAATATCTGGTACTGGAAAAAAGAACACGGCAAAGCCACCGATATGAGTGCCAAGGGGTTCAAAACCATTCGGGCGCAGGAAAACCAGAACGTCTCGGCAACGGGCGCATGGCAAGCAGGAACCTGGCGCGTCGTGTTTTCCCGGCCGTTACAAACGGGTGATGAACATGACGTGCAAATCACGCCCGGTGAATGGAGAAACCTGGCGTTCGCGTTTTGGGATGGAGAAATCGTGGATGGGGCGGTCAGGGAACAAGGTTCACAAAAAGCCGTTTCATCGTGGTGGTACGTTCGGGCCGAGCCGCCACCGGACAATTCCATGTATGGATACGTCGTGTTGGGCATTGCGCTTGCTGCCGGCTTTGAGTTTTTCCTGTTGAGAAGAATTCGGAGGGGTAACGAATCATGAAGGGAGAACAAGGCATGCAGCGGGTACTGGTCAAGATCGCCGTCGTGGTCGTCGCCGTGTTTGCGGTGACGAGCGGATGTGCCTTGTTTGAAGATGAAAGGACGGCGAAAGGCCGGAAGCTCTATCATCATTACTGTATGCACTGTCACGGTGAAAGTGGAAGACAGCAGGAAGGCTTCAATTGGGAACGCATGCCGGATCCCCGTCCGCGCGACCTGTCGGAATCCGCGTCGATGTCGACCTTCTCCGACAAGGAAATCTTCGACACGATCTCTCGGGACATGCGGGATACCTCATTGCAAGCAGTGCTTGACGACGAAAATTACTTCGCGGTGTCCACGATGCCGACCTTCAAATATACC
The DNA here is from genome assembly GCA_020027535.1 of Nitrospirales bacterium. Lineage (GTDB taxonomy): Bacteria > Nitrospirota > Nitrospiria > Nitrospirales > UBA8639 > Bin75. The sequence goes on from JAHRAK010000138.1 coordinate 11,704, forward strand.
CTGTCTGAAGAGGAGTTGTGGGCCGTGGTCGGATACGTCCGGACGCTTCATGGTGGGTCGCTGACGTTTGACGTTGACGGACGGAAAGCCGAGTTGGAGTCCCGGTTTCAAGCGGTAACGGCGGAACATGATCAAGCCAAACAGGTCATGGAAGAAGCCCTGGAGAAACAGGAAGCCGAAGAAGATGACGAAGATATGGATATGGAAGACGAGGAGGACGATCTGGAGAACTACGAAGAGGAAGAAGAAGAGATCGTGCTTCCCGAAGAAGAAGCCTATGAAAAAGTGGCGGAACAATTCGAAGCCGCCAAGACCGCCCTTGAGAATTTCTCCAAACGCCCGAAAATAAGTCAAATTTCGCGCCCGGACTTGACCGTGGTGGAGCCGGAAAGAGTGACCCTGCAAGAAAAAGGCAAAAACCTGTATTTCAACAAATACGGGTGTAACGGGTGTCACAGTATCGGCGACGTCGGTGGCCTGGTCGGGCCGGCCTTGGACCGTGCCGGATTCCGTCTCAATGACACGTGGGTCTATCGTTGGGTTCGCTACCCGCAAGGCATGAAAAAGCACACGCGCATGCCGAACCTGGGCCTCGATGATGGTGATGCAAGAGCCGTGACGGCGTATCTCGAGACCTTGCGGGCGCCAAAACCGGACAAGCCCATCCCCCCGCCTGAATAACGGCATTCACGCCACGCAGAGTTGCAGGTCGGATTAGTCAAGCGTAATCCGACAACCTCCTTCTGTCATCCCCGATCCTCGATTACAAACGTCAAGGACAGGCTCTGATCGGGGATCCAGGGTCTTTATCCTTTATATTTTTCCCTCTCCCTCCGGGCGAGGGTCGGGTTAGCCCTGAGCTTGTCGAAGGGCGTAACCCGACAACACGACTACAGCGTTCCCACCCAAAGCCCGATCAGAATAACGAATCCGACGCCTACGTGTTGTTTGAACATGATAGACGCCTCCAAGGGAGCCACTTCGCCCCGCAGGCGACGGACCTGTTGGCTCAAGAACCCCGCGACTCCGGCGAGTCCCCCATAGAACGCCCCATTGAGATTCTCCAGCCAACCCGCCGTCGCTAAAAGTCCCAGCATGGCCGTCTCGATGATTCCCACGGCAATCCATACGTGAGAGCCAAAGAGAATCGCCGACGAATTCACCCCGATGCGAAGATCATCTTCGACGTCCTGAAGAGCATAAATGGTATCGTAGGCCAAGGCCCAGCAAATCGTGGCGGTAAAGAGCAGCCAGACCGCAGGATCGAGTTGATTGCGAACGGCCGCCCAGGCCATCACGGCTCCCCAACCGAATGCCAACCCGAGAAAGAGTTGAGGGATACGAAAGAACCGTTTCGTGAAAGGATAGATCGTGGCTAATCCCAACGCGACCGGGCCGAGCCGTATGGCCAGCGGATTCAAGAAGAACAGTAGGCTCACGGCTCCGGCAAGCAGGCCACCGAGTAACAGGACGGCGTGCCAGGGGCGAAGGGCCCCACTGGCCAGCGGACGAGTTTGGGTGCGGGTGACTTGGCGGTCAAACGAACGATCGGCCAAATCGTTGATAATGACGCCGGCACTTCGCATGAGGAATGATCCCGCAATGAAAAGGCCGACCAGCAGGCCGGAAGGACGGCCTTGCGACGCCAGGACCAATGCCCACAGAACCGGAAGCATGAGCAGGAGGGTTCCCGTTTGATTCGACAGCCTGATCAGAGAACACAGATGAGCAAACGAGAAATGAGGAATCGATGCCGGAGCGGATCTGCCAGCAGGAGAGGTCATCGTGTCACGGTAGCGCAGAAGAAAAAATGCTGTCAAAGTTGACACAACTCGTTTCAGAAAATAAGATGGCCTTCGAGTTGGAAGCAGCCGTCTCCCGCCAAATTCACGATACGTTCTCTCCAAGGCCGGCGTAGCTCAGTGGTAGAGCAGCTGATTCGTAATCAGCAGGTCGGTGGTTCAATCCCACTCGCCGGCTCCATTCACTCCACCCGTTTTGTGTGCTGCCCGTATGCCGTCATCGAAGAATAGGGTTTGCAATATCAAAGGAATATGGCATGATAAAGGATGAGATGCCGTTGAACGATGACCCGGTTACGCCTTGTTCATCGCACGGGAAGGAGGTCTCGATGAAACTAAAGGCCGGTAATTTTGTCATGTATCAGAAAGAGAAAATCTCGACGCATCCCAGCCCGCGAGCCGAGAACATTTTCCCATCTCGACACGGTGACACCTATTCTTACGTGATCAAGAAATTCTGGAAGGTGCTCCGGGTCTTTGACGATGACACCATTGAAGTCGAAACCCGCCGCGGGAAACGCCGTACCCTGGCGCCCAACGATCATCGCCTTCGCAAAGCCGGACTTTGGCAACGATTGTTGTTCAAAGATCGTTTCTTTTGAAGAACGTGCCTTCGCGCCGTGGTTACGAGTTCTTTTTGCCGTGACCTAAGGCAGCAAACAAGGCGCCTCCGACAAAAACTCCAACCACAAACACCATACTGAAAGCCAAGCCTGTTTGCACTTCAGCCCAGTTACGCAGCAGGTTGGTTAACATCGGAGACGGAGGGATATTGACGTGTCCCTCCCAGCCCAGGGCTTCATCAATGGCGGGATGTTCCGGTGATGGGTGATGTCCGACGTGATTCATCGGTCCTGAAGAAAAAGCCGTCATGATACTCGCTCCATTATGGCTAGGGGCATCCGTTGAAAGATTTCGCAGACCGCCAATATGGTGTCAGTCTCTTTGTTCCGTGTCAAGGTCCTGACGGGGGTCGGTCGGGAAGCGGCGTATGTGACGCGGTGGAGGGGACACGTCGGATGGGTGCGTCCCTTCCAATTCCAGCACCCGTTTATTGAGTTCCGCGAGTTCCTGTGACTTCCGAATGCGGGCCGGCATGGAAGCCAGGATATGAATCACCATGCCCAGGCACAGAGTCGTCAGCAACACCAGGACGAGCGACCCTTCAAACGTCCACTCAAAAAATTTGATGGAAACCGTCTGGTCGTTCTGGAGAGAAAAGGCGACGGTCAAAAAAACGATAATGAGGGTCGCAATTAATGAGAAGGGCATTGGTCAACACCCATGGCCGTATCGATGGATACCTCTTTCTCAAGAGTATATAACGAATCTGCCGTAGACGTACACCCCGGGGCGAAAGAACCCGGAGTGCGGGATCGGAGGCGCCGTTTGGCCCGGGCCGCCACGGTTGTGTCAGGTTCGCGGAAGTTTTGTTGAAGCTGATGCGACGCATTTGGTAGGCTTGATCTCTACGTTCTTTTTCCCTTTCATTCACTTTTGAATTGACCATCGAGGGGCGAACAATGGGCAAGTTGAACCATGCGTTGATCAGTGTGTCTGATAAGACGGGTGTCGTGGAGTTTGCCAGGGGACTGGTCGAACTTGGGGCCACCATTCTTTCCACGGGAGGCACGGCCAATGCCATACGCACGGCCGGAGTGCCGGTCACGGAAGTCTCTTCGCATACCGGGTCTCCGGAGATTCTGGGCGGGCGAGTCAAAACCCTGCATCCCAAAATTCACGGGGGCTTGTTGGGCCGGCGGGGGCGGGCCGAGGACGTCCGGCAGATGCAGGAGCAGGGGATTGAGCCCATCGACGTGGTGGTCGTCAATCTCTATCCGTTCGAATCGACCATTGCCAGACCGGATTGTACCTTCGAAGATGCCATTGAAAATATCGATATCGGGGGGCCTTCCATGCTCCGGTCGGCTGCCAAGAATCATGGGGACGTCGTCGTGGTCGTCGATCCTGGTGACTATGGTCGCGTGCTGGAGGCATTGCAGTCCGGGGCGGTCTCCTCGTCGCTTCGTCGTGAATTAGCCCGGAAAGTGTTTCAACACACCTCACGGTATGATGGCCTTATTGCGAATTATCTGGGCCGGCAGGCTGACGACGGCACCGCCGACAAATTTCCGGCAGGCTTGTCTCTGACGTATGAACGGTCTGAAATTTTACGATACGGCGAAAACCCGCACCAGGAAGGAGCGTTTTATCGGGAGATCGGCAGTACGGAACCTTCGATTTCTCTGGGCCGCCAACTGCACGGCAAGGCCATGTCCTATAACAATTATCTGGACGCCAACTCGGCTTTGGAGTTGGCGAAAGAATTCGCCGATGTGGCCGTGGTGATCATCAAACACAATAATCCGTGTGGAGTGGCCCTTGGGGCGACTCCGGTCGAAGCCTATGGAAAAGCCAGGGAAACCGACCCGGTTTCCGCCTTCGGCGGGGTGATTGCCTGCAACCGGCCCGTTGACCTGGCCATGGCCAAGGAAGTGACGGCAACGTTCGTCGAAGTCCTGATTGCTCCTGCCTTTACCGACGCCGCCTTGGCCGAGTTGCAACGGAAAAAGGACTTGCGGTTGTTGACGGTGGGTTCGCTCGAAAGCCGGACCCGTGAGGGCTATGATCTGAAAAAACTCGTCGGGGGATTGATCGTACAGGATCGTGACCTGGGTGCTCTGGCGGATGTAAAAACCCTGACGGTGCCGACCAAACGAAAACCCACGGATGACGAATACGCAGCTTGTGCTTTTGCGTGGAAAGTGTGCAAACACGTGAAGTCCAACGCCATCGTGTTCGCCAATGCCACGCAGACCGTGGGCGTCGGGGCCGGCCAGATGAGTCGGGTCGATTCCGTCAAATTGGCCGAGATGAAGGCCAATCTGCCGCTCAAGGGCTGCGTCATGGCCTCGGACGCCTTTTTCCCGTTCCGGGACGGGCTCGATGCGGCCGTCCAGGCAGGGATAACGGCGGTCATCCAACCGGGAGGCAGTATCCGGGACGAAGAGGTGGTCAAAGCTGCCGATGAACAGAACGTGGCGATGATGATGACGGGCATGAGGCATTTCCGGCACTGATGCCTTGAGCCGTACTGCGAACCCTATGAAGATCCTGGTGATCGGCAGTGGCGGGCGCGAGCATGCATTGGTCTGGAAACTCGCCTCGAGCCCTCGTGTCAGCAAGCTCTATTGCGCTCCCGGGAACGCGGGAATCAGCCAACTGGCCACGTGTGTGCCTATTTCGGTGACGGATCTGACCGGCCTGAAAACGTTCGCTGAAGAGAAAGCCGTCGATCTCACCGTGGTCGGCCCTGAAGCGCCATTGGCGCTGGGCATCGCGGATCTGTTTCGACAAAGCAAACTCAAGGTCTTCGGCCCCACCCAAAACGCCGCCAAGATTGAATCCAGTAAAGCGTTTGCCAAGAACCTGATGATGCGCCAACGGATTCCGACGGCGGATGCGAGTACATTCGACAGCGTCCGGCCCGCGCTCACATACCTGGAACGGTGCTCGCTCCCCACCGTGGTCAAGGCGGATGGGTTGGCCCAGGGTAAAGGCGTGGTGGTGGCCCGAACTGCGCAGGAGGCCAGGGACGCGGTCGTCAATATGCTCGAGCGTCAAGCATTCGGCGACGCCGGCAAGCGAGTGGTCATCGAAGAATGTCTTGAAGGGGAAGAGCTGACCCTGATGGCGTTTGCCGATGGGAAAACCGTGGTGCCCATGCTGGCCGCGCAGGATCATAAGCGGCTGGGGGAAGGTGATACGGGCCCCAATACCGGGGGCATGGGGGCCTACGCGCCGGCACCGTTGGCCACGCCGGCTTTACGTTATGCGATTATGCGAGACGTGTTGCATCCCGCGATCGAAGGACTGTTGCGCGTGGGAAGTCCGTTTTATGGGGTCTTGTACGCGGGAATCATGGTCAAGGACGGGACGCCCTACGTCCTGGAATTCAATGCGCGGTTTGGCGACCCCGAGACTCAAGTGGTGTTGCCGTCGTTGAAAACGGATCTCGCCGAGGTCCTGGAAGCGGTTGTGGAACATCGTTTGGATCAGATCCATCTCGAATGGTCCGAGGAGTCGGCGGTATGTGTCGTCCTGGCTTCGGGCGGGTACCCCGGCAAGTACGCGCAGGGCCTGCCGATCACCGGACTCCAGGATGCTTCCGACCAGGACCGGACCGCGGTGTTTCACGCCGGGACGGCCTGGAACGGCCAGGACGTCGTGACGGCCGGAGGCCGGGTGTTGGGGGTGACGGCCTGGGGGTCTTCTCTCAAGACGGCGCATGACCGGGCCTATGAAGCGGGTAGGAACATCACGTTTGAAGGGCAATATTTCCGAACCGATATTGCCGGACGAGTGTTGACATAAGAAATCTCTCATTCGAGTAAAACGCTCGTGGCCAGGATCCTCACAGTTCCTTCCGATCCTCCTCCTTCCTTTTTTGTCCGGATTGTGGACCTCGTTCGTCGTGGCGGATTGCTTGCCGTCGGGACGGAAAGCTCCTATGCGTTGGCCGCATCGGTGTCGGTTCCCGATGCCCTGGACCGGGTTGTCAGGTCTAAAAGGCGGCCTTCCGGGAAACCCCTTCTCGTGCTGATTGGGGAGCAGAGCCAGCTCGATTCCCTGGCGGGGGTCATTCCTTCCTGGGTCCACACGATAGTCAACGAATTCTGGCCCGGGCCGTTAACCGTGATTGTTCCCGCGCAGCCCGAGGTCTCTCCCGTGTTGACGGCCGGGACCGGGACCATCGGAATTCGAGAACCCGCGCCGGCGTTCTTGCGGTCCCTCTTACGATACACGGGTCCGTTAACCGGGACGAGTGCCAATCGATCCGGGCACGTTCCCTGCTTGACCGCCGAAGAGGTGGAGGCGGCATTGGGTCATGACGTCGATCTGATTCTGGATACCGGCCCGGCTCCCGGGAACCGGCCTTCCACCCTGTTGAGCGTGGTGGACGAGCCGGCCATCCTTCGTGCAGGCCCCGTTTCCGCCGAGGAGATTCAACGGGTTTTGTCGAAAATCGGGCTTCTTGTTCCCGTCAAGGGACTGCCGTAGAATAAAGCATGTCCTGAGCGTGTCGAAGGGAGAGGGACGTTGAACGTACTTGCGTTGCTCAGTGGAGGGCCTACGATGATTGATCTGCGAAGCGATACCGTCACCAAGCCGACTCCGGGTATGAGGGAAGCCATGGCTCGGGCCGAGGTCGGCGATGACGTGTATGGTGAAGATCCAACGGTCAATGCCTTGGAAGCCAAGGCTGCTCGATTGTTGGGAAAAGACGCGGCCCTGTTCGTGCCCACCGGGGTGATGGCGAATCAACTGTGCCTTCGTCTCCATACCCGTCCGGGAGACGAGGTGCTCGTGGAAGGCACGGCCCATATTATTCGTTATGAAGGCGGGTCGGCCTCCGCCTTGTCGCAAATCCAATTATGCTGCGTTAAAGGAGACCGGGGGCTGTTGACGGCGGACCGTGTTTTGGCGGCCATTCGGCCGAAGGATATTCATAATCCTCCGACGACCTTGCTGTGCCTGGAACAAACGCATAATTTCGGCGGGGGTTCGGTCTATGCCCTGTCCACGATCCGGGAGATCACGAAGTTGGCGGGAGACCAGGGTCTGGCGTTGCATTTGGACGGCGCACGATTGTTCAATGCCGCGGTGGTCTCCGGGGTGTCCGCCGCGGAGTTTGCGCAGCCGTTCGATACCGTGTCCTTCTGTCTGTCGAAGGGGTTGGGGGCTCCGGTCGGCTCATTGATCACGGCCACCCAAGACAGGATTGCCAAGCTCCGGCGCTTACGAAAAATGTTCGGCGGCGGCATGCGGCAAGCGGGTATTCTCGCTGCCGCGGGCATCTATGCCTTGGAGCACCACGTCACCCGGCTTCAGGAAGACCACGACAATGCCAAAAGTTTCGCACTGCAACTGCAACAGATTCCGACGGTGTACGTGGACCCCGACCGCGTCGAGACGAATATCGTCGTGTTCGAGGTCGTGCGAAGCGACCGTTCGACGCAAGAACTCCTGCACGCGTTCAAGGAAGCCGGGCTCTTGTTGAATGCCATCGGCGATCATCTGTTTCGAGCGGTGACACATCTGGACGTGTCGAATACGGACGTTGAACAGGCCACGCACACGATCGGCAAAGTGTTGGCGGACGCCTAGGATGGCCCGGGAATCCGGTGTCGTGGCTTTTTGTTTTTGTCTGTCATTCCCGACATTTGTAATCGGGAATCTAGGGTCGTTGTCTTTTCCCTGTCTTTGCGAAGAGAAAGACCCTGGCTCCTCGTGTTCGCAAGGATGACAGAAAGAAAAACGTAAGGATAACGACCCTGGATTCCCGCGTGCGCGGGAATGACAGAAGGACGGCTACACTAATTCCGTTATGGCAACACGTGACCGGGATTGGCCGGGGTATACGCTTTGGTTTTATTGTCCAGGCTGCGAGCGGCTTTGGACGTATCAAGGCGAGAACGTAGTCGCCTTGGACCGTCAACTTGCCCTCGGGCCGGCTTCTGCCAGTGAAGGGATTCACAGGCAAACGTGTGTGAACTGCGATGGGTCGAAAGACGCCTCTGCCGCGGAGATTTGAGTAGGCCTGTCCTGAGCCTGTCGAAGGGCCTGCCCACCAAACTATTCCAAGGAAACGGCTTTCCCCTTGAGGTCGGTTTCCCCGTCCTGCACCGTTGTGTGTTCCAGGGTCCATTCCGAGGGAGTAATCGTGAAGGTATGCCCTTTCAAGGTATAAAACTCGCCGTGTGAGATCACGAGCCGGCCGTTCTCTTCAAGGGTCATGTGGAGGATTTCCTTCCCGCTGTCTCGATGCCGCATCACCAGACTCGTGAGACTTTTTTCCAGTGAATAGGCCTGGCCTTCATTAATGGCCAACGTGCTGTTGGTGAGTTTTGCCGGCATTTTCCCCTTCTCGAAGAGGGCAAAATTGACTTTCGGGAATCCTCCCGAGGCACGCGGCTCGATGTCGATCTGCGGCACGCCTTCGATTTCAATCGTGCCGTTGCTGTTGCGGTACAGGTGAGATCCGATTTGAATGTCCATTCAAGTCCTTGTCAGAAAGTGGTTGCTCGGTCCAGGTTCCGATATTGGATGGCCTCCGCCAGATGCGACGGTTCGATAGCCTCCGAGTCTGCCAAATCCGCAATCGTTCGTGCAACACGAAGTATCCGCCCATAGGCTCGCGCCGAGAGCCCTAATCGGATGACGGCTTGCTCCAGGAGTTGCTTGCCGGTTTGGTCGATCCGACAATGGGTTTTCGTGTGTCTGGGTTTGAGTTGGGCATTGGCAAACAGGCGTTCGGTTGTATACCTGTGCGCTTGGATATGACGGGCATCGGCCACGCGTTTCCGAATGGAGTCCGAGCATTCAGCCGATTGCTCGTGTCCCAGGTCCGAAACGGGAACCGCAGGCACTTCCACGTGAATGTCGAGCCGGTCGCGGAGCGGGCCGGAAAGCCGGCCCCGATACCGCCGGATTTGTTGAGGGCTACAGATACAGTCTCGCGTCCGGTCGCCATGATATCCGCACGGGCAAGGGTTCATGGCCACGACCAGCATGAATCTCGCCGGATATTGAAGCGACGCATTGACCCGCGTGACGGTCACGGCGCCTTCTTCGAGCGGCTGGCGTAATCCATCCAGGACCGATCGCTTGAATTCCAGAACTTCATCCAGAAATAACACGCCGTGATGCGCCAAAGACACTTCCCCGGGTCGGGGAATGGTACCGCCTCCAATAAGGCCCGCGTCCGAGACATTATGATGGGGGGCTCGAAAAGGTCTGGTGGTCATCAGCGATTGGTTGGTCAGCAAGGTGCCGGCCACGCTATGGACCCTGGTGGTTTCCAGGGCTTCCTGCACGCTGAGGCGAGGCAGGATGCCGGGAAGGCGTTGGGCCAACATGGTTTCCGGAACCCGGTGGCCCGATCAGGAGGACGTTGTGGCCACCGGCTGCGGCGATTTCCAACGCGCGTTTGGCGTGAAATTGCCCGCGGACCTCTGCGAAATCGTCTTCCGTTGTGGCGGATGCCTGGAAAAACGATTGACGGTCTACGGTGAGAGGAACGGCGTCCCGGTTTCCGGTCAGGAGATCCACCACTTCGGGCAGTGTCTGGACACCGTACACTTCGACTTGGTCAATGACCGCAGCCTCCCGTGCGTTCTCGGCCGGGAGAATCAGCGGATGCCGGTTTTCACACAGCATGCCGATGGATAATCCCCCCCTGATGGGCTTGATTCGGCCATCCAGGGACAGTTCACCCACCAACACGTAGTGTTGAGCCGTTTCCTGGGCAATGATACCTTCGGCCACCAGGATGCCGACAGCCATGCTCAATTCGAGCCCGGCCCCCTCTTTTTTCAAGCCGGCAGGTGTCAGGTTGACCGTGATTCTTTTTGGGGGAAACGCGAAGCCGATATTTTTGAGGGCCGCACGAATTCGGTCCCGGCTTTCCCGGACGGTTGCATCAGGCAGGCCGACGATGGAAAATTGAGGAAGGCCGCCACCGATATCGACTTCGACCTCGATCAAATGGGCGTCCAATCCGAGGAGTCCGGCACTGAAGACCTTTGCGAGCACGGCTGCCTCTGCGGGGAAGGTTAAACACAACGTTGAGCGTACTGCGATTATAGTGGTGGATTTTGCGGGTTTTCAACTTAACGGTCTATTTTCCATCACTCCTGAGGCCTTCTTTCTGTCATTCCCGCGAAGGCGGGAATCCAGGTGGTCTATTGGGAACAATCGGAGAATGTTGATTCTGAACCTCCCTGCCCCCCTTATCAGGGGGGAGAGGCTTGCTGCCGGCTCGCTGCTCAGGGGCGAGGGGGTCTGCCGTCCCCCTGAGAAGGGGGATTGAGGGGGTTGTCTTCCAAAGGCGGGGCCCGGGGGCACAAAAGGAAGCGGGAAAATTGTCAACGAATGACTGAACACATACAGGAATGACAGAACAGCGAATGAGTGAACACGGACACACAATGACGACTCGCAAACGCGATCGATCTAGAAGACTTCAAAGGCGGATGTGGCTGTACGCCATCCTTCTGTTGGTTGCGTGTTCCCCGTGTGGGGCCGCATCTCGGATCATGGCCCAGGACGTGCCGCATGCGGGCGGCGAAGCCGATTTGGGACATTGGATGACCGGGGAGCCGGCGCCGACGGCGAGAACCGAGGTTGCCGTGGCTGCGTTGGATGGATTGATTTACGTTGTCGGAGGTTTTGAACGACCGAGTTCGTGGATGATCCGGCAATCATCCATCAGCACCAAAGTCGAGGCGTATGATCCGGCGACCAATCGTTGGTCTTCAAAGCCGGATTTTCCCGTTGGGCTGCATCACGCCGGTGCCGCAGTGCTCGATGGAGCCCTGTACGTTGTCGGTGGGTTTACCGGATCGGATGACACGTTGTGGAATCTCTCTAACCGGATGTTTCGATTCGATCCGGCCGGCGACACGTGGATGGAACGAGCTCCGCTCCCCACGGCTCGCGGGGGCTTGGCCGTGACGACGTTACAGGGGAAGCTGTTTGCCATCAGCGGCTATGACGGACAGGAGAACCCCGCGGCCGTGGAAGTCTATGATCCGGCTCTGGATCAATGGACCGCGATGGCGCCATTGTCCACTCCCCGCGATCATCTGGCGGCAGTCACAATCGGCGAGACCCTCTACGCGATCGGAGGCCGGGTACGGCTCAACTACCGGGAAAACCTGTCCACGGTAGAGGCGTATGATGCGGAGTCGAATCAATGGGTTCCCAAGGCCGGCATGCCGACACCGCGGAGTGGCGTTGCCGCCAGTGTGGTAAACGGGTGGGTCTACGTCTTTGGCGGAGAATCCGGTGAGGGAACCTTTCATCAGAACGAACGGTATAGCGCACAATTGAATCGTTGGCAGACGATGGCGCCCATGCCCACGGCACGCCATGGCTTGGGTGTCGCAGCAGTGGATGGCTACCTCTATGTTTTGAGCGGCGGCCCGAGACCGGGAGGATCGTATAGCCGGCTCAATGAGATTTTTGTTCCGCCTTCCCCGTCTCGCCCGCTTCAATCCGGACGGACGCCGGCTGCTCATATCGGATCGGTCATGGCGATCCTGGCCACCTTTCACGAGGCCGGCGTCTTGCCGCCCGAATCCAGCCGCGAAGCCGACCGGCTCATCCATGCCCTGATCCAGTCCCAGTCGGTGTTTCTCAAAAGTTCTGATCCCATCGTGCAGGAGTTATTTGCATCCGCACTGGCCGAGAAATTTGATGCGGAGAAAGCGGCATCGTTGACGCAGGTTTTTGCCGAGACGGGTTGGACCTCGGAGACGCTCGAGGCGTTAGTGGACTATTCCGCGCAACGGTCGATGGTCGAGGAACCACGTTTGCCGGAGGTGTTTCAGGGCTATAACGTCACAACGACCAATTGGAAATTCGTTGAGCAGATTTTTATGAAGGCGAGGGAACAGCTTCTCAAACAGGGGAAACAGGTGCATGCGGTATTCGCCGCCCAACGGGCATCCATGCCCGGTGCTCGACAAAACTTGCGCTAACCGTGGAAATTGTCGATGACCACAAAGGGTAAACCCATGCATTTGTCATGGGCCGGCCGCCGGTTCTGCACGGAAACGCGAGGCGAGCAGGTATCGGTACAGCTTGAGGCCAAGCCGCTCTTCGTGTTCGTCCAGCCAGCGCCGGGCGGCCGGCGTCAGGACCATAGTCCGGCAGGGTTGGTCTGCAATCACCGAGTTCACCTTCTCGTCCAAGGGGTCGGCCGGCCAAATCGCATCGCCGGGACCGCACTGATAGAGACGCGCGCCCGTGGAATCGAAGACGGAAGCCCGGCCCGAAAGTAACAGTTGCAACCCTTCGTTTGGCGCATCCGGTCCCGCGAGGGCTTCATCGGCGGAGTACTCGCGAGGATTCAGACAGCTTTGCAGTTCTTCTATCAGGTCCTCGAAATGCATTTGCCGCTCGAAGTAGCGTTCGAGGTCATCGGCGGTGTGCTCCAGGAGCAAAGCGCGCTGCTTGTCTGCCGCGTTGAGGTCCGCCTTCCATGCCGCGATGATGACGTCTTCGCACCGCTCAAGGGCCCGGTCCTCGTCCGCTTCCAGATGCAACTTGGCGAATACGGACGGCGGAAGGTTGCGCTTCAACCCGCTGCTCATCTGGTCTGACACTGCGCTCAGAACGACTTGTACTCCGGCTGCGTTCGCCGTCTGCAGGAACCTCCCAAGCACGTTTACGGCCGAGAAGTCGAAGCCGGACACGCCGGCGAAGTCCAGCATCAGACAAGCGGGACGCGAAGCGCCGCTCATGGAGTGCCTGAGATGATCGACCAGCGGGCAGACGCTGCCGAAGAAAATGTAGCCGTGCAGCCGGTAGACGCGCACCTGTTCGCCGTCCTTCAGCAGGATGGCTCGCTCGGGTACGGAACGGGTCTTGTTACTCCGGCGCTCGCGCGCGGTGAACCGGGATTCGATCGGATCCACGCGGCTGAGGCGCACGGCGAAGAACACGAGCGTGGACAGCATCCCGATCCCCACCCCCTCCAACAGCCCGAAGGCGATGATGACGACGAAGATCAGCACGATGATGCCGTACTCCGACCAGGGAAGCCTCGTACGGCTTCTCACGAGCCCTTCGTCCAGCATGCCGAGGCCGGCAAAGAACAGAATGCCTCCCACGAGCGGTATCGGGATCAGTTCCAGCATGCCGTCGCCCAGGAATAATGCTCCTGCGATGACGAGAGGGCGACGCCGCCGGTCAGGCGGGTAGTGGCTCCGAACAGCTTGCTGCGTAGCGAGGCGGGCACGATCATGCTCGCTGCCGTGCCACCGCCCAGACCGGCGACCATACTCGCGAACCCCGTTGCCCTGAACTCCAGGTTCCAGTCCAATTCCTGATTTGCGGCCATTTCGAGGCCGGCGAAATTCATGCTTACGTAGACGAGTGAGACCAGCATCAGCGTCAGCATGTTGGGGATCTGCATGGCCATCACGGCCCAATCCACGTGTACCAGGTCGGCCGGTCCCAAGGGTGGCCAAAGACTTCCGTCCGCCGTGCTTGTGAACAGAAGGCCCGCCGCTTTCGTCGCGTCACCCGAGATGTCCAGGGCGGTGAGGACGAGGTGGTACGCGCCAACGGCGAGCGCAACGCTGATCGGCAGGATCAGCGCATTGCCCCAGCGCTTCATGGCGAAATACAGGGCGATTCCATACAACGCGCCCGGGCTCCACCTCCACAGCGCGGAAGGCTCCAAAAGCGCCGGAATTGCCCGCCAATCCGGATCGGCTCCCATCAGGGACATGGCCGCCAGCCACACGATTCCCCCGATTCCGGCCACGAGGCCGCCAGCCACCGGATAAGGAATGAATCGCACCAGGTTGGTGAGTCGAAACCGTCCGATCATGAGACAGCCCATGCCGGCGGCGGTCGCGCTGAGCATTAACGCGCCTACCGTGGTGACGAACAACGCGTCGCCTTCGGCGTCCATCGTGGACCCGATGAGCGCCATCACGACGACCAGGGCGGGGGACAACCCTGAAATCGCCCCGCGATAGCCGCCCGCGAGGGCGATGACCAGACAGGAGGCGAAGTTCCCGAAAAGCACCAGACCGACGCCCTGGGAAGAATAAGGAGCCAGCGATCCGGAGAATATGAAGGTCCCGAAGGCAATCTGGGCAACGAGCAGACCCAGACCCGAAGTGAAGCCGGCTGACAGCGCCGGGACAGCCTTCTCCGACAGGAAGTCCGCGCGAAGCTCTGACGCAAGGGCTCGGAACCGGTTGACGCTGTCTTGCGAATACCCCATGATCTTGTCAGTTCACCCCATGTTGCCGGGTTGCTCAGCCGGTTCGAGCCTTAGCGCGAATAATTTTCTGCTCGGCGGGTCATTGTCGACTCCCTGCTCACGTGTTCGTCAGGCCAACTCGATCCGACAACCAGGGAAATATAAAGGATTATAGATTCAAGAGTAAAATCTATTGAGCCGGTCATCACCTGACCGTCTGACCGTTGGCGTCGTCAAACACATTTCAACATAAATTGATTGTAGGGGAGGCCCACACATGAACGCTTCACTGTTTCAACTCGAAGGCAAGTCGGCGCTGGTTGTGGGCGGCGGCCAGGGCATGGGCGAGAGTACTGCGAAATTCCTCGCCCGCGCAGGCTGTGGCGTTGCCGTCGCCGACGTGGTCAAGGAGCGTGCCGACCGTGTCGCCTCCGCCGTTGCTGGCCTGGGCCAACCCTCTACCTCGATCGTGGGCGACGTGCTCGACGACGCCCAGGCCTGTGAAATTGTCGAGCGCGCCGACTCTGAGCTTGGCGGTCTCGACGTGTTGGTGACCATTGTCGGCCAGGCGTCGTTCAACTCGGTCCTCGACATGACGCCGGAGCAGTGGGACCACGACCAACGCAGGAACCTGCGCTACTTCTTCATCACCGCGCGTGAAGTCGCCCGCTCGCTCATCGCGCGCGGCAAGTCCGGCGCCATGGTCTGCATCGCCTCGGTGGGAGGGCTCCAGTCGGCCCCCAATCACGCCTCCTACGGCGCGGCGAAGGCCGGCCTGCTCAACCTGGTGCGCACCATGGCCGTCGAGTGGGCGCCCCACAACATCTGGGTCAACGCGATCGCGCCGGGGAGCATCATCACGCCGCGCATTCCGGACACGCCGGAGAGGATGGAACGCACCCGCCAGGGCCCCATTCCCGCCAAACGTCTCGGCACGAGCGACGAGGTCGGCAAGGCGGCGCTCTTCCTGGTCTCCGACCTGGCAAGCTACGTCACGGGGCACACCCTGTCCGTCGACGGCGGCTGGATGGCCGCCTACCTCCTCGGCATTCCCAATATCCCCGCCGCTCGCTAGGACGGGGGGATCGCGCGGATGACAGAAGAAAAACAGAAGAATGTCGGATTACGCTCCGCTAATCCGACCTACGCCGGCTCAATGCGGATAAAGCAGAGCGGATCGCCGACGATGGCGGTCGGGTAGAGTTGTTCTTCGACGTGAAACGGGATCTGGTTATGGGTAAGCCAATCCGTCATCCACGGCACTTCTTCAATTGAAGTGGAGAGGAGTCCCGGGCGTGAGAGTTTGGGTAAACACGCATCCAACAGCCTCTGGATGTCCCTTCGTTCCCGTTGAAAGGTCACGGGATCGAAGCGCACGGGATCGGCCCGTCCATACGCTAAGGCCGAAGTCTCCGGAAAACATTCAGGATCATTGAGCACGCTGGCGATCCAAAGGTGATCAAAGGTGCCCCGGGCCGTTTGGGCATCGGTCGCCTGAATGGTAAACGGCAGGCCGTGACACGCCTGGTTGAGAATGTCCGCTTCCCGTTCCCGAAGGTTATAGGCCTGAACGGTCCGATTCAGGTCGAGGGTTTCCAGCACCAGCATGGGAAGTTCGGCCACCCCTGCTCCCACGTAGAGGCTTCTGCCCTTTCGGGAGAGGCGCCGTTTGAACGCTTCGGCGATTTTGCTTCCCATCGTTTGGCATTTTTTCCTGTGGGCGTGCCAAAAGGCCTCGCCGCCTTCCTCGCAATAAATTTCCTCAAGCCGGGCATAGTCCAGCTTGGAAAAGACGTCCCTGATCGCATGCTTCGTTCGGATTCGGAGGGAAGGAACATTGGTGTTTCGCGGGTTGGACGGCATCGTGCAAGTTGTCCTCAGGTCTCCACTGCGACCGAATCGGCGCTATCGTAGAACAACTTAAGTTGAACAGCCGATGTGGCGTTGACGCCGATTCGGAGAATATGATGAAGTATTTTCTTTGTTACGCATCAAAAAGGCAATCTCAATCGTTTTTGATACGAAAATATTCAACAACCTCCCGAACTGTCATTCCCGCGAAAGCAGGAATCCAGGGTTGTTCTCTTGACGGACGCAGGAAAAGACAAAGACTCTGGATTCCCGATTAAAGATGTCGGGAATGACAAATAAAGACGAATGCGAAAAGCAAAGACACTGGATTCCTATAAATTGCCTGGATCCCCGATCAAGTCGGGGACAAGCGTCGAGGATGACAGAAGGAGATTCCTGTAAAAGTTGACCATGGATATCCTGGCTGAAATGCAGCGAGTGATTGATCTGGAAGTGCGGATGATCAATGCGCTCAAATCGAACCTGGGTCCGGCGTACGAAGAAGCCGTGCGATGGATCTTCGACTGTCACGGGAAAGTCGTGGTCACGGGCGTGGGAAAATCCGGCATCATTGCGCAGAAAATTGCGGCGACGATGGTGTCGACGGGTACGCCGGCGTTGTTCCTGCACAGTGCCGATGGTCTGCATGGCGGCGTCGGGATCATCAGGAAAGAAGATATCGTGCTGGCCGTCGGGAAATCGGGTGAAAGTGATGAAGTGCTCGCGATTCTCCCCGTGGTCAGGAAAATCGGGGCGAAGGTCATTTCGATGACCGCCCAACCGAATTCGACGATGGCCAAGCATTCCGATTTGATCCTGCATACGCCGATAGAGGAAGAAGCCTGCCCGCTCAATATGGCGCCGACGTGCAGCACGACAGTGGCTTTGGTGGTCGGCGACGCCTTGGCCGTGGCGCTCATGAAGTTACGCGATTTTCAACCGGCTGATTTTGCCGTCAATCATCCCGGTGGCCAACTGGGGAAGCGGTTGCTGCTGACGGTTGGTGATCTCATGCGCTCCGGTGAGGCCAATCCGGTCGTGCACGGGGCGAGAGACGTGCGGTTCATGCTGACGGAGATGACGCGACAACGGGCAGGAGCCGTGTCGATTATTAATGATGAGCAACGGTTGCTGGGCTTGGTGACCGACTATGACGTTCGACGGGTGTTGGAGGCACACAAAGACGTGTTCGGAATGACGATCCGGGACATCATGAACGCGACTCCGGAGTTCGTGTTTGAGGACGAGAACGCGTACGCGGCCCTGGAAAAAATGGAAAAACGGGAGAAACCTATTTCCGTGTTGCCGGTTTTGAATCGCCAAAAAGAAGTCGTCGGGATGATCCACCTCCACGACCTCGTGGCCCATGGGCTGTAGGGAGAGGCTAAACACCCCCTCACCCTACCCCCCGATTAAAAATGTCGGGGGCTTCGCCTTATTTCGGACCAGGGGCGAGGGGTAAAGAAAATGGCCTCTCCCTTGATGGGAGAGGATACAGGTGAGGGTGGTGAGTCCCGTTATTTCACCTTCGTGCCCGGGTGAATGTCGACGTCTTCGAACGTGACCAACCCTTGGACTTCCTGATCGCCGGCTGCCAGGACCATTCCCTGCGATTCCACGCCCATCAGTTTCGCCGGTTTTAGATTCGCCACGACCACAATCGTCTTTCCAATAATATCCTCCGGGCTGTATTTCTTCCCGATTCCCGCGACGATCTGTCTTTGTTCGGTGCCAAGGTCAACCTGGAGTTTCAGAAGTTTGCTCGACTTGGGTACGCGTTCGGCCGCGAGGATTTTTGCGACTTTCAATTCGACATTTTGAAAGTCTTGGATGCCGATCAGGTCGTCTTCATCTTTCGAGGCAGGTGTGGACGCCTCAGGGTGAGGTTTTGCAGGGGATTGCGCTGCAGGCGTCTCGATTCTCGGGAATAAGGCTTTGCCTTTGACCACGGTGGCGCCTGATCCTCCGTCACCCCAGGCGATGGGGTTCTTAAGGAGCGCTTGTGAAAAATCATGGGAAAGACCCAGTTGTCGAGCCATTTCTTCCGCAGTATTCGGCATAAAGGGGTACGCGGCCAGGCAGAGAAACCGGAGAGTTTCCGCTGCGTGAAAGAGCACGGTTTGGAGTCGTTTCGCGTTGGCCGGGTCTTTGGCGAGGACCCAGGGCGCGGTTTTGTCGATGTATTGATTGCCGAGTTGAATCAATCCCCACGTCGCTTCGAGTGTGCGATTGAATTCTATCCGACGTACATGATGGGGCATGGTTTCTTGAATGAGCGATTCGGCGGCGGCTTGAAGTTCCGTTTCGAGTTCGGTGACCTCGGAGGGGTGGGAAGAAGGCACAATACCCTGGCAACACCGCTGGATCAACGTGACGGTTCGACTCAACAAATTGCCCAGTCCGTTGGCCAGATCGCTGTTGATGCGGCCGATAAAAGACTCGTGCGAAAAATCCCCGTCCTGCCCAAAGGGAATTTCGCGTAGCAGAAAATAACGAAACGCATCCGCGCCGAATTGGTCGACCACGGCGTACGGATCAACGACGTTGCCACGGCTTTTGGACATTTTTTCTCCATTCACCGTCCACCACCCATGCGCAAAGATCGCGTGAGGTAAGGGAATCTCCAACGCCATGAGCATGGTTGACCAGTACACCGCATGCGTCGTCAAAATGTCTTTGCCGACCAGGTGCACGGTTGCCGGCCACAAGCGCTCGACCGAGGGTTGGGGAGGCAGGTATTCCAGCCCCGAGATGTAATTCACCAGCGCGTCGAACCACACGTACGTCACGTAGTCCGCGTCGAAGGGCAGTTCAATGCCCCAGGACAAGCGTGATTTGGGACGGGAAATCGAGAGATCTTCCAGCGGTTTTTGTAAAAAGCCCAGGACTTCGTTGCGGCGGGACTCCGGACGGATGAAAGAAGGATTGGCTTCGAGATGGTCGAGCAGTCGTTGTTGAAACTGCCCCATGCGAAAGAAGTAATTGTTTTCGCCGAGTTGTTCGACCGGCCGTTGACAGTCGGGACAGAGCCCGTTGTCCACGTCCTTTTCCGTCCAAAAACGTTCGTCGAACGTGCAATACCAGCCGGTATATTCAGCACGATAGATGAGTTGCGCGTCGTACAGTTTTTGCAACAATCGTTGGACCACGGTTTGATGTTGGGCATCCGTGGTGCGAATGAACCCATCGTGGGAAATGGCGAGCTTCTGCCAAAGGGTTTGAAATTGTGGTGCTAGTTGGTCGCAATGCGCTTGTGGAGCAATCCCGGCCTTTGCCGCGGCCTGCTGGACTTTTTGGCCGTGTTCGTCGAGGCCCGTCAGAAAAAAGACTTTTTCTCCAATGAGGCGATGCCAGCGTGCCAGGACGTCCGCCGCGATGGTGGTATATGCATGCCCGATGTGCGGGACGTCGTTCACATAGTAAATGGGCGTGGTGATATAGAAGGGTTCAGGCATGGTCATTCATATTTATCCCCGACATTCCCTGCTGTCATTCCCGACATTCCCTGCTGTCATTCCCGACATTTCCTTTCTGTCATCCCCGACTTGATCGGGGATCCAGGGGTTTTTGTCCCCACGCCGAGGAAAAAGAAAAGACACTGGATCCTCGATTAAAAACGTCGAGGATGACAAATGATGTCTATGCATCACCATCGCAGGGATGACAGCAGGAAAAGGATGGAGAAGACAGAAAAAGACGCGATGGGAGCACGTGGTTCCAATACATATCATGTTGGTCAGGCGGCGTCACGGTGAATCGTTTGATGAAAGCGAAACAGGAAATTTTCCAGGCAGAGTTGGAGATTCGCATTTTGCGTGGGCGCCTGCTCCAGTGTTTGCAGGAAGTCCAGGAGATCGACGATATCCGTCGGGGTCAGGGATTCGGCTACTTGTTGAAGCAACGCGATGCGAGACTGGTGCAGGAGGAAGTCTTGTCCTGTCCCGAGGGTCACCAGCAGCACGTCACGCAGTCCATGCGAGAGCCAGTCGATCACGTCCGGGAATGGTTGGCCTTTCGAGAGTTCTTCGGCTTGTTGGAGGACGGCCGTGGGATGGGCGAGGGTCTCGTATCGGCATAATTCAAAAAACCGGTCGTGCCGGCTGCGCAGTTGGGAAAGGTCCGTGCGCAGGGCCACGCCGATACGGTTTCGACAAAGCTGAGAAAGAAATCGGACGTCCTCGGTCGCCATGGCCTGCTTCAGGGCAAGGGCCCCTTCGAATTGCCCGGGAGTCGCGGGCGAGAACCTCAGCGCCAAACAGCGGGACCGCACGGTGGCCAACAGACGCAAGGGTTGACTGGTCACCAGGATAAAGAGGCTGTGTTCCGGAGGGTCCTCGAGTGTTTTCAAAAACGCGTTGGCGGCATTGGCGGTCAGGCGATCGGCATCGTCGATGACACAGATCTTGCGCGTGCTCAGCAGCGGCCGGTAGATCACGTGGCGTTCGATCTCGCGGACCCGGTCGATTTTGATTTGCGGGTTGGCCTTGTCCTGCTCGGGTTCGATGACCAACAGATCGGGCCAGGTCCCGGAGACGATTTGCTCGCAGGCTCGACAGTGGCCGCAGGAGTCCGGTTGAGACGATGAAGGCGGGGCTTCGCAGGAGAGGGCTTGAGCGAACCGCAAGGCCATGAGGCGTTTGCCGATGCCTTCGTCTCCCGAAAAGAGGTAGGCATGGCCGATGGCCTCCCGGGCCAGCGCCGTTCTGATTTTCCTTTTCGGTCCTTCCTGACCGATGACGTCTGCAAATGGCATAGGGGTTACGAATGCTTGACCGTCAGGCGTCGCGCCTTCAGCCCTTGTTCGAGCAGGGGGTTGATTAACGTGATCAGTTCCTGGGCAATTGCCTGGGCCGACCTGGCGGCGTGAATCGTATGAATCCGTCGCGGTGCTTGTTGGGCCAGGCTCAGGAATCCTTTCCGCACGCGTTGATGGAACGCGACGGTTTCATGATCCAGGCGATTCACGTCGGTGCTGTTCAAACGCCGCCGCAACCCTTGGGACACGGGCAGATCAAACAAAAAGGTCACGTCGGGAGTCAAGCCCTTGGCGGCCCAACGCGTGAGCGACCGGAGTTCGCGTAACGGTAATCCTCTGCCGAACCCCTGGTACGCCAGCGTCGAGTCGGAAAACCGGTCGCAGACGATCACGGCCCCTTGCTTCAAGGCCGGCAGGAGCTGGTCGGCGACGTGTTGACTTCGGGCCGCCAGGATCAAGGCGACTTCGCATTCCGGAACCAAAGGATCGACCGAGCGGAGTTCGCGCGTGGGCCGAAGAAACACCTCCCGGATGTGTTCGGCCACGGGGGTGCCGCCGGGTTCGCGTGTTTCGATCACCTCGAAGCCTTTGTCTCGGAGATATTGGGCAAGGGCCTGGGCCTGGGTGGATTTTCCGCTCCCTTCGATCCCCTCGAACGTGATGAAGAGGCCCTTTCGACGGGGACGTCTCGGCCCGGACGGGGTTCCTTGCGAGCTCCTGCTTGCCACGGCGCATCGTAATCTAACCCGTTGATATTCGCAAGAAAAGGGGTTGCAGGAAATGCGCCGGGTTTGTAACATTCGATTCGCTATGTGCAGCACGTCATTCAAACGATATTTTCTGACGGGCCTGTTGGTGGTCACGCCTATTTGGGGGACGGTGCTCGTCCTCAAAACTCTCTTTGTCACCGTGGACAGCATTCTGGGGAACATGCTGGCCGAAGTGGTGACCAAAGACTATTACGTGCCCGGGTTGGGGATCCTGACGCTCCTTTTTCTGATTTTGTTCGCGGGGTTTATGGGGACGAACTATCTCGGGGGCCGGTTGGTGAAACGGTGGGAAGAATTCCTGGAACGGGTGCCCGTGGTCCGGGGGATTTATGCGACCCTGAAATCGATGATGGATATCCTGTCGTTCAAACAGCGGAAGAAATACAACAAAGTGGTGATGATTCAATTCCCCAAGGACGGAAATTACTGTTTGGCCTTTGTGACCGGAGAAACCAGGGACGAGGTCCAAGCCCTGGCGCCGGAACCCCTGGTTCACGTCTACGTCCCGACCTCGCCGAATCCCACGTCCGGGTATTTCCTGTTGGTCCCGGAGCGGGAAGTGGTTGCCGTGGATATGAGCGTGGAAGAAGCCATGAAATTGATCGTTTCGGGCGGGCTCTATTCTTCCGGTAAATCCATGAACGTGCCGACCTTCGATACTCACGAGCCTTCCGCCTTTCCCGAACGGAAGGTCGAAGTCAGGACGGGATAGCCACCACCTTTTCCGCAACGCCTCACCGTGAGGCACAATCAATGAAAAAGTTTTCCGCGATTGTCATCGCAGCGGGCCGGGGAAAACGCATGCGGTCCAAAACGGCCAAGGTGTTACACCCCGTGGCCGGACGGCCCCTGCTCTGGTACATGGTCTCGTTGGCCGGACGGGTCGCGGACGCGCGCGTGGTGGTGGTCATCGGCCATCAGGCCGAACGGGTCCGGGCGTTTCTGGAACAATCCAAAGCGGAATTCGAGCCGCTCGATATTGTCCTGCAACCCGATCAGTTGGGGACGGGTCATGCGGTGCAACAAGCCAGAACCGTCCTGATGCCGAACGGGAAGGCCGCGAGCAGGCATTGCCTCATCCTGAATGCGGACACGCCTCTGCTGGGTCGAGCAACCGTGAAGCGGTTGTTGGCCCGTCATGAAAAAGAAAAAGCCGCCCTGACCATCCTGAGCACGGATGCGACGGATCCCCGCGGCTATGGCCGCGTGGTGAGAGACGGCAAGGGGCACGTCGTCAAGGTCGTGGAGGAGCCGGATGCCGGCAGGGCCGAGCGCGCCATCCGCGAAGTGAACGTTGGAACCTACGTGGTCGAAACGTCGTTTCTGTTCAAGGCGTTGGCCCGGTTGCGCGCGCGGAATGTGCAAGGCGAGTATTACCTGACCGATATCGTGGGTTTGGCCGTGGCCGAAGGACGTCGTGTGGCGGGCATGAAGACCGCCGACGCCTCGGAATGTATCGGGGTCAATACCCGGGAGCATCTCGCCTGTGTCGAACAGGTGATGCGGCAACGTATCCGGACGCGATGGTTGAGGGCCGGCGTGACCATGCTCGATCCCCGGACGACGTTGATCGATGATGCGGTCACGATCGGTGCGGACACCGTGCTGTACCCGGGCGTGACGTTGGAAGGCCGGACGAAAATCGGGGCCGGCTGCGTCATTCGATCCCATTCCCGTGTGTCGAACAGCGTGGTGGGGAAGTCCGTCACCATCGAGGACAGTTCCGTGGTGGACAGTGCGGTCGTAGAAGACCAAGCCACGATTGGGCCGTTCGCGCACCTTCGTCCCGGTTCAAGGCTGAGGAAACAATCGAAAGTCGGTAATTTCGTTGAATTGAAAAATACGGAATTGGGTGCCGGATCCAAGGCGAATCATTTGACGTATCTGGGTGATACATCCGTGGGGAAGCAGGTCAATGTCGGGGCGGGGACGATCACCTGCAATTATGACGGATACCGAAAAGAACGGACGATGATCGAAGATGAGGCGTTCATCGGCAGTGGCGCGCAATTGATCGCGCCCGTCAGGGTGGGGAAGGGGGCCGTGGTGGGCGCGGGATCGACGATTACCCAAGACGTTCCCGCGGATGCGCTCGCGTTATCGAGGAGTCCGCAGGTCACTCGTGAAGAATGGGCGGCCAAGCGGCGAGCCGACTTTTTGGAAAAGACGCCACCCGCCCCGAAGTCCACTCCCTTTTCCCGCGGGAGAAAAAAGGGTTCAAAGGAGCCACCCTCTCCCCTGGCGGGAGAGGGCAGGGTGAGGGGGAAATGACCACACCGGTATTCCATAAGACGCCAAAAAGATCCATTTTGATGCTAAACTGGTTCCAAAAGTATACAAAAGTGCTACAAAAGTACACCATTTAGGTGACAAACAGCGTATGTGTGGAATCATAGGATATATCGGGGATGACAATGCCGCCGGGGTGCTCATGCAGGGGCTGAGACGGCTGGAGTACCGGGGCTATGATTCCGCGGGGATTGCCGTGTTGCAGCATGGCCGGATCGAGATCCGGCGAAGCGTCGGCAAATTGCTGCAACTGGAAGAAGCGCTGAAAGACGAACATCTCTCCGGGACAATCGGGGTCGGGCATACGCGATGGGCCACGCATGGCAAACCGTCCGAACAGAACGCCCACCCCCATCGTTCCGGCAACGTCGTCATCGTACACAACGGCATTATCGAAAATTACCTGGCCCACAAACGGCGCTTGGAAACCGCGGGATATGGGTTCGAATCCGAGACGGATACCGAAGTGATCGCGCATTTACTGGCGTTTCACATGGAAGGAGGGCAGTCCCTTGAACAGGCGTTTCGCGCGACGGTGCGGGAATTACACGGGAGCTATGCCATTGCCGGCATGTGCGTGAGCGAACCCGAGACCCTGGTGGTGACCAAGTCGGGCTGTCCGCTCGTGCTGGGGCAGAGTGACAAAGCCGCGTTTCTGGCCTCCGACGTGCCGCCGTTACTCGCCTACACCCGCAACGTGACGTTTTTGGAAGACGGGGACATCGGGACGTTGACGCCGCTCGGCGTGACGGTGACCGGCGCGGAGGGACAACCCGTCGCCCGGGATGCCGTCCGAATCGACTGGAACGCGGAAGCCGCGGAAAAAGGAGGGTACCCGCATTTCATGCTCAAGGAAATTCATGAGCAACCACAAACCATTCTCGATACGTTGCGGGGTCGATACAGTTATGACTCGGGTGAAGCGGATCTGCCGGATTTGGCGATCACGCCCGACGAACTGAGGAATGCCCGGTCGATCTGGATCGTCGCGTGCGGAACGTCCTGGCATGCCGGACTGGTTGGGAAATATTTGCTTGAGGAACTCGTTCGCAAACCGGTCCAGGTCGATATCGGCTCGGAATTCCGGTATCGCAACCCGCTGGTTCAGGAAGGTGACGTGTTCATCGCCCTGTCGCAATCGGGAGAAACCGCGGATACGCTGGCTGCCGCCAGGGAAGCCAGACGATTGGGTGCGCACGTCCTGTCGATCGTGAACGTCGTCGGTAGCACGTTGGCCAGGGAATCCGACGGCGTGATCTACACCCGTTGCGGCCCGGAGATCAGCGTGGCCTCGACCAAGGCCTTCACCGGCCAGGTCATGGCCCTGTATCTCCTGGCCTTGCACGTCGGGAGAGTGCGCCAGGTCCTGAGCGTGGAAGACGGGCAATGGTGGCTGGATCAATTTATGGCCCTGCCCGGACACGTGGAAAGCGTCATCAGACGCGAAGCCGAATTCATGGCCATGGCGAAACGGTTCTACCGGAAGAACAACTTTCTCTATCTCGGACGCGGGATCAATTATCCGATTGCGTTGGAAGGCGCACTCAAGCTCAAAGAAATTTCCTACATCCACGCGGAAGGATATGCCGCCGGAGAAATGAAGCACGGCCCCATTGCCCTGATCGACGAAGACATGCCGGTGGTGGTGTTGGCCCCGCGGGACCGGTTGTACGAAAAAACCGTAAGCAATCTGATGGAAGTCAAGGCGCGGAGCGCGCCGGTCATCGCGTTCGTGAGTGAGGGAGAAGAAGAACTGGAAGCCTTGGCCGATTGCGTCTTCAGGATTCCCAACACCCATGCCTTGCTCTCGCCGATTCCCTTCACCGCCGCGCTTCAATTATTGGCGTATCACATCGCGACGCTGCGCAACATCGACGTCGATCGTCCGCGGAACCTGGCGAAAAGCGTGACCGTGGAGTAGGTCTTCGAATACCGTCCGTGAGTACGTTTCATCTCTGGCTTATCCCAACGGGTGAGGTATCCAACCGGCTCGCCGGCGTGATCTCCGACTTGAGCGCTCGTTATGGGGGCCCGAAGTTCGATCCCCATCTCACCCTGCTGGGAAAACTCGAGGGAGAGGAGAAATCCCTCGTTGACCTCGCGAAACAATTAGCGCGCGCGCTTCATCCATTTGAGGTTCGACTCAAGAAACCGGGCCATGAAGCACAATACTTTCGCTGCCTCTTTCTTCCGGTCGAGCCGTCTCCATCCCTCCTGGAGGCGCATCAACAGGCCACGCAAATCTTCGACAGACAATCGACGAGTTCTTTCGATCCACACGTCAGCCTCCTGTACGGACTGTTTCCCGAAAGGGTGAAGCAAGAAATCATCAACGCCCTCCCTCCTGACCTGCCCGTCAGCTTTCCCGCCTCATGCCTCCAACTCATACGAGCCGCTTCAACGAACCCGCAGGACTGGCAGGTCGTGGAAACCCTGGATCTTTGAACGCGCTGGCGCGTCGTTTCCTCCTCCCGTTATTCCCGCCCTTCCCTTGCTGTCATCCTTGCGTTTTTCTTTCTGTCATCCTCGCTTAAAAATGTCGAGGATGACAGGAGGGGGTCGGGGATGACAGAAAGGTACTAGGGGAAAGGCAAAGACACTGGATTCCCGCTGAAAACTTGCGGGAATGACAGATGAGCTGTGTTGCGCGGTATTGCGGCGAGGAAGACGTGTGCTTATTGCCGGGCAAAGGCAAACGTATGGGTGGATTTTTTTCGGCCGTTCTCAAATACCGTCCATTCATGGTTGATATGACGGTCGTCGATAAAGGTGAGGGTGAGTTCGTGCATGTGCTTGTCCTGCACGGAACGCATGTTCGTGCCGTCGATGTAGGTCAGGGTAATGGAATTCCCATTCACCGAGCTGCTGGTTTTCATGCGTGGCTGGTTGCCCAACAGGCAGTAATGCGTCATGACCATCTGGTGCCCGTCTTGTGCGTAGACTGAAACCATTTCCTTGGGCGTGCCGGGGTGCATGCGTTCGATCACCGCCGTGCCTTTCGACGTCAAGGCATATTCGACGGTGATGGTTTCCTGCCCGTTGAGTGCCTGTTTGCTGCCCTGCCAAGTCCCCACCAGTTCTTTGACCAGTTCAAACGGCATGGGAAGCGGGGAGGGATGTTCGGCCATTGCCGGTCCGGACCAGAGCCCACACAGGCTTCCTCCCAGCACGAGCAGGAGGACGTGCGGCTGCATCAACCCGCCTTTCGTTTTGGCGGTTTGGATTTCAGGTTGGGGTAGGCTATTCTGATGACCCATTAATTTACTATAAAACGTCGGCATCGGAGAGTCAAAAAGAATTCCGGTGAAATCGGAGGCAGGATCGTGTCGAAGAAGATGCAGGCAGCAGAGGGCCGGCTTGAAGCCATTTGGATCAAGCGCATGAAGCGCGGGCCCATGGATGGCGTGGAGCAGGCGACCCTGCAAGCGGGACAGGGATTGATCGGCAATGCGAATCAAGGCGGCAGGCGACAGGTCACCATTCTTGAACGGGAAATCTGGGAGGAGTTGATGACGGAGACTGCCGGCACGTTGCCGCCTTCCGCGCGCCGGGCGAATCTGTTGATCCGCGGCCTCAGCTTGCACCGTTCCCGGAAGCGCATCCTGCGCATCGGACCGTGTCGCATTCGCATTTTGGGTGAAACAAGGCCGTGTGAACGCATGGAAGAAGTCTGGCCTGGACTTCAAGAAGCCATGTCCCGGGCCTGGACTGGCGGGGCGTTTGGTGAGGTCTTGGACGACGGCGAGATCGTGGTCGGCGATCCGGTGTGTTGGGTGGAGGAGTGAATGAACCGGTGTCATGATTGTTGAAGGGGCCGGCCTCTGGGCCTTATTTCTGAGCGCCTTCCTGGCCGCCACCCTTCTGCCCGGTGGGTCCGAGGCCGTGTTGGCCATATTGGCCGTGCGGGGTGAGTATGATCCCTGGATCCTGTTGGCCGTGGCCTCGGCAGGGAATACGTTGGGCGGGATGAGTACGTGGGGACTCGGGCGTTTTGCCGGATGGTGGTATCCGGCTTCACGGTTCACTCAACCCAGGTATCACCGGCCTATCCGGTGGTTGCAACGATGGGGGAGTCCCGCCCTGCTCCTGTCCTGGGTGCCCGTCGTGGGAGATTCGTTGTGTTTGGTTGGTGGGTGGCTCCGCGTGCATTGGCTCCCGGCGTTGTTGTGGATCGCCATCGGGAAAGCGGCACGGTACGGCGTCATCCTGTATGCGCTGTAGGGGCGGCCCTGGTGTGGCCGTCCAACACTCTGAAACGTCCCCTACCAACAACACGCGACGAGTTACGGTTGTCGAGGGTCGATAATGGTTCCCACGTGCACCGGAGCATGCGCGCCGTCTTTGCAATAGCGCTCCAGTATGTCGTGAATCACCCGGAACGCCAGCTTCGACCACGGAATGTCTTCCCGTGTAAAGAGATCGACTTCCAGACTTTCCGTCCCCGGGCCGAACGTGGCCTGTTTCATGGTTCCGCGAAACACGACATAGATCTGGTTCACGTGCGGAATGCTGAACAGCGCGTACAGCCGGGAGATCTCGACCTCGGTTTCGGCTTCTTCCAGGGTCTCACGAGCCGCGGCTTCTTCAAGGGTTTCATCCTTTTCCATGAATCCCGCGGGAAACGTCCAGAGGCCGGATCGCGGTTCGATGGCTCGCTTGCACAGGAGGATCCGGTCCTCCCATTCGGGCAGGCAGCCCACCACGATTTTGGGATTTTCATAGTGAACGGCGTGACAGCGCTCACAGACGAATCGAGGCAACGTATCCCCCTCGGGGATTTTCACGATGAGGGATGCGCCGCAGGCGCTGCAATAGTTCATGAGGTTAGCCGGTGGCGTGGAGACAATGTCGTTGGCGATGTTCGTCGCTTCCTTCTGTACCTTGGTTCCCCTCCTTTGTAAGGACGGGGACTTTTTCCGAAGAGGGAAAAGTCGGGAGGTAGAGGCTGAGGCAGGACGGCGAAATCCTGTGCTCCATGGACGGGTGGCTCTACCCCACCTGTCCTCCCCTTACAAAGGGGAGGTACCAGACGGCGCTTTTCACGCCAAGTAACGTTTCCGACTTGCTCGTTCCCGTCAGGTATGTTTGAATACACGGTCCACGATTGGCCCATGATAACAGGAGCGATGCGTTTCGTGAAGGTTCCTTTGTTGGATTTACAAGCGCAGTTTCAGCAGATCCGGTCGGACGTCCTGTCGGCGATCGAAGAGGTCTGTCATGATCAGAGCTTCGTGCTCGGTCGACGGGTCGAGGCTTTCGAAACGGCCATTGCCGACTATCTCGAGTGCCGGTACGCCATCGGTGTGGCCTCGGGGAGCGATGCTTTGCTGCTTTCCCTCATGGCGGCGGGAGTGAACCCCGGTGATGAAGTGATCACCGTGCCGTTTACCTTCTTTTCCACGGCTGGTGGTATCTCGCGTTTGTATGCGGTGCCGGTGTTCGCTGACGTCCGGGCCGATACCTTGACGATTGACCCCGAACGGATTGAAGAGAAGATCACGCCTCGCACGAAAGCCATCATCCCCGTGCATCTCTTCGGTCAATGTGCCGATATGGAGCGCATCATGGAAGTGGCTGATCGACGTGGCATCAAAGTCATTGAAGACGCCTGCCAATCCATAGGCGCCAGTCGCCGCGGTCGCAAAGCCGGAACCTTCGGGTATTCGGGGTGCTTCAGCTTTTTCCCGTCTAAAAACCTGGGAGGCGTGGGTGACGGCGGGTTGATCGTGACGGATGACGGAGACCTCCGCGAGCTGCTTCTCGCGTTGCGGGTCCATGGAAGCCGGTCGGACTACCATCACGACCATATCGGGCTCAACAGCCGGCTCGATGCCCTTGAGGCAGCGGTCTTGCGGGTCAAGCTGCAACACCTGGACAATTGGAACGCAAAACGAGCCCGGAACGCGGCGAACTACAATCGGCTTTTCAGCGAGGCCGGGTTACTGGAGCACGTGGCGTTACCGGCAACGGATCCAAACAACGTCCACGTCTTTAACCAATATACCCTGCGTGCGCAAAAACGCGACGAGTTGATGGCCTATTTGAAGGAACACGAAATCGGCCATAAAGTGTATTACCCCGTCCCCCTGCACCTTCAGGAATGTTACCAACCTCTCGGCTACTCCAAGGGGGATTTTCCGGTTTCCGAGCAACTGGCGCAAGAAGTGTTGTCCCTGCCGGTGTATCCCGAACTCACCGACGCGCAGATGGAAGCGGTGGTGACGCGGATCAGCGAATTCTACAGCGGTCGCTAAAGCCGTCTTAACCGATTAGCAATGGTCAATTTTTGCGAAGTCGTGCTCCGCGACTTGCTTGCGGATACGTTGCTCGAATAGTGCTGCTGAGCCCGCCGCGAGCCGTAAAGGTGCCGGTCACGACGGCCGATTCGGGCCGGCAGGCTTTCACGAAATCCTGAAGGATCCGGTTGACGGCGTTTTCGTAAAAGATACCGACGTTGCGATAGGCATTGATGTAGAGCTTCAGCGACTTGAGTTCGACGCAGGCTTTGTGCGGCATGTAGTGAATCGTGATCGTGCCAAAGTCCGGGAGTCCGGTTTTCGGACAGATGGCGGTGTATTCCGGGATCTCGATCGTGATCTCATAACCGGGGAATTGGTTGGGCCAGGTTTCCAAGGAGGGAAGGGGCGCGGCAATCCCGCTTTCGGCGTGTTGTTTCGTATATCGCTCTTCCTGTCCGCGTTTCATGGACTCCACGCTTCGTGTGATCCACGGCCCGTTCCGTGAGTCACGCGTCGGAGTGTACCCTGCCGCACTAAATCTCTGCAATCGTGCGAGGCGGCTGCAAAAAGAATCGGCGTGTTGAGAAGCGGAGGGGGCGTCTGGTATTTTCTCAGGCTGACGACGTTGGTGCCGGGTGAGCGTTGAGCCGTGTTGTGCTGTTTTCCGTCATCCCCGACTCGATCGGGGATCCAGGGTTTTTGCTTTTTCCTCCGTTGGGAAAGAGAACGACACTGGATTCCCGCGTACGCGGGAATGACAGAAGGAGACAGCGAAAATAATCGAATGAGTGAACCTATCGAGGAACGACGTTATGGCCATGATTGAGAGTGATGATTTTGTGAAGGCGCTCGAGGATATCGGATTCGATTTTTTTACCGGTGTGCCGGATACAATTTTGGGCGGGATCATCGAAGTGTTAAGCGATCGACGGCTTTATACGCCGTCGGTTCGTGAAGACGAGGCGGTGGCCATGGCCGCGGGGGCGTTTTTGGGTGGGAAAATCCCCGTGGTCCTTATGCAGAATTCGGGGCTGGGGAACGCCATGAACGTACTCATGTCACTCCACCTGATCTACAGGATCCCTTGCTTGCTGATTATTTCCTGGAGGGGATTCGAAGGGAAAGACGCGCCCGAACACCTGGTGATGGGGCAAACCATGCCGCAGTTGATGGAGACGATCAAGATTCCGTATCGAACGTTGTCTTCGGAAACGCTGGTCGATGATCTTCGGTGGACCGCGCAGACCTTCATGGATCAACGCATTCCCGTGGCGTTGTTCTTGAAAAAGGGCGTGGTGAAAACGATCCAACCGTGACGTGTGATGAACCGTAGGAATTGTCAATGATCAGCCTGAACGGGGACGACCGTGTTCTTTCCCTCCCTTTTGTAAGGGGAGGGCAGGGTGGGGTAGAGTCACCGGTCCATCGAGCACGTGGGTTCACCATCCTGGCCATAGTCTCTACCTCCCCTACGCCCCTCCTTACAAAGGAGGGGAATGGAAAGGGGCACCTCTCCCTCCTAGTGGGGAGAGGGAGTTAAAGGAAGGCCCGGAATGATGCGACCTGAAGAAGGGGTGATGCAGAGCAGGGCTCAGGCGATTCACGCGCTGTTTGACATCCTTGCCGATCAACCGGTGATCATTTGTAATGGGTTCCCTTCGCGGGAAGCCCAAAAAATCAAGGACCGGGCCGGCACCTTTTACATGATCGGGTCGATGGGCGTTGCGGCGTCCATCGGGTTGGGGCTGGCCCTGGCTCAACCCGATCAGCAGGTCGTGGTATTCGACGGCGATGGGAACGTGCTCATGGGGATGGGTACGTTGGCCACGATCGGCGCCGTACGCCCCAAGAACCTGACGCACGTCGTGTTCGACAATGAGGTGTACGGGACGACCGGCAATCAGCCGTCCTATTCGCGAGTCGTGCGGCTGGACCAGGTCGCCAAGGCGGCCGGGTACGCCACGGTCGAACGGGTCTGGGAACGGGAAGATATTATGTATGAATTCAAGCACATGCTCGCAAACGACGGTCCTCATTTCCTGCTGATCAAAGTCAACGAACAGATAGAAGACGCGGACCGGGTCGCGCTGGATCCGCCTGAGATTACTAAACGGTTTCGTGCGGCCGTAGGGCAAGGCTAACGAATCAAAGCCTCAATGGAACCCTCTCCCCATGGGAGAGGGTAGGGTGAGGGAACAAAGGATAACAACAACTCATGATACTGCTCAATCCAGGTCCGGTAAACGTTTCGGATCGCGTCAGAAACGCCTTGATGGGTCCGGATATCTGTCATCGGGAATCCGAATGCGCGGAATTGATCGGCACGATTCGGCGAAAGCTGCTGGAAGCCTTTGTCCCGGGTGCGGAATCGGATTACACCGCGATTCTTCTGACCGGCTCGGGCACCGCCGCGGTGGAGGCCTCCATCATGTCGTGTCTGCCTCCGGGGAAACGGCTTGTTCACGTCAATAACGGGGTGTATGGAGAACGGATTTCGTCCATCATTGCGACGCAACGCCTTGGGATTGCCGAAATCAAGTGCAAGTGGGACACCCCGCCCGACCCGGAAATGATTCTGAAATCCCTGAAGCAACAGCCGTCGGCGCATGGGGTGGTCATGGTTCATCATGAAACCACGCTGGGGCTGCTCAATCCGGTTCACGAAATTGCGGAACACGTCGATAGCCGCGGGGGCGTCTTTATCGTGGATTCCGTCAGCGGGTTGGGCGGGGAACCCTTGGATATTGCCGGTCGTCACATGTACATGGTGGCCGGGACCGCGGGAAAGTGCATTCAGGGATTTCCGGGGGTCTCGTTTGTCCTGGTTCGCAAAGGTTTTATGGAAAACGTCGTGAAGTATCCCAAACGCTCGTGGTATTTGAACCTGGGTAATTATTATACGGCGCAGGAAAACGGCACGATCCCCTTTACGCCGGCCGTCCAGTTGTATGCGGCGTTTGACGAAGCCTTGTCGGAACTCCTGGAAGAAGGCGTGGCCAATCGCATCGAGCGGTACGGGCGGATGGCCGCTCTGATCCGGGAACGCCTGGCCTCACTCGGGGTACGGGCCGTGCTTCCTCCCGAGCAGCAGTCGAATTCGTTGACGGCCTTTTATTTGCCGGAAGGACTGATCCTTCAACATGGCTCAGGACGGGCCTATGCCGTCCTGCACGACCGCCTGAAGGAGCGTGGCTACGTCATTTATGCCGGGCAGGGACATTTGGAGTCGGAGATCTTCCGCGTGGCGAACATGGGGGCCTTGCAGGACACACACGTGGATGGATTTCTGGGTGCGTTTGAAGAGGTGTTGCAGCACGAGTGCCGGGTGACATGAAAGCGGTCATCCTGGCCGCCGGACTCGGGAGGCGGCTGCACGTCCTGACCCGGCATCGCCCAAAGTGTTTGATTGAAATCGGCGGAACGCCGCTTCTGTATCGCTATTTCGATTCCCTGTTGCCGCTGGGGGTGACCCGGATCTGTTTGGTGGTCGGGTACAAACAGGAGTCCATTCGGCAGGCGGTGGCTTCATACCCCTCCGCGACGGACGTGACGTTCCTGGTCAATCCCGATTTCGAACGTGGGAGCATCGGCTCCCTGTGGGCGGCCAGGGAGGCGATGGACGATAACGTGGTGATTATGGATGCCGACGTCCTGTTTCATCCCGCCGTTCTCGAGAGACTGGTCGCCTCTTCGCATCCCAATACCCTGTTGATGGATGAAACGGTGGCGCAGCAAACCGAAGAATGCATGGTCGTGATGCGTGGAGGACGGGTAGTGGCATTGTCCAAACACCTGCCTGACGAGTATGATCTGGCGGGTGAAGGCGTCGGGTTTTTACGTGTGGAGCGTGCAGCCGTGCCGCGGTTGCTGCGATCGGTGGAGACGCGTGTGAACCAGGGACTGCTGGATATGGAATACGAAGACGCGTTGGAGGATTTTTTCCGTGAGGTCCCGGTCGGCGTCGAGAAAATCGGTGACCTGCCGTGGATCGAGATTGACTTTCCTGAAGATCTGGAACGGGCGGAACAAGAGATCCTGCCCCGTTTGGGGTGACACAACACCGCCATGCGCCCGATAGTGCGATAAACCTGTCCCCGACGCTTGTCCTTGACATTTTTAATCGAGGATCTAATCGGGAATCCAGTCTCCCCTCCCCCGCCCGGCACCGGAGGGAAAGCCCGGGAGGCGGCTTGGCAAACCGGACAGATGCCGGGTGACGGACCCGGGCACAGATGAGCAGGGCAATCCCGAGGACGCACAGTACATTGCTGAACCTTGTCATCATCTTACGTACAGTTAAAATGACTACTGTTTGAAAAAATTAGGTAGCTGCTATATGAAAAGAAGTAAGATTTGCAAGAAAAATCTCGGTATTAGCGTGAAAATTCGATGAATTGCACGCATTGAGCGGGTCGCCGCTCCTGGCCGGACAGCCCGCGGGACCGCGGGACCGTACAAGGAGGACGCTTGACGCATCACGATGAGTTTGAGTTCGCCCGCGCGCCTCGCCAGCCTGACCGCGGCCATTCTGCGCATCAGCACGACCCTCGACCTCGCCACCGTGCTGAAGGAGGCCGTCGACAGCGCCCGCCCGCTCACCGGCGCGCGCTACGGCGCCATCGTCACCATCGACGAGGCGGGCGAGGTGCGCGAGTTCGTCACCTCCGGCCTCACCCCCGACGAGCACCGCGAGCTCACCGAATGGCCCGACGGTTCGCGGCTGTTCGCCTATCTCCGCGACCTGCCGGGACCACTCAGGCTCGCGGACTTGCCCGATTATGTGAACGCGCTCGGCTTCTCCTCCGAGCTCATGCGCTCGAAGACCCTGCAGGGGACGCCCATGCGCCACCGCGGCATGCAGGTCGGCAACTTCTTCCTCGCCGAGAAGGAGAGCGCGCCTGAGTTCACCGTCGAGGACGAGGAGGTCCTGCTGCTCTTCGCCTCGCAGGCGGCCGCGGCGATCGCCCATGCGCGGGCCTACCGCGACGCGCGACGCGCGCGGGCGGATCTCGAGGCCCTGATCGACACCTCGCCGGTGGGCGTCGTGGTCTTCGACGCCCGCAGTGGACAGCCGGTGTCAACGAACCGGGAAGCCAAGCGAATCATCGAGCCCCTTCGCACGCCGGGCCGCCCCGCCGAGGAATTGCTCGAGGTGGTGACCGTCCGGCACGCCGACGGGCGCGAGACCTCGCTCCGTGAGATTCCCATCGCCCAGACGTTCGTCTATTCCGAGACCATACGCGCCGAGGAGATCGTGCTCTCGGTGCCCGACGGGCGGAGCGTGTCGATGCTGGTCAACGGCACGCCGATCCATGGTGAAGACGGCACGGTGGCGTCTTTGGTCGTCACCATGCAGGACCTGGCGCCGTTGGAGGAACTGGATCGCTTGCGGACGGAGTTCCTGGGCATGGTCAGCCACGAGCTACGCGCGCCGCTCGCCTCCATTAAGGGCTCGGCCACCACCCTGCTGAAATCCTCCGCGGAGCTTGACCCGGCCGAGATGCACGAGTTCCACCGGATCATCGACGAGCAGACCGAGCACATGCTGGGTTTGATCAGCGACCTGCTGGACGCGGGACGCATCGACTCGGGCACGCTGTCCATCTCACCGGAGCCTACAGAGGTGGCAGGGATGGTGGACCAGGCCAGGACCGCGTTCGTGAGCGGCGGCAACACGCACATGCTTCTCCTCGACCTGCCGCTGGATCTGCCCCGGGTGCTGGCCGACCGGCGGCGCCTCGTGCAGGTGCTCAACAACCTGCTCGCCAATGCCGCCAGTCACTCTCCCGAGTCCTCGCCCATCCGGGTCGCCGCGGTACGCGATGGCTTGCACGTCGCGATCTCGGTCTCGGACGAGGGCAGGGGGATACCGGCGGAGCAACTGCCGAACCTCTTCCAGAAGTACACAAACCTCGGCGGCAATGACGGGCGGTGCGGGCTTCGGAGATCCGGCCTGGGGCTCGCCATCTGCAAGGGTTTGGTGGAGGCCCACGGAGGCCGCATCTGGGCCGCAAGCGGTGGACCGGGCCAGGGGACGCAGTTCACCTTCACGATTCCGGTGGCCGAAGAACCCGGCGTCGCGGCCGGCTCCGGCCCAAGCCGTTCCCCCTCACCTGGCGTAGAACGCGAAGCGATTCCGATCTTGGTCGTGGACGACGACCCGCAGACGCTCCGTTACGTGCGGGAGGCACTCACCAAGGCAGGCTACGCCCCCCTGGTGACCGGCGACCCTCGGGAACTGTCCCGGATCATCAGGACGGAGAAACCCCACCTGATCCTGCTCGACCTCGTACTCCCCGGCACCGATGGCCTGGAACTCATGGAAAGCGTTCCCGAGATGGCCAATCTGCCGGTCATCTTCATCTCCGCCTACGGACGGGACGAAACGATCGCCAAGGCGTTGGAGATCGGCGCCGCTGACTATCTCGTCAAGCCCTTCTCGGCCACCGAACTCACGGCGAGGATCTGGGCGGTCCTGCGCAAACGAGTCGAACCAAAACCCTTCGTGCTCGGCGAGCTCACCATCCACTACGAACAGCGACGGGTGACCGTCGCCGGTCGCCCCGTGCGGCTGACCGCCACCGAGTACCACCTTCTGCAAATCCTCTCGCTCAACGCGGGACGGGTCATGACCTACGATTCCCTGATCCGTCAACTGTGGAGCCCCTTGAACCACGGCGACCGGGACCGCGTCCGTACCTTCGTCAAGCAACTCCGCCGCAAGCTCGGGGATGCCCCCGGCCGGCCGCGCTACATCCTGAACGAGCACGGGGTCGGCTACCGCATGGCCAGCCCACAACACCCGTAGGCCTCCACCCCCATCCTGTCTTGAAGCTCTGACCGCTGTCCGGCATAATGGCGAGAGAGAGCCCCTCGTCGTTGCCACAACGAGCGCTGGCAGCAGCAGCTTTCCTTCGACGGCGCTTCGCTCAGCATTGTCAATGTTCACTCATTCAATGACAGAATGAGGATCTGCCCACAAGCAGGGAGGGCGGACACGCAGGTCCGCCCCTACTGAACCCTCCTGGAGGGGGGAGAGGGGCTCTGCAGTCCCCCTGATAAGGGGGATTGAGCCTGTCCTGAGCCTGTCGAAGGGGGGGTTGTCTGACAAAGACGGGGAAGGAAAAGGCGACAATTATCAACGAACAACTGAACACGTACAGGATGACAAAATTTCGTTCAGGGATGACACAAAAACTGATAGTGCCATAAACCTGTCCTTAATCTGATCGGGGATCACGGGTTTCCTCATGGACGGAACACTCAACAAATCGGTAACCGGCATCACCGTCGACACGGCCATTGTCCTGGCTTCGTCAGGTGTTTTTGATCTGGTGGGGAGGGACGATCACCCCGCTGTCGGGGCGTTGTCCCGCGTCGGCGGGATGACGCTCTTTCAACGAACCGTTTTCACCCTTCAGCATGCCGGGATTTCACAGATTCTGACGTTGGCGGGTGAGGAGGAACAGGAGCTTCGCTCGTTGCTTGACGGTGACCCTCGTCTTCACGCGGTGATTCGCTGGCTCCCTATTCGGGAATTTCCTCCGTTGGATCCTCAGACGTGGGCAATCCTGGCGAGCGAGATGAAAGGGGCGTGTCTCATTCTCGGTTGTCACATGGTCTTTTCTCCATCGTTGATCAAATCGCTTAGGGAAGAAGGGCGAGAGGGCCGGGCCGTCGTGGCAGTCGGCCGTCCGGGTGAATCCGGGTGGAGTGGCAATCCGGGCGTGGTGACGCGGGCTGATCCGTATACGGGCGGACACGTCCATCGAGTCGTCTTTTGTGACCGGCAAAGCGACAGGATGGAACCCGTGGAGCTCGAAGAGGGCAAGGAATTTGCCCGTGCGATGGACCTGGTTGTTTTACCGGTTCGGTTGTTAGGGATATCCGGCTCCTGGAGCACCCCGGAAACGAGTCCGGTCCGGCTGGCGTTGGAGCAGGCGGCTGCGGAAGGAGTCGTGCAGGCCCTGTCTGCTTCGTCCCATGGCTATCAGGACGCCCGAGGTCCCGGTGGGCTCCATCAAGCGGAACGCACGTTGTTCCATTCGTTGCAAAGCGTGCAAGGCACCCTGGACGGGTTCATTGATCGCTACGTGAATCGGCGGTTATCGAAGCCGTTCAGCCGGCTGTTCATGAAATTGGGATTCTCTCCCAATGCCATTACCTTTTTGTCGATGGTGATCGGCCTCATGGGTGCGGCGTGTTTTGCCATGGGCTCGTATCAGTGGGGTCTCATGGGGGCTCTCCTGTTTCAATTCGCGGTGATCATCGATTGTTGCGATGGAGACGTGGCGCGGCTCACCTTTGCGGAATCCCGATTGGGACAGAAATTGGATCTTCTATCGGATAATATCGTGCATATGGCCGTGTTTGCAGGGATTGCCTGGGGGGCGTATCAACACAGTCCCGTGCCCGCCGGCTACCTGCCGCTGCTCCTGGGAGCGATTGCGATTGTCTCTACCGGGTTTGCTCTGTGGTGTGTGAACCGGGTCAAGTCCCTGAAAGCCAACGCCTTGCATTGGCGACGCTTGCGTCAAGCCTACCGAATCCGTTTCGATTTCATCCTTGAGCGCGTGGCCAATCGTGATTTTTCCATCGTGGTGATGGCCTTCGCCTGTCTTGGCGTGCTGCCGTGGTTCTTATGGCTCGTTGCGGCAGGGACAAGTTGTTTTGCGGTCATGATGGCATGGAGCCTGTATCGAGTGATTACCTTT
This sequence comes from Nitrospirales bacterium, assembly GCA_020027535.1. GTDB lineage: Bacteria > Nitrospirota > Nitrospiria > Nitrospirales > UBA8639 > Bin75. The sequence goes on from JAHRAK010000138.1 coordinate 50,909, forward strand.
CAGCGATCCTGACCGGTGCTTGAAGCCAAATTCACCAGTTAGAATGATGGAGGTGGTGGAATGAAACAGGGTGCAATTCTGATTGCCTTACTTGTTTTGGTGCATCATGCCGTCGCTCTCATTCATGACAGCGCTCACAGCGAACTGGCGATTTTTTTGTCGATGTTTCAAAAGCCGTTCATTTACATCGTTATTACAGCTTTGCCGGTCGTTGGTGTTATATTGCTTTGGACACCGTACCAGAAAATCGGCCTCTACTTGATTATTTTGGGAATGGGTGGTGGGCTAGTGTTTGGTATATATCATCATTACATGTTCCAATCACCAGATCATATCTCTTATCTTCCAAAAGGCTCTGTCCAGGTCCAAGAAACTTTCATTTGGACGGCTGGCATACTTGCTATCTTCGAAGGTGTCTGTGCAGCGGTTGCTAGTTATCTGTTGGGGAGACATTCAAGTGTATCGTGAAAAATCTGCCTAACTCTCGGATCAAGCTGCGCCTTTTTTCTAGGTTGCTCGTTTCCCTCTCTTTGCTCGGCGCTGTGTATCGTATTTGGATGTTACAGAAAAATGTAACCGAATACCCAATTCTGTTACATAGGGGTTCGGAGATGTCCCGGTCGAATCGACACGCTCTTTTCCTCCCCTCACCCCAGCCCTCTCCCTCAAGGGGAGAGGGAGCTGGAATTGGCAGCGCATTCGTGAACATTGACCAATCTTTTCTCCACGTCTGCTGAGTGAATCTCATGATTCGGCTGTTGCTTCTTGCCGTGGGGCTCGTGGTCTTGGGCGGGTTGATCTGGCATATCGGTCTGTCTCAGATATGGGAGACGGTGGAACGCGTCGGGTTTGTCGCGTTCTGCATTATTCTCATCCCGCTCCTGGTGGTGTATCTTCTCGATACGTACGGATGGTTCTTGACCCTGGGGCAGTGGGCGAGCCGAGTGGGGTTTGCCCGGTTGTTCATGGTGAGGATGGCCGGTGAAGCCATTAACGTGACGACCCCGATGGCGATGCTCGGCGGCGAACCCATGAAGGCCTACCTGCTGACACGCTATGAGGTCCCCTTGGTCGAAGGGTTGGCATCCGTGGTGACGGCCAAAACCATCATGTCCCTTGCCCAGATCCTCTTCATGTTGTCGGGGTTGGGCGTGATGCTGTGGCTCATAGGAGGAGGCGAGCACAACGTCCTGGTCGCTTTCGTCAGTGTGGGCCTGCTTGGTTTCGGAGTGTTCCTGTTTCTCGTTGTCCAGCGCTACGGGATCGGAAGAGGGCTGTTAACGGTAGCCGAAAAGTGCAGGGTTCGATCCCGGTGGCTGGAGGCCTATCGGCCGCAGTTGTTGGAGTTGGACCGGACGATCCGAACCTTTTACGGACAGCGCCGCCGGACGTTCCTGTTGTCGATGGGTGTCCACTTCGTCGCGTGGTTGACGGAGTTGTTTGAAGTCTATGCGATTCTCTATTTCCTGGGAGCGGAGGTCGGCTGGTTGTCGTCTTTGTCCATCGCCGCGATCGCGTCACTGATCAAGGGCAGCGTGTCGTTTGTTCCTGGTGGACTGGGAGCGCAGGAAGGCGGGTATCTGTTCTTATTGATGGCCTTGGGGTATGGCGAGGTGACGGGGATCGCCTTTGCCTTGATCCGCCGGATCCGCGAAATCCTCTGGATTCTCATCGGGCTCGTCTTTCTGGCCGTGCTGCGGGATAACGCTGCGATTGCCAAGACTTCATGAGGGAAGTTCCTGTCTCCTTCAATGCGTCGAATTCCCAAGATTCCGCTTCTTTCATCCGGGCTACGGAAATTTTCTCACAGGAAACCTTGACATTATTCTATATTTCTATAATATTAGAAATATGGAAAATAAAAAGGCAATCAGCGTACTAGCCGCGTTGGCCCAGGAGACTCGTCTCGACATCTTTCGGCTACTTGTTCGGGCAGGGCAAGAGGGAATGGCCGCAGGCGCCATTGGAGATGCGCTCGGCATCCCGGCAGCCACACTCTCTTTCCATCTTAAGGAACTCAAGAATGCGGGGACTGTTCGATGCCACCGTGAGGGTCGCTCCCTCATCTATCGTGCCGACTTCGGAACGATGACCGCGTTTCTCAGTTTCTTGACCGAAAACTGCTGCCAGGGAGTCAACGGCGAAAGCTCCAGGACGAAAAAGCGCGGCGCGTGCTGCTGATACCAACCCGCTATGAAAGGAGCATACTATGCGATTTCAACTCGCTTTGAACGTTCGCGATCTTGATAAAGCTGTTGATTATTACTCCAAACTGCTTGGAGCACCGGTCAACAAGAAAAAGCCCGGTTACGCTAACTTTGCCGTCGATTCTCCGCCCATCAAGCTGGTCCTCTTTGAGAATCCGGAGGCAACCGAACGTCTCAACCACGTCGGCTTTGAGATGATGGAGATGGATGAAGTGGAATCCACAATTTCCCGCTTGGAACCCCAAGGCTTGGCGAACCAGGTGATCCGCAACGAAACCTGCTGTTACGCCGAAGAGAGTACGGTGTATTCGAAAGATCCCGAAGGTCTTCTCTGGGAATTCTATAAATTTCGTGAAGACGCTGAAGACATCCACTCCTTCACGAAAGACGGATTGAAACCCATCAGCAGTCGCGGTTGACCATGTAATCGGCTACGACGAGGAGGGCGCGCTTGGCAGTGGAATCTTCAAAGGTGGTGAGATTCGAGAGGGCGGCATCGATGTATTCCCGGGAACGAGCCCTGGTGTATCGCAACGATCCATGCTGGTGCATGTGTTCCGTAAGCTGGAGCAAATCGTCCTCTTTAATGGCGTTGCGTTCAATTTTGGCGACCAGGATCCGTCGATTTTCATCCGGCAGACATGGCAAGACGTGGATCAGGGGCAGGGTGACCATCCCTTGCATCAAGTCTTGTCCAAGGGTTTTCCCAAGGTTCTTTTCATTGGCCGTGTAATCGAGCCAGTCGTCGGCCAATTGAAAGGCAATGCCCAGGTTTACCCCGAATTGATGCAATTCTTCCGCTTGAAGGGGAGAGACTCCGCCCATCAGGCCGCCTACCTTGCACCCGGCCGCCAATAAGGCTCCGGTTTTGTATTCGACGATCCGGAGATACTCCGACTCGGGTAACAGCGGTTGCCGGTTGGCGCACAGTTGAAGAATTTCTCCTTCCGCCAACATCCGGCAGGCCATGGCCATGGCATCATTCACTTCGTGGTTCTTGAACGCGGCAATGTGATGCATTGCCCGTGAGTACAGGTAGTCGCCCGCCAGAATACTGGCCCGATTGCCCCAAATGCGTCGAGCCGTCGGTCGCCCCCGGCGAAGAGCCGCTTCATCCAGCACGTCGTCATGCAGCAGGGTCGCCGTATGGATGAACTCGATGAGGCTGCCGAGGACCAAGTCGTTTTTGGGGACGTAGTCCGTGAGCCGGGAACAGAGACTCAATAGGAGAGGGCGAATGCGTTTGCCGCCGCCGTCGAGAATGTGGGCGGCCATTTCGTTAATGAGGGGAGCCTCGGAATTGAGGTTGCGCCGAATGTGTGATTCAATTTCTTCGAGGTCCTGGCGATAAAGATCCCATACCTCGTCCATCGTCAGGGAACGTTGAACGACTGGTTGCCCACTGCCCATTTCAGCGATCCTATGGACAGGGTCCGGTCTTTGTCAAGGTACGTAGGGGCGAACCGCTGTGTTCGCCCACATGGCTTTTGCAAGCATGGAATCGTCGCTTTACAGGATCTGCCTTGACACTTTTTTTCCGTATCCAGTAGGTTTCAGTCTTGTCTCTGTTTCTCTTCGGATTGCCTTCTTTTTTTCATGAGTCAGGCGAAATGACCGGTGAGGCGGGGGGGAGGAAACATGAGATTTCCGACTCGTGGAGAGACGTGCCTGTCCTGAGCGTTCTTCGACTTCGCTGTCGCTACGCTCAGAACGAACGGAAGCGTGAAGTCGAAGGGAGCCTGTCGAAGGATGTAATGCGTGCCCCTGATTGCGTATGAGTCCCCAACGATCCCCATATGGACTGCCCCCTAACCAGGGGCTCTATGACCCGCGGTTTGAGAAGGACGGGTGCGGCATTGGCTTTGTCGCCAACATCAAAGGGCACCAGTCACACGAGATCATCGAACAATCGTTGAACGTGTTGAAGAATTTGTACCATCGCGGGGCGCAGGGTTGCGATCCGTGTACCGGTGACGGCGCGGGGATCCTTCTGCAAATCTCTCATGAATTTTTCAGGCGTGCCTGTCAGGACGTCGGCCTGCAACTGCCCGAGTCGGGCGGCTATGGGGTGGGCATGGTGTTCCTGCCCCAGGATGAACTGCTTCGCCGGCAATGTGAAGGCCTCTTTGAATCAATCATTCGTGAAGAAGGGCTGAGGTTTTTGGGATGGCGCGACGTCCCGGTGAAGCTCGAATACGTCGGCGATCTGGCGCAACAGACCCTTCCCCATATGCGACAGTTTTTCATTGCGCGCGATATTCTGAACGAGGGCCAGTTTGAACGGAAGTTGTACGTCGTCCGGAAACGTATTGCCCGGGCGATTCGCGAGTCCGCGTTGGTGGAACGCGGCCGAGTCTATATTTGCAGTTTGTCTTCCAACACCATCGTCTATAAAGGCATGCTGTTGCCGGAGCAACTCGGAGGCTTTTTCCCTGATCTGACGGATGCCAGCATGGTTTCGGCCTTGGGGCTCGTTCATTCCCGTTTCAGCACGAATACCTTTCCCACGTGGTCGTTGGCGCATCCCTACCGGTACGTCGTGCACAATGGCGAAATCAATACGTTGCGCGGGAACGTCAATTGGATGCGGGCGCGCCAGGGGCGCCTGGCGTCCGACCTGTTCGGCGATGACCTCGAAAAACTCTACCCCATTGTGTATGAGGAACAAAGCGACTCGGCGTGCCTGTATAATGCGGTGGAATTTCTCGTGATGGCCGGCAGGTCCCTGCCTCATGCCATGATGATGTTGATTCCCGAACCGTGGGTCGGGAACCCTCACATGGATCTGACCCGGCGGGGCTTCTATGAATATCACGCCGCGATGATGGAACCCTGGGACGGACCGGCGGCCGTTGCGTTTACGGACGGCAAATTGATCGGAGCCACGTTGGACCGGAACGGGTTGCGGCCCTGCCGGTATCAGGTGACGACGGATGATTTGGTCGTCCTGGCGTCCGAAGCCGGAGTCTTGCCGGCCGACGCGAAAAACATTCGTGAAAAAGGGCGGCTCCAACCGGGTCGCATGTTCTTGGTGGATACGGTGCAAGGCCGCATTATCGACGACGAAGAAATCAAGGCGAAAATGGTCGGGCGTAAACCCTACCGGTCCTGGGTGACCCAGTATCGGGTGTCGTTGGATGAACTCCCCGAGCCGTTGAGCGTCCCGCAACCGGATCACCCGACTCTCCGCCAACGACAGCAGGTGTTCGGCTATACCATCGAGGAAATCAAGATGGTGTTGTCGCCCATGGGGATCAACGGCGAAGAGCCCGTGTCGTCCATGGGCACGGATACCCCCTTGGCGGTGCTGTCCAACCGGCCGCAACTGTTGTCCAAATATTTCAAACAACTCTTTGCCCAGGTGACGAATCCCCCGATCGATCCCATTCGGGAACAGTTGGTCATGTCGCTGGTCACGAATATCGGGCCGAAGCCCAACCTGACGGCCGAGACACCGGAGGCCTGTCGCAGGATCAAGGTGCAGCAGCCGATTCTGACGAATGCACAGTTGCAAAAGATCCGGGAAATCGAAGATCCCCATTTCGTCAGCAAGACGGTGCCCCTGTTGTTCCGCGTGGCCGACGGGCCCGAGGGGTTGGGGACGGCCGTGGACCATCTGTGCCAGGAGGCGTCCAAGGCCATTCAGCAGGGCTTTAAATTCCTGATTTTGAGCGATCGCGGGGTGAATGAGGAGTGGGCGGCGATTCCCAGCTTGTTGGGGATTTCCGCGGTCCACCATCACCTGGTGCGTGAGGCCACGCGAACGGAGGTCGGCCTGATTCTTGAGACCGGCGAGCCGCGAGACACGCATCATTTTGCGTGTTTGATCGGATACGGCGCCGGCGTGGTCAATCCGTATCTCGTGTTTGAAACCTACAGAGACCTGGAACGCGAAGGCTATTTGCCGGAAGGTATTGACGCGGAAACCGCGTCGGGAAAATTTATCAAGGCCATTAACAAGGGCCTGCTCAAGATTTTTTCGAAGATGGGCATTTCCACGGTGCAGTCCTATTGCGGTGCGCAGATCTTCGAAACCGTCGGGCTGAACGATGAACTCGTGAATCGGTACTTCACGGGGACCCCCTCACGCATCCAGGGTATGGGCATGCGGGAACTTGCCGAAGAAACCCTGCGTCGTCACTTGGTGGCGTATGAACCGGTTCCGGTTCGGCAGTTGGACTTCGGCAGTGAGATTCATTACCGCATCCAGGGCGAACATCATAACTGGAATCCGGAGACCATCTACACGCTGCAACACGCGACCCGGACCAACGATGCCGAGACCTACGAAGCCTACGCCCGGCTGGTGAATGACGAAACCCAACGCCGGTCGAATCTGCGCGGTCTGTTTGATTTTAAAGTTTTGCCTGATCCCTTGCCGTTGGAAGAAGTGGAACCCGCCCGGGACATCGTGAAGCGGTTTACCACCGGCGCGATGTCGTATGGGGCCATCAGTAAAGAATCCCATGAAACGCTTGCGATCGCGATGAACCGGATCGGCGCCAAGAGTAACACGGGTGAGGGAGGGGAAGATGCGGAACGCTTTATTCCGCTACCGAACGGCGATTCGAAGAATTCGTATATCAAACAGGTGGCCTCCGGGCGGTTCGGGGTGACGGCGAATTATCTGGTCAACGCGAAAGAACTGCAAATCAAAATGGCGCAAGGAGCCAAACCCGGGGAAGGGGGCCAACTGCCCGGTCATAAGGTCGATGAAGTCATCGCCAGGATGCGGTTTTCCACGCCCGGCGTGGGACTCATTTCCCCGCCGCCGCATCATGACATCTATTCCATCGAAGATCTGGCGCAACTCATTTTCGATTTGAAAAATTCGAATCCCGACGCGGACGTGTCCGTGAAGCTGGTGTCCGAAGTCGGCGTGGGCACGGTGGCCGCGGGGGTGTCCAAAGCGCATGCCGACAAGGTGTTGATCAGTGGTGATTCCGGCGGTACGGGAGCGTCTCCCTTGTCGTCGATCAAGTCTGCCGGGATTCCCTGGGAGTTGGGCTTGGCCGAGACCCATCAAACCCTCGTCCTCAATGACCTGCGGGGACGCATCAAAGTGGAAACCGACGGACAGATGAAAACGGGTCGCGACGTCGTGGTGGCGGCGTTGCTTGGGGCCGAGGAATTCGGTTTTTCCACCGCGCCGTTGATTGTCGAAGGCTGCATCATGATGCGGAAATGTCATCTCAATACCTGTCCGGTCGGGATCGCGACTCAGGATCCCGAACTTCGGAGCCGATTCGCCGGTCAACCGGAACACGTGGTGAATTTCTTTTTCTTCGTGGCGGAAGAGGTTCGACGGTTGATGGCGCAACTCGGGTTCCGAACGTTTCCGGAGATGATCGGCCGCAGCGACAAATTGAGAATGCAAAAAGCCATCGACCATTGGAAGGCGAGCGGCCTGGATCTCTCACCCTTGCTGTGGAGCCCGGAGGTCGGGTCCGAGGTGGCGACGTACAACGTCCAATCGCAAGACCACGGGTTGGATAAGGTGTTGGACGTGAAGTTGGTGCAATTGTGTGAGCCGGCGATTGAACGACAGGAAAAGGTGACGCTGGATTTGCCCATCCGTAATACCGACCGGACGACCGGGACGATCCTGTCCAGTCGTATCGCACGGAAATACGGGGAAGAAGGATTGCCCGTCGATACCATTACCATCAACTTCAAGGGGTCAGCCGGCCAATCGTTCGGCGCCTTTGTGGGCAAAGGCATCACCCTCTATCTCGAAGGCGAGTCGAACGACTACCTGGGGAAGGGGCTCTCCGGCGGCAGGATCATCGTGACCCCGCCACAAGGCGCGACGTTTGAACCCGAAAAGACGATTCTGATCGGCAACACGTCGCTCTACGGGGCCACGCGCGGCGAGTGTTATTTTTATGGGACGGCCGGTGAACGGTTTGCGGTGAGAAACAGCGGCGTCCGCACGGTGATCGAAGGCACCGGGGATCACGGGTGTGAGTACATGACGGGGGGCGTGGTCGTGGTGCTGGGCAGCACCGGTCGAAACTTCGCAGCCGGCATGTCGGGCGGGGAAGCCTACGTCTGGAATGAAGACGGGAAATTCGAATCCCGGTGCAATCTCGGGATGGTGGAATTGGAAAAGGTCGCAGAGCCCGAAGACGTGCAAACCCTGAGGACCATGATCGAGAATCACGTGCGCTATACGGGTAGTCGCAAGGCCCGGATGATTTTGGACTCCTGGCCGATGATGCTTCGGAACTTCGTCAAGGTGATGCCGCTGGATTACAAGCGGGTCCTGGAGGAACGCAAGGCGGCCCTGAAAAAAAGCACCCAGGAGGCGGTGGCGCATGGCTGATCCCCGCGGGTTCATGCACTATGCAAGGGAAACGCCGA
>JAHRAK010000010.1 GCA_020027535.1 Nitrospirales bacterium
ATGAGACGGCACGAGCGTACTTCGCGAGCACCCCACTCGTGTACTTCGGAGGAGGGGCGGCCCATTGCCGCAACCGGGCATCCATTTCCTCGGGGGAAATCATCAGGTCGAGCCGCCGGTTGGGGACGTCGAACGTAATCGTATCTCCATTTTGCACAATCGCAACGGGACCGCCTCTGGTAGCTTCCGGAGTCACGTGTCCGGCCATCATGCCATGCGTGGCGCCGGAAAACCGGCCGTCCGTGAGCAGGGCGACGGTTTCGCCCAGGCCGGCGCCGACAAGAGCGCTGGTCACGCCCAGCATTTCCCGCATGCCGGGTCCGCCTTGAGGCCCTTCATACCGGATCACGACGACGTCGCCGTCCACGATGTTCTCGTTCTGTACGGCGGCGAAGGCGTCCTCTTCACAATCAAACACCTTGGCCGGACCGGTATGCGTCAGCTTGCTGTGGCCGGCGACTTTGACCACGCACCCGTCGGGAGCCAGGTTCCCGTGCAGGATCACCAAGCCGCCCGTGGACTTGATCGGTTCCGCCGCGTGATAGAGGACTTTTTGGCCCGGCGTTTCCGAAGCGGTGTGGGCTTCTTCCCCGATGGTGCGTCCCGTGACGGTCAGGCACTCGCTCTTGAGCAGGCCGGCCTCGAGCAAGCGTTTGGCCACGAGACGGGTGCCTCCGGCCTGATACAAGTCTGCGGCCATGTACCGGCCGCCCGGCTTCAAATCGGCAATCAGGGGTATGCGTTGGTTGACGGCATCAAAATCGTCGATGTCCAATGCCACCCCGATTTCATGGGCCACGGCTAAAAGGTGAAGCACGGCGTTCGTGGATCCACCGGTTGAAGCCACCGCGGCAATCGCGTTTTCCAAGGCATCTCGCGTGATAATGTCCTTGGGCCGAAGATCGCTTTTCAACAGGTCCATCACGAGATGTCCGCATTGGGCCGAGACGGATTCCTTGCGGGAGTCCAACGCGGGAACGCCGTTGAATCCCATCGGGGAAATGCCCAGGAACTCGAACGCGATCGACATGGTATTGGCGGTAAATTGTCCGCCACAGGCCCCTGCTCCCGGGCAGGCCTCACTCTCGAGATCGTGCAGTTCGGTATCCGACATGGTGCCGCGAGCGTGAGCCCCCACCGCCTCGAATACTTCCTGGATCGAGACGTTCCGGCCCTGGAACTGGCCGGGCATGATGGATCCCCCGTAAAGCATCAGCGATGGAAGATTGAGCCGGGCCAGGGCCATGACCGTGCCGGGGATGGTCTTGTCACACCCGGAGATGGCCACCACGGCATCAAACAAATGACCGCGGACCACCAGTTCGATGGAATCGGCCACGACCTCACGGCTGATCAGGGAGGTTTTCATGCCCTCCGTGCCCATGCTGATACCGTCAGATATGACGATGCTATTAAATTCGAGGGGCACGCCACCAGCCTCGCGGATACCGTCTTTGACCTTTTCGGCAATGTCACGCAGATGCAAATTGCATGGGGTGACCTCGGACCAGGTATTCGCGACGGCGACGAGCGGTTTGGCAAAATCCTCATCCCGAAGCCCCACGGCCCGTAACATGGCCCGGGCCGGTGCCCGTCCGGGTCCTTCCGTCAACTCACGACTTTTGTGTTTGAGATCCGAAGCCATAAAAGTCCTCCAACCATTTCTTCATCTTCAAATGCGTACTGGACAGGAAAAACGAATGTGGCATAGTCGATATGATCCGGTCAATTTTTGGGGGTTCGTGCCGGAAGCAAAGAAGAATACCGGTGGTCGGTTGTCAGACGTGGGCTTTGGCTTTGGCCATCATTTGGCAGTACGAGCAGACGTTCGCGGATGTCGGTTGGCCGCAGGTCGTGCAGGGATGGAGGCGTTGTCGATCCTGTTCGGCAATCTTTCCGGCTGTTTCTTGCTGTTTGGCTTGACGATCCAAAAAGTTCAGGTAAAAGGTCTGTTTGGTCCCCGGCGAGTCGGCCTCCAGTCGATTCAAGGCATGTTTGTAGGCCAGCAACTTGGAGCCCTTGGCCATCGGGCATTCCTCCACGATGTAGTCGATATGATGGATGACCGCATAGGCTGCGATCTCACGCTCCGTCAGGCGATACAGGGGTTTGACTTTCTTGGCAAACCCTCCGAGTGAGGCAGGCAAACTCGGCGTTTGTTTGTCCAGGTAATCCGTCTGCCAATGCAGGACGTTTCCCAAGAGCCTGGCTGCTTCATCATCCAGATTATGACCGGTTGCCATCACGTCGTAGTCCTGCTCGACGGCTACGCGGTTGAACTAATAGCGTTTCATGGTCTCGCAGGTGGAGCAGGTCGGTCGATGGACCAGCGTCGCCAATTCCCGAATGCCGGCGCCTTGCTCCTGTTCCACCGTATGAACGTGGAGTTTCGATTGATAGGCGGCACCGACGGTGTCGGTGAAGCGTTGGACCTTTTGCCTGGGCCGGGCCGAGTAGTCACCAATGCCCAAGTCCACGTACAAGGCGTCAGCCCGGTACCCGAGTTTCAGCAGGATGGCCCAGAGGGTGAGGCTGTCCTTGCCCCCGGATACGGCCACCAGAATGCGGTCGTCGGCCGCGAACATCCGGTGGGCTTTGATGGCTCGCCGGACCTGGGTATGCACAAATTCGGTAAAGCAGTCTTTGCACAACGAGGTATTGTGCCTGGGCATTTTGATGACGGCAGGTTGGGCACATTTTCGGCAACGCATGGCGCGGCTACCCCCCGGAGATGACCGACCTGATTTCAATCGAGTCTGAATCCTGAAGCACCGTATCCTCCGTGACCAGCTCGTCCCCACGGATGACCAGGTAGGCTTCCGGAGTCAGGTCGAGCCGTTGCAGGAGTTGATGAACCCGGGTAGGCCCCTGAACTTCAAGCTCCTGACGTGGATTGGTCACAATGACTTTCATGGTAGGTCGTATCATAAGGCCGGGAGAAGCCGGTTTGCAATGAACCGTTGACCCTTCGACACCCGCTGCCCTCATTTGGCAAGATCCTCTTCAAAAGGGTATTCTCCGGTTTGTAGGTGTTCAGTCATTCGTTGCTAATTCGACCTTTCCTTCCCCTCCTTTGTAAGGACGGGAACTTTTTCCGAAGAGGGAAAAGTTGGGAGGTAGAGTTTGGGCCGGAGTGAACAGGTCGCGTGTGGTGGTCGGTGCCGGTACCTTCTGTGTATGCGACTCTACCCCACCTAGCCTCCCCTTACAAAGGGGAGGAACAAGACGATCCTGCTCTCCTGATGTACACATGAAATTTACGTAGATTTCCGTGAATCGTCACCACGGAAGGATAGCATGAAAGGGATGATGACTATGTCAGGGCAGCAATCCGTAGAGCAGCTAAGTATCAACACCATTCGTACGTTGGCGATGGACGCGGTACAAGCCGCGAACTCCGGTCATCCCGGCACCCCCATGGCCCTGGCCCCGTTGGCCTATTGCTTGTGGAATCGGTTTTTGCGTTATGACCCCGGTGATCCCGGTTGGCCCAATCGTGATCGCTTCGTTCTGTCCGTGGGCCATGCCTCCATGCTGCTGTATGCCATTCTTCATCTGTGCGAAATCAAGGAGATCGGAGATGGGCATGAATCGACCGATGAGCTTGCGGTGACCCTGGACGACATTAAACGGTTTCGGCAATTGGACAGCAAATGCCCGGGTCACCCTGAACAGCATTGTACGACCGGCGTGGAAACCACCACCGGCCCCCTGGGACAGGGATTGGCCAATAGTGTCGGCATGGCCATTGCCCAGCGGTGGATGACCCGGTATTTCAATCGCCCCGGTTTCGACGTCATCGATTACGATGTTTTTTCTCTTTGTGGAGACGGGTGTTTGATGGAGGGCGTTTCCAGCGAAGCCGCCTCGCTTGCGGGCCATCTCAAGTTGTCGAATCTCTGTTGGGTGTACGACAACAACCGTATTACCATTGAAGGCAAAACCGCATTGGCCTTCAGCGAGGACGTGGCCGCCCGGTTTCGAGCCTATGGATGGAACGTCTCACACGTCGACGATGCCAATGATTTGGAATCGTTGACGCAGGCGTTCGATTCGTTCAAGAACCAAACCGAAGGCCCGAGTCTCATTATCGTTGACAGTCACATCGCGTTCGGCGCACCCAATAAACAGGATACGCACGGGGCACATGGCGAACCGCTGGGCGAAGACGAAATTCGCCTGACGAAGAAAAACTACGGATGGCCCGAAGAGGCGAAATTTCTGGTGCCCGAGGACGTGTTGGCACATTTTCGGTCCGGCATCGGCGCGCGAGGGAAAGCCGAACGAAACGCTTGGACGACCATGTTTCGCGCGTACAAGGAGAAATATCCTGAACTGGCGGATCAACTGTCGAAAATGGAATGCCGCCAACTCCCTGAAAGCTGGGATAAGGAATTGCCGGAATTCCCTGCGGATCCCAAGGGCGTGGCGAGCCGGGCGTCTTCCGGAAAAGTCCTCAATGCCATTGCCAAGGAAGTTCCCTGGTTGATTGGCGGTTCTGCGGATTTGGCGCCTTCCACCAAAACGCTTCTGACGTTCGAGGGGGCCGGAGATTTTCAAGCCGGGTCCGAGGGCGGGCGCAATATGCATTTCGGCGTTCGGGAACACGCGATGGGTTCGATCTTGAGCGGGATGGCGCTCTCGAAAGTTCGTCCCTATGGTGCCGGGTTTTTGATCTTCAGCGATTACGGGCGACCGGCCATCCGCCTTGCGGCCATGATGAAGGTCCCCGTGATTTACGTGTTTACGCATGATTCGATCAGTCTTGGCGAAGATGGGCCGACGCATCAACCCATCGAGCACTTGGCATCGTTGCGCGCGATTCCCGATCTCATGGTGATCCGGCCCGGGGATGCCAATGAAGTCGTGGAAGCGTGGCGGGTCATTATGGAACTCCAACGTCAACCTGTGATCTTGGTCCTGACGCGGCAGGCCATTCCGACGTTGGACCGGACACGGTATGCGCCGGCCAGTGGCTTGGCCAAAGGAGCGTATGTCCTGGCTGATGCCGAGGACGGCAAACCCGAGGTTCTGCTGCTGGCTTCAGGGAGCGAAGTCTCTCTCTGTGTAGAAGCGTACGAGGAACTCAAAAGGCAGGGAATCCACGCGCGAGTGGTGAGCATGCCGGCCTGGAGACTCTTTGAACAGCAAAGTCAGGAATATCGGGACAGCGTCCTGCCTCCTGAAGTGACCGCCAGGGTTTCCGTTGAGCAAGCGACGACGTTCGGCTGGAGTAAGTACGTGGGGTTGACTGGCACGAGTCTCGGTATCGACACTTATGGGGCATCGGCACCATTTAAGGATCTTCTCAACCATTTCGGATTTACCGTGGATCAGGTCGTGGCCGCTGCCAAACAACAGTTGGAGACTGCCGTCAACGCAGAAGTTCGTTAATGAAACCCGTCACGAGTATGCCGTGACAAATGGTAGAGCACATACGGGAATTTCTGATGCAGGCTTGCCTGTTACACCCCAAGGCATGAAAAGGGGATGTCCCGCTCCATGCTCTGTCATCCTCGACATTTTTAATCGAGGATCCAGGGTTTTTACTTTTTTCTGCGTCCGTTAAGAGAACGACACTGGATTCCCGATTACAAACGTCGGGAATGACAGTTCGAGGCACATTAGCTATCTTCATACCAATTTCATATCAATGCTCTCTTTTTTGTGTTGAACCTAACGCATGAGTGAGAACGGTCAGGAACGGGCGCTGGATCCGGGGATGAACCACCAAACCTACGTGGTGGGAGCATTCGACGAGGCCGTGCGTGACGCGCTCGACGACTTGCACGCCCAAGATTTTGTCCGCAGGATTTGGGCGAAAGACCCCGCACTCTGGCACGAGGACCCCGCCCATCAGGCCGTCATTCGAAACGCCCTCGGCTGGCTGGCCCTTTCTGAACAACAGATCCGTCACGTCTCGCGGCTGCAGGCGTTTGCCGATGAAGTCAAAAACGCCGGGTTTACCCATATCCTCCTGTTGGGCATGGGGGGCAGCAGCCTCTGCCCCGAAGTGTACCGGATGACCTTTGGCGTCATCCAAGGCTATCCCGAACTGCACGTGTTGGATAGTACCGTTCCCTCGCAAGTGAGGAGTTTTGAAGAGAGAGTCGATCTCGAACATACGCTGTGTATCGTGGCGAGCAAGTCCGGTTCAACCACCGAACCGTTGGTGTTCCAAAAATATTTTTTTGAACGGATGCGGCGGATCAGGGGGGACCGCGCCGGCGAGAATTTCATCGCGATTACCGATCCGGGTTCTCTCTTGGAACGCCTGGCCCGAGAACTCCGGTTTCGAGATATTTTTCCCGGTGTGCCCGACGTTGGAGGACGCTATTCAGCCTTATCCAACTTTGGCATGGTACCGGCCGCCGCGATGGGCGTGAACGTTGAGGCTCTCCTGCGTCAGGCCGAACGCATGCGCCGGCGTTGCGATTCAACCGTACCCGTTGCGGACAATCCCGGAATCACGTTGGGTGTGGTCTTGGGCACGTTGGCTAAAGCCGGTCATGATAAGGTGACGTTTATCACCTCTCCCGCGGTCAGCGATTTGGGTGCCTGGTTGGAACAATTGATTGCCGAGAGTACGGGGAAAGAAGGAATGGGCCTTATTCCGGTCGATGATGAACCGTTGGGAGTCCCGCACGTCTACGGCAACGATCGTGTGTTCGTGTATATCCGTTACGCGGATGGGGCCGTTCCGGAGCAGGATGCAACCGTCGATGCCTTGCAATCGGCCGGGCATCCGGTCGTGCGTATTGATTGCACGAGTTTGGTGAACCTCGGACAGGAGTTTTTCCGGTGGGAAATGGCGACCGCCACCATAGGATCCCTGTTGGGAATCAACGCGTTCGATCAACCTAACGTCCAGGAAAGTAAAGAGTTTACCAAGTTCTATCTCGACGAATTCAAACAAAATGGACGATTGCCGGAGGAATCACCCGTCATCACGGATGGCGACGTTCGCATCTTTGCCGATGACGCGAATCGACAAGCCTTGAATGGCGCGTCTTCGTTGCCCCACGCGGTGGCCGCGCACCTCTCCCGTGTACGGACCGGTGATTACGTGGCGATCAATGCGTATCTTGAACGGACGCCAGCGGTTCACGACGCCTTCCAGCGTATTCGCATCATCATCCGTGACGCGAAACGAGTCTCGACGACGTTGGGATACGGCCCCCGCTTCCTTCATTCAACCGGCCAACTCCATAAGGGTGGCCCTAATTCCGGAGTGTTCCTTCAGGTCACGGCGGATCAGAAAGCGGATCTGGACATCCCCGACGAGCCCTATTCCTTTGGAACGTTGGCGGCCGCACAGGCATTGGGCGATATGAAGAGTTTTTGCACGCGCAACCGGCGGGTGATTCGGATTCATCTGGGTTGCGACGTAGAAGAAGGGCTCAGGCGAATCCAGAAGGCGATGGAGGAGGCCCTTTCCCCTGCCCCTCCTTAGTAAAGAGAGGTAGGCTCCCTCGCCCATGGTCCGAAATGAGGCGACGCCCCCGACATTTTTAATCGGGGGGTTGGGGTGAGGGGGGTGGAATGGTCAACACATGAGGGAAGACGGCGGCATAAGATGCCGCCCAACAATGCCGGCGTTACACCAACCGCCATTGTTGGCCATCGGTTGCGATGAGCTTGTCCGCTTCGATGGGCCCCCACGTGCCTGCGGGGTATTCAGACAACCCTCGGCTGCCGAGGACTTTCCACCCGTCCAGAATATCCGTAATCCAGGCCCATGAGGCTTCTACGGCATCGCGCCGCATAAACAGGGAAGCATCCCCGGCCATCACGTCCAACAGCAACCGTTCATAGGCTTCAGGCGATGGAGCGGAAAAGGCATCGCCATAGTTGAAGTTCATGTCCACGGGATGAGTGGTTGCCCGGCTTCCGGGATTCTTGGCCATAATCCTCAACGCCATTCCCTCATGTGGTTGAATGCGAAACGTCAGCACGTTTGGTGCTTGGCGCGTTAGGGAGGCGGCGTTGAAGAGAATTTCCGGAATATCTTTGAATTGAACGGCAATTTCCGAGGCGCGACGCGGCATCGCTTTCCCGGTTCGCAGATAAAAGGGAACTCCCGACCACCGCCAATTTTCCATGTAACACCTTAACGCCACGTACGTCTCCGTTGTCGAATCCGGTCGGACGCCTGCCTCGTGCCGATACCCGGGAACTTCCTGGCCTTTGATGGTGCCCGGGGTGTATTGCGCACGGACGGTGACATGCTCCACGTCCGTGCCACGGATGGGGCGGAGAGAACGGAGGACTTCCATGCGGCCATTGCGAACGACGTCCGTATCCAATGAATAGGGTGGTTCCATGGCGATCAGGCAGAGGAGTTGGAGGATGTGATTCTGCATCATATCCCGGAGTGCCCCGGCCTGTTCATAATAGCTGGCCCTGGTGCCCAAGCCTTCCTCTTCGCTCACGGTAATCTGGACGTGGTCGATATATTTATGATTCCAGATGGGTTCAAAAATACTGTTGGCGAATCGGAGCACCATGATATTCTGCACCGTTTCTTTCCCGAGATAATGATCGATACGGTAGATTTGAGATTCGTCGAACACTTCACCGATCGTCGTATTGATGGCTTTTGCCGACTCCAGATCATGACCAATGGGTTTTTCAACGATGACGCGGGAGACGCGATCAGGCAAGTCGGCCGGATAGATCAGCCCGGCGTGCCGTAACCCCTCACATGAAGGTCCGAAGGAGGAGGGCGGAATCGCCAGGTAGAAGATGCGATGGCCCGACAAATTGAATTGGGTCTCGATTTCTTCGATCCGTCTGCGGAGCCCCTGGTACGTCGTCAGATCTTCACTGGCTCCGGAGAAATAATGCAGTCGTCGTGCAAAGTCCTCCCACGTGTCCTGTTGGAGAGACTGTCGGGAAAATTGCTCGATGCCGCCGTGCGCTATCTTCCTGAACTCGTCGTCACTCCAGGGTCTGCGCCCGATTCCCACCACGGCATAGTTGGCTGGGAGCAATCCATCGAGCCTCAGATTATAAAGAGCCGGCAGGAGCTTACGCCGGGTGAGATCCCCTGATCCCCCAAAAATAACGAGGGTACAGGGTTCGACGTGTGCACCGGAGTTGGTCTGTCTCGTCAAGGGCTGCTCGTGTGGTGTGGGTCTTGTCATCTCATCCTACTCAGGTTGACGTTGATCACCGTTTGACCTTATGGCCGCCGAATGCATTGCGGAGCGCCGCCAGCATTTTTTCGGAAAACGACTCTTCCTGTCTGGACCGGAACCGGGTAAAGAGCGCAGCGGACAGGGTCGGGACCGGGACGTCCTTGTCCATCGCCTCCATCAGCATCCATCGACCTTCACCCGAATCCTGAACGTACCCGCGTAATCCCGCGAGCGTGGGGTCGTCTTTGAGCGCCGTGGCCCCGAGTTCCAACAGCCATGAACGCACGACGCTCCCATGCATCCACAGGTCGGCAATCTTGGGTAAATCAAGGCGGTACTCGCTCTTGGACATCAATTCGAACCCCTCGGCATAGCCTTGCATGATGCTGTATTCAATGCCGTTGTGCACCATTTTGACGTAATGCCCGGCGCCGTGACCGCCGACGTGAGCCCATCCATCTTGTGGCGCCAATGTGGTAAAAATCGGCGCAAGCCGCTGCACAAGTGTTTCTTCGCCGCCGATCATCAGGCAATAGCCGATCTGGAGTCCCCAAATGCCCCCGCTGGTTCCGGCGTCGATGTAATGAATCTGTTTGGTTTTCAATTCCGCAGCCCGGCGGACGTCGTCGTGGAAGTTGGTGTTCCCTCCATCGATGATGACGTCGCCGGGTTCCAATAGGTCCGCCAGGGCTTGAACGGTCTCTTCCGTGGGCGCACCGGAAGGCACCATCATCCATACGGCGCGCGGCTTGACCAGTTTCGAGACGAGGTCTTGAAGCGAAGAGGCTCCGACCGCTCCGATTCCTTCAGCCTGCGTCATGAGGTCCTGTGTCCGGTCGAACACAAGCACACGATGATCACCCTGCCGGAGCCGCGTCACCATATTCATGCCCATTTTACCGAGCCCGATAAATCCGATTTCCATGCTTGGTCCCTTCCTGTTCGTGTCTATATGCTCTTCCGGGATGAGGCTTATCGTATGAGGGGACAATGGCTTGTCATGAGCGGGTTCGACCTTTCAGAGAGTCCTCATTGTCCAAGGGGTATAGCTTACATTTGGTTATCCCGATATTGCAAAGTGACAGGGCAGGTGAGACGCCTTATAATTTGCCGGTATGAGCCCTGAAGCCGTTTCTTCACCTCCAAGACCGGATCCGGTGTTGTTGGAGACGACGCTGCGGACCCGGCTGCCCTTTCGGGCTGAGCTGGTGAACGTCGTGCCGTTGTGTGGGGATGCATCGAATCGGCGGTATTATCGGCTCGAATTGAAAAATGGGCCGATGCCCTCGCTGATTTTGATGCAACTCGCGGACCCGGAGGGATTCAAGGTCTCGGAAGAAGCCGTGAGCGGGGCAGCCACGGATGTCCGGGAACTTCCGTTTGTGAATATCCTGCGGCCATTGGCCCGGTCCGGGATCCCGGTCCCCGCGCTTCATTTTTATGATGAAGCAGCCGGGCTCCTGTATCTCGAAGATTTCGGTGACTTGACCCTATTTCATGCGTGTAGCAGAGATAGAGAATCTACCGTTCGGAAATACTATCCGTTGGCCGTCGATACGTTGGTCCGGATCCATCTTCAACTGACGGCATGCGGTGCCGGTGCCGATGAATGCCAGGCCTTCTCCCGCTCGTTTGATGAACCGCTGTTGATGTGGGAGTTCGAGCATTTTTTGGAATACGGCATTTGGGCCAGGCGCGACAAAAAGCCAATATGTGCGGATGACGAAAAGGCGATTCGCAACGGGTTTTCCACCATCGCCGAATGGCTTGCCGGCCAACCCCGGGTGTTCACGCATCGTGATTACCACTCACGGAATTTGATGGTGGACGGCGATAGACTGGGGGTCATTGATTTTCAGGATGCGTTACTGGGACCTGCAACCTATGATCTGGCCTCTCTTCTCCGGGATTCCTACATGGCGTTGGATGAAGCGTTTGTTGATGAGATGATTGATCGATACATCACCGGGATGTGTGCGGGGCTGGATCCGGACGAACGGGATCGTCTGTTGTTGACGGACCGTGCGGCATTCCGGCGGCTCTTCGATTTCACGAGCATTCAACGCAATCTGAAAGCCGCCGGCCGGTTCGTGTATATTGATCGGGTCAAGGGGAATTCCAAGTTTCTTGCGGACATCCCACGGACGTTGGGCTACGTGCGGCGAAACCTGGAGAAATATCCCGAGTTGGAACCGCTCCTCCTTCACCTCACACCCTATATTCCCGAATGGTGAAAACGATCCCATGAAAGCCATGGTCTTGGCAGCGGGTCTTGGCATACGACTCCGTCCGTTGACGGAGTCCGTTCCGAAACCGCTGTTGCCCGTAGGCCCCTATCCACTTCTTGTGTGGAACCTCCTTTTGCTGCGCCGCCATGGCGTCGAGCACGTGATGATCAACCTTCACTACCTTGGGGAGCAGGTCAAACAAACCTTGGGCGACGGCTCGCAATGGCACATGCGTCTTTCGTATTCGTATGAACCGGTGTTACTCGGAACGGGGGGAGGCATCAAACGCGTCGAAGAGTTCTTTGGCGACGGTCCCTTTCTTGTGTTGAACGGAGACACGGTCGCGGATCTCGATTTGTCCCAACTGGTTGCGTGTCACAGGAAAAAAGAAGCGCTTGCCACCATGGCGCTGCGTGACGACCCGAACGTCGAGCACTGGGGCGTGGTCGAGACGGATGAGGACGACCGGGTCTTGCGCATTCATGGAAAAGGGCGTGCGGCTCAAGAGGACGACGTGATCCGGTGCCGTCGCATGTTTGCCGGTGTCCACGTGCTTGACCCGTTGATGCTGCGCCACGTTCCGCAAGGGGGGTGTTCTTCGATCATCGACGCCTACGTGTGGTGGCTCGAACGAGGAGCCATGGTCGCCGGGTACGTGTTTCCCGGGTACTGGTCGGACGTGGGGACGCCTGAACGCTATGCGCAGGTCCAACGCGACGTCGAGACGGGAATCCTCAACGTTCCCGAATGAGATCTGGTAATGAAGACGTCAATCCCGGAAGAACTTCTCCCGCTGCTTCAGGATCTGGGCGAACGGCTTCTCGAGGGAAATTCCCTTTCAGAAAGCCTGTCCTGCCTGTGCGAACAATTAACGCAACGCTTTTCGTATCCTTTGGCGTGGGTGGCGATACGAGAGGCCAGTGAAGACATTTCCGTGCATGCACGGGCCAGGGATTCCCGTTCAAGCCGGGATCCGTCACGTTTGACCGACGAAGACCGGCGTTGCATGGAATCCGTTCTGGATACGCAGACGACGCTTCATCTCCAAGAGGAACGTCACCGCGGGAGGTCCCGTTCCATGGCATACCCGGCGAAACTCGTGGTTCCTCTCCGCATGCGGGACCGGGCGTTCGGTGTCATGGCAATCTATGGTGCGCACCGGGACACCTTTGATCCGTTGACGATTCAATGGATTGAACAACTCGCGAGGCACATGACGATCATCTTGTCCTTGGCCACGGTGCGCAAAGAGACGGAAGCGCGAATATTCCACTTGGCCCATCATGATCCTCTGACCGATTTGCCCAATCGGCTTCTGTTCTCCGATCGCCTCAAGCAGGCATTGGCCCAAGCCAAACGCCACGGTCGGGGAGTCGGAGTCCTCTTCGTAGACCTGGATCATTTCAAACCGATTAATGATTCCCTGGGTCATGAGACAGGGGACGCGTTGCTCAAAATCGTGGCGGATCGTCTGGTGCGTTGCGTGCGTCGCACGGATACCATCGCTCGTCTCAGCGGCGATGAATTTACCATGGTGCTGCAGGATCTGAACCGGGAGCAGGACGCCGGGCACGTGGCGCAAAAGGTTCTGGAAGCCATTTGCCGACCTGCAACCGTGGGCGATCGGACGATCCCGATCACGGCCAGCGTGGGCATTGCGTTGTATCCCTTCGATGCAACCGATCCCGATGCATTGATTGCACAAGCTGATCGGGCAATGTACCGCGCAAAAGAGAAAGGCGGGCATTGCTATCAATTCGTGTCCGGGGAAATGAACGCGCAGGCGTTTAAACAGCTCGCACCGGCAAAGAAGCGGAGATCAAAGCGTTGACTAAAAGCAACGCTTGTTGAAAAAAAACATCAGTTATCCCCGCCGTTCCTGGCTTGGTCGACGTCTTCGGCATTATCCCTCTTTTGGGCATACCTTCCTCTTGAAAAGCCTTTTGGCCAATGCCGGAAGGCCTTTTCGGCATTGGTGATTGGCCAGTTCGACGCTTTTTGAAACAACAATGCCTGCTGTATGTTTATAAATTGGCCCCGTTCTTGCAATTGCTTTTTATAAGATAAGCATAGGCGGAAGTCTCGTCTTCGGAAGAAAGAAAGCGTGCCGTTAAGGACAGATATGGAACAGACAGCATCCGGTTAGTGAGAAGGAGGGCAGATCATGAAAGGACATAAAACAATCATTGTGATCGCGTTGTCGTGTTTGTTTTTGCTGGTTTCGGCTTGTGGAAAAAAGTCGGTTCGTAGCGCGAGTGGAGGGGAAGATCTTTTTGCAAGCCAGGGCAACCATGAGGTGACGGGTCATGACAAAGACCTTTACGGTGATCCCTCGGCCCTGTTTGAGGAGTCCTCAGTGGCAGATAGCAGTGACGCCGGGACAGTGGAAGCGTTATCAGCCGCCGATCTTGACGACGGCAACGGCGGGACCGAGATAGTCGGAGGAGGACAAGAGGGCTCTTCTTCTATTTTCCCTGTTTCGACGGGAAGCGGAGTATCGGGTTCTTCCGGGGGTCCTTTTGTGATGGGAAACAGTAAAGGCATGTCCCAGGCCTTGACCACGGATCAGTCTGCGGTATCCGGATTTTCGTCCGGCACGTCTTCCGCTCATGAGGATGCTCGGAAAAATAGCACACATGTTTCACAGGGTCTCCGGGATGTCTTCTTTGCCTATGACAGTTGGCGACTTGCCGAAAAGTCTCACCGGATTTTGGAATCCAATGCACAGTGGCTCAAAGCACACCCGCATGCCCGCATTACCATTGAAGGGCATTGCGATGAGCGGGGGACGCAGGCGTACAATTATGTCCTCGGCGAAAGACGTGCCCGGACGGCCAAACAGTATTTGTCGCATTTAGGGGTTCCGTCACATCAAATGGTGGTGGTCTCTTTCGGGAAAGACCGGCCGGTATGCCACGTGCTCAATACGGCGTGTTTCCAGTCCAATCGCCGAGCGCATTTTTCCATGGACATGAATACGGCGTCACGTGACTAGCGTCGTGATGAGGCCTCTTCCCGTCCCCTCTCTGTACGTGTTCACTCATTCGTTGAGAATTTCTACCTTTCCTTCCCCTCCTTTGTAAGGAGGGGCGAGGGGAGGTAGAGCTTAGGTTGGGGTGAGGGGGCAAACGACTTGGCTCGCCTCTCCATCACGGTGCCGGAATACGCGCTCTCCGAGCGTCAATTCGTTCTGCCTCCTCGATCCGATTCACAAGCCGAAGCAAGCCGGCATACTGTTCAAGACTGGGAACGATCAGGGGATGATCAACGCCAAATTCCGCCTCCCTGATTTTTAGCGCCTGTTCAACCAAGGGCAGAGCTTTCGTATATTCTTTCCTGGTTTCAAAGACCAACGCCAAGCTGCTTAAGCTCATGGCCATGCGGGGATCCATAGCACCTGCCGAATCCGCCCACACGGGGAGCGCCCGCCAGAAATAGGGCTCGGCCGCAGCCAAATCGCCACGGACCCGATACAGTTCACCGACGTCATGCAACGCTGCGGCAAGGGCGCTATCCGGTTGTCCTCCGGCTTCGGCCTCGCGAAGCGCTTCTAAAAGGACGAGTTCCTCCTCCGCATCGTCATCTGCCCGGAACAGGTTGTGCTCAGAGGTGGAGGCAGGGGGCGAAAGTACATTTTCTTCGCAAGCCACGAGGAAGAGAAGAAAGAAAACCCCGGTTATCGTTTTGTGCAAAATCGGTTTCATCATCACGGGATCATAAAAAAATCCGATCGGTTCGCCAACCGTCGCGGTTCTCGTGAAAGGGGAGTTGGTCTGGACTTTTGAGCATGTCCGTTGTAGCTTACGTAATTATCAGGGTATCAGGTGAACCGAACCTGCTGAAAGCACTGGGCATAAAGGAAAATCCGTGAACGTCTTGCATCGAATCGAGAAATTTTTTCGCCGGGATTTGTGGCTTCAGGACTCCGCAACACTCCAGGGCTTGGCGGCGTTGTATATCAAACCCCTGCGGTTGATCGTGGTGGCGATCTCGGATTTTCGTGATGGCGTGCTCAGCATCCGGGCCACGAGTCTTGTCTCGACCACGCTCCTGTCCCTCGTTCCTTTTCTGGCGGTGATGTTTTCCGTGCTGAAAGCCTTCGGCGTGCACCAACAGTTCGAACCGTTGCTCGTCCAAGGCCTGGAACCGTTGGGGGAAAAAGGGTCGGAAATCGCCGGTCACATTGTCGAATTCGTCAACAACCTCAAAGTCGGTGCCCTGGGAGCCGTTGGTCTGGCAGGGTTGTTTTATACCACGTATTCACTGATCGACAAAATCGAAGAAGCCCTCAATTATATCTGGCGGGTGCGCGACGCGCGACCTCTGACCAGAAAATTTACCGACTACTTGAGTGTGGTCCTGGTGGGACCCGTGCTGGTTTTCACGGCCGTGGCCACCATCGCCTCGGCCCAAAGCCATTGGCTCGTGCAAACGATATTGCGAATCGAACCCGTGGGGATCGCCGTGCTCTGGATGACGGCCCTGATGCCGTTTGTGCTGATTTGTCTCGGGTTTACGTTTTTGTACAAGTTCGTTCCTCATACGCAAGTGAGCGTCGCGTCAGCCCTGGTGGGTGGAGTGACGGGCGGGATCTTGTGGAAAGTCGTCGGCATGTTGTTTGCGTCTTTCGTTGCCGGAGCGACGCGCTACAGTGCCATCTATTCCAGTTTTGCCATTTTGATTTTGTTCCTCATCTGGCTCTACGTCGGCTGGCTTATTGTCCTGGTCGGCGCGCAAGTGGCGTATTATCATCAACATCCCACCGCCTATCTGACTCGCCTCCGATGGAGACAACACACCGCGGCCTTCCAGGAACATCTGGCCCTGACCATGCTGGTCCACGTCACACGCCAGCATATGGCCGGTGAAGCACCCTATCAAACCCAACAACTGGCGGCGAAATTAGGAGTACCCCTGGCCGCGCTGGAAGCCCTTGTCGAAAATTTCGTGAATCACGGCCTGATGTATCGAACGGCCGAACCCAAAGGCATGACCTTGGGACGACCACCGGACCAGGTCACCGTGCTGGAAGTGCTTCAACTCGTCGCGCATAAAGACCAGACGCCCACCGACGTAGTGCAGGAAGGCAACGATCTCGTCGGCGCCCTTCTGCGCCAACGCGATCAAGCCGTCCGTAAGGCCTTGGACGGTGTGACCCTGGCGATGCTTGCCGCCGAAGAACCCGCCTCCCTGACTTCTCTCGAACCGTCTTCCGTCTTCGTGGATCAGCCGGTTTTGTAACGGATTTTTTAGTGGCCCTTCATGATGTTCAACGTGTCCTGGAAAGGAGGGTTGTAGGATAACGGAGGTTTCGGTAGGCTCATCTCTCATGAATTCGGGAAACAATCTGACGATAGCCTTGGTCCAGATGTCTTGTGGTGCTGTTCCTCAGGATAACCTCGGCTCTGCCCTTGCAAACGTTGAGGAAGCCGCACGGCGTGGGGCCAAGGTCATCTGTCTGCCGGAACTGTTTCGTTCGCAATATTTTTGTCAAACGGAAGACACGGCGTTGTTTGATTTGGCCGAACCGGTTCCCGGTCCCTCGACCGAGGCCTTGAGCAAGGTGGCGGGAAAGCTGAACGTGGTGATTATCGTTCCGGTGTTCGAGCGACGGACGGCCGGGATTTATCACAACTCGGTGGCTGTGCTTGACAGCGACGGATCCATTGCCGGCCTGTACCGCAAGATGCACGTTCCCGACGATCCGGCCTACTACGAGAAGTTTTATTTCACTCCGGGAGACAGGGGTTTTCAGGCGATTCAAACGAGTGCGGGTAAAATCGGCACTCTCATCTGTTGGGACCAATGGTATCCTGAAGCCGCGCGGCTCGCGACGCTTCAGGGCGCCGAGATATTGTTTTACCCCACCGCCATCGGGTGGCATCCGTCGGAAAAAGCCCGGGAAGGTGAGTCGCAACGAAGTGCCTGGCAGACCATTCAACGCAGTCATGCGATTGCGAACGGCGTGTTTGTGGCCGCCGTGAATCGGGTAGGCCATGAGAAACCCGATGCAGGCGGAGACGGCATCGAATTTTGGGGGAGTTCGTTCATGTGCGACCCATTCGGCACGGTCCTGGCCGAAGCGTCGATGGATAAAGAAGAGATTGTCCTTGCCGAAGTGAACGTGAGCCGGGTTGAGGAAGTTCGGCGCAATTGGCCTTTTCTCCGGGACCGTCGAGTCGATGCCTATGGCGGTCTCACGAAGCGGTTTTTTGATCAGAGCGACGATGGTGAGTGTTAGAAAGCAGATCCCGGACGTCTTGCCCCGCGATCCTCTTCCTTCCAGGAAGCAGACATTGCATCACACATCCACTCCTGCTCGATCAGGGTTTCGCATGCCGGCGGAATGGGAGCCGCATGAGGCGACTTGGCTTGGGTGGCCCCATAATGCTTCTGATTGGCCCGGGAAACTGGCCGTCATTCATTGGGCCTATGGGGAGATCGTTCGGAAATTGGCGGGTGGGGAACGGGTCCGTATTCTCGTTCAGTCCCTGGCTCAAGAAGATCGTGCGCGGAGCGTGTTGTCACGGGCCGGAGCCGATCTTTCCGCCATCGAATTTTTTCGGATTGCGACGGATCGTGGGTGGACTCGCGACTTCGGTCCGGTTTTCGTGACGCGGGATCGACCGTCTTCGGAAGTGGCCATCGCACGGTTCCGGTTTACCGCGTGGGCCCGCTACGCCGGTTATAATAACGACAATCGGGTTCCGGTGAAACTGGCTTCCCGGTTGAAATGCCGCTCCTTCCTCGTTATGCGCAAAGGGCATAGGGTGGTCCTGGAAGGAGGCAGCATTGACGTAAACGGGGTCGGGACCGCGTTGACCACCGAAGAATGTTTGCTGGATCGTGACGTCCAGGTCCGCAATCCCGGGTTTTTGGCTGAAGACTATGAGTCGGTGTTAGAAGAATCCCTGGGCGTCACCAACGTTGTCTGGTTGAACAAAGGCATTGCCGGGGACGATACCCATGGGCACGTGGATGACGTGTGTCGCTTCGTGAATCCGACGACCGTGGTGTTGTGTCAGGAACGAAACAGCGGTGATGCCAATTATCACGTGTTGGCTGAAAATCGAGAGCGCCTGGAGAACGCGACGTTGGAGAATGGAACACAAATCGAAGTGGTTTCGTTGCCCATGCCGGCCCCCCTGTACTTTGACGGCCGGCGGCTTCCGGCGAGCTACGCCAATTTTTATATTGCGAATGCGGCGGTCCTGGTCCCGACGTTTAATGATCCCAATGATCGGATAGCCCTGGGCATCTTGAGTGAGTGTTTTCGAGACCGCCCGGTTGTCGGGATTCACGCGGTCGATCTGGCGTGGGGGTTCGGGACGTTGCATTGTCTGACTCAACAACAACCTGCCTTGCCCGACGGGTAACCCTTACTCCCATGGAAGATCCTGGGCTCTATTCGCCGTCACGTTTCGAACTTCCCTCTCCGCTTCGTCTTGGATGGATCGGGACGGGGGTCATGGGATCTGCCATGGCAGGACATCTCCTGGCCAAGGGCCATGCGCTCACGGTCTTTTCTCGAACGCGGTTCAAAGCCGAGGGGGTGCTTCTGCGAGGGGCGCGATGGGCGGATTCACCGGCACGGGTCGCCGACGAATCCGACGTGGTCTTCACGATGGTGGGGTTCCCCCGGGACGTGTCCGACGTGTACCTGGGCGAAGAAGGCCTCGTTCATCAGGCACAGGCGGGAATGGTGTTTGTGGATATGACGACCGCTCCTCCGAGTCTGGCCGGAACGATAGCCGAAGCCGTCAAGGCTCGCGGCGCGCAGTTCCTGGATGCCCCGGTTTCAGGTGGGGACGTTGGAGCACGTAATGCATCGTTGTCCATTATGGTGGGCGGAGAAGTCCACGTCTTGGAAGCGATCCGGCCGCTTTTCGAATCGTTGGGTACGAGCATTGTCCATCAGGGTGCGACGGGTGCCGGTCAGCACACCAAGCTCTGCAATCAGATCACGATCGCCGGAACGATGATCGGCGTCTGCGAGTCGTTATTGTACGGCTGTCGCGCGGGCTTGGATTTGGAAACCATGTTGCAATCCATCCGGGGCGGCGCCGCGGCGTGTTGGGCGTTGGACAACCTGGCTCCTCGAATACTGGCTCGAAACTTCGCTCCCGGGTTCTTCGTTGAACATTTTGTGAAGGACATGGGCATCGCCTTGGAAGAAAGCAGGCGCATGGGGCTTGTCCTGCCCGGGCTTTCGTTGGTGCATCAACTCTATCTGGCCGTTCAGGCTCATGGGCATGGACGCTCCGGCACGCATGCCTTGATGCTTGCGTTGGAGGAATTGTCGAACGTGCACGTGAGCACAACGCCGGCCGAGTCCTCTGAATAGTGTCCCCCTTCCCATGCGCACCGTCGATGATCTCAGAAACATCCTGGCCCGGATTGATGGCCGGGGGTACAAAGCATACAAGGATCTGCAAGGCGCCTACGCCTATCCCCGGTTCACGTTGTTCATCGACCACGTGCAAGGCGACCCGTTTGCCTCCCCTTCCAAAATTCGAGTGCGCGTCTCTGGTGCCGTCGCCAAGCTCCCGCCCGATCTTTTTTCAGGTCGTGTCCGGCGAATGGCGTTGCAGGATTTTTTGATTCGCGAAGTGCATCACGCGATTCGGCAGGTGTGTCAGGGCAATCGGGGGATCGGGAAAAGCGGGCTCATTGCGATTGACGTGGGCGGCCAGGAGGTGTTGGAACGAACGGCGATGGTGGTGACGCCGCAATGGGTCGAAGCCCGCCTGTCGTTGGGCCTGCCGGCACAAGGCCGCACCATCCTTGGCCGGCAGGCCGAGGCCATGTTCTGCCATGAAATGCCGGAGATTGCGGAACGGGCCCTGAAGTGGGAACACGTTGACCGGGAACGGGCACACGCCTTTGTCGATTGTGTCGACAATCAGGAATCGATCCGCGCGCAACTCGATGCGCTGGGGTTGGTGGCCTTCATCGCCGACGGGGCGGTTCTTCCAAGGGGCAGCGGGGCGTCCGATCGTCCTCTTTCACGTGAACGGGCACAACCGTTTCGCGCTCCCGATTCGCTTCGCATGTCGATTCCCGTCCTGCATCCGGTTTCTCAGGACGGCCGGCTCACGCACTCGTTAACGGGTTGTGGGATCCCTCAAGGCGTCACGTTAATCGTGGGAGGCGGGTATCACGGCAAGTCCACGGTTCTGCGGGCGTTGGAGCGCGGGGTGTATCCTCATGTGCCGGAAGATGGGCGGGAGTACGTGGTGACCACGGAACAGGCCGTCAAGATCCGTGCCGAGGATGGACGTTCTATCGAACGGGTCGACATCAGCGGGTTCATCAAGAATCTTCCGTACGGGCAGGACACCGCGCAATTTTCAACGGACAATGCAAGCGGGAGTACCAGTCAAGCCGCCTCGATTCTCGAAGCCGTCGAAGTCGGAGCCACCGCGCTATTGTTGGACGAAGATACGTCCGCGACGAATTTCATGGTGAGGGATGCCCGCATGCAGGCGTTGGTTCACAAAGAGCATGAGCCCATCACGCCGTTCGTGGATCGTGTTCGTGAATTGTATGAACGGCATGGGGTGTCCACGGTATTGGTGATGGGAGGCTGTGGCGATTATTTCGACGTGGCCGACACCGTGATTGCGATGCAGGATTATCAGCCGCTCGACGTGACGGAAGAAGCGCAACGAATCGCACGAGAGTTCCGGACTCAACGGGCAATCGAGACGACCGCGCCCTTATCCGAGATCACGTACAGAATTCCCGTATGGACGAGCCTCGATTCTTCCCGTGGGAAACGCGAGGTGAAAATCGAGGCCAGATCCGTGGATGCCATTGCCTTCGGGCATGAGGTGATTGATTTGAGCGGCGTCGAACAACTCGTGGACGCCAGTCAAACCCGGGCAATAGGGTATGCCCTGCATCTCGCTTCATGCCGTTTGATGGACGAAGGCTTGAAAGCGATGGTACAAGGCCTTGTTGAATTTTTTGACGACGCCGGTTTGGATGGACTCGACCCCTATCACCAGGGTGAGCGGCATCCGGGCAATTTCGCCCGGCCTCGTGCCTTTGAAATTGCCGCGGCGCTCAACCGTCTCCGCACCCTTCGGATCCGGGAATAGAGAGATCAAGACGTTGCGACAGGCGTGTGAGTCGCGGTATGTACTGAGAGGCTGGGATGTTCCCGGGTCTATTTCAAGGACAAGAGAGGTTGAACGCGTATGCGACCGGGTTTTGCCGTTGATATCGATAACGTCGTGGCTCAGGCCGAACAGGAAGTTCAACGCATTTTTCATGAACTGACCGGCAAGCCGTGGCCTTCCGAGACGTATGCCAGCGCCGGCGGACTCGACACCAGTGATTTGGATCCGGATCTGATCGAACGGATTTTCGATTACTTTCATGAGCGCAGCATTCCAATGCTTCCGTTGGTTCCCGGTGCGCGACCGGTGTTGCATCAACTTCAGGAAGGGTACCGGATCATCCTGATCACGGCACGGCGGCCGACGGCTCGCCCGCAAACCCTGGCCTGGTTGGAAGAACACGGCATCCCGTTCGATGAACTCCATCACACCAAGGACAAGCCCGACGTGGCGGAGGGCATCGTCCTGGCGGTGGACGATCACCCCGAGCACGTGAGTGATTATTTAGAGCAAGGCGTCCGGGTCTTTCTGATGGATCAGCCCTGGAACCGGATGTTTTCAGCCCCGGGCGCAACCAGGGTATCCGGCTGGGATGAGTTATGGCGGAACCTCGGCATGAGTTCGAACCCGGCCTCCTGAAGAAACCGATTCCTTCGCTCAAGCCCCTGAGAGTCTTCTCATGGCTATCGCTACGGTGACGTTTCGACGCTGCCTCGTGAATTCTTCCGAAGCCGGAAAGGATGAAGCTCAGATCGGTTCACGGGTCTTCTTTGATCTGAATGTCGGAGGACAGGAGTTCATTGACGTGTATGCGGACGTGACACAGGCGACCCAAGAAGAGGGTTCACCGCTATTTGTCACGCCCCCGCAGGGCTATGATGGGCCTTTGAACCTTCAGGTGTTTCAAGGGCTCGTCGAGTTTTACTACCGGCAGGCCACGGGGAACTCGGCCTGAGACTGCAAGATTGGGTGATCGAACAGGAAATGGTCGTGCAGTTTGAAGTCTGATTCCTTTCAGCTTTTGTCGAGTGCTCGTTCAATGTCCTGGACGATTTGGGGGGAAAGTGGTTTCAGCCCCGGTCGATAACGGGCGATCACCTCGCCTTCTCGATTCACCAGAAATTTCTGAAAGTTCCACTCGATCTCGCCGGGAAATGGGCTTTGAGTGGTCAGGTAGTCATAGAGGGGATGCATATCTTCTCCCTTGACACTGATTTTGCTGAATAAGGGAAACTCTAAAGCGTATTTGGTGTAACAAAAGGATTTGATCTCTTCATCCGTGCCGGGTTCCTGTTTCCCGAAATTATTAGCCGGGAATGCCAGAATTTCCAGCCCCTGTTCTCGATACTGTTCATACAACGTTTGCAACCCTTCGTATTGAGGCGTGTTGCCGCACATACTGGCGGTATTCACCAGGAGCATGACTTTTCCCGTAAAAGCGTTCAGGGCGAGCGGATTCCCATCAATATCGTTCAAAGTAAAAGAATACACGGGTGTCATGGCAGCGCCACGTGTGGGGGTCTCGGCTGAATACCCTGGTTTACACGCTCCGAACATGAGGGTCAACAACACGCAGGCTGTGCCGCCGATCAGCAAGGTGAGATGGGAAGGTCGTTTCATGGGCGACTCCTTTTCAGGTGACCACAGTTGGTTTGTCCAGTGGACAATATCACTATTTTACTGCTACGGAAGACGGTTTGCCAATCAATAATAATGAGTTACCCCCCTCCTTTCCCTTTTGCTATTCATGGAATAATGGGTCTATTTCTGCCTCAGTTTCTGAATAAATGGTCTAGACTAAGCGTTCTGCTTGCTACGTATTGACAACTAGCCTTATACATTTATAAACTCCGCCAATTTTTCGCTACGTAGAGCCTTGGCACTTGCATGTCTGGCCTGCGGATAGACGTTCTTCCCTGCAAACAATGTAGTTGAAAACTTGGAATTCAGTTTAATGAAGTTCGGTTTCGTTCGGAAGAATGTGAGGACGACTTCGCGTCGGTTGCCTATATCATTTGTAGCGGCAATAGCGCCTATTCGCAAGATCGGATGGCTTGTTCTTCCATGCCTGTTGATCGCGATAGGTGCGTCGGCGGCCCTGATCAGTGCTGCAGCACAGTCAACCGACAATCCGGGGGCAGAAATCTCTTCCGAAGCTGCCCACGGGGTATTCTTTGTGGAAAATCGGTTCCCGTCCGCAGCCTCCTGTAAAACGTGCCACGAGGATCATTACCGTGAATGGTCGGTATCCCCGCATGCCTATGCTCAACTGAGTCCCGTGTTCAACGCGATGCAGGGCACCATTCTCAAGCGGACCAACGGAACCAATGGTGATTTTTGTATCCGATGCCACACACAAGTGGGGATGAACCTCGGAGAGCCCTTGTTCATGAGCAATATCGACCGGCATCCGGTCTCTCGCGAGGGCATTACCTGTATTGTCTGCCACCGGGTCAACCAGGCCTATGGGAAAGAAAGCGGCCGGGTGAAGATCGTGGAGGGCGATCTGTTCGAACCGGTCTACGGGCCTACGGGGAATAAGGAACTCCAGCGCGTGATCGACAGTGACGAATACCAGGTCAACACCGAACGGGGTAAACCGGGCCGGGCCATCCATACCGATGCGAAAAATTTTTCAGACTCGTCACCCCAGGGTTCTGTGGGACGTGCCACGACGTCAACCTGCTTGATGGGTTCCGTCTTGAGGAAGCCTTCAGCGAGTACAAGACGTCGCCTGCTGCGAAGGCGGGAACCACTTGTCAGGACTGCCACATGGGAACGGAGCCCGGTCGACCGTCGGGATACACCGTGGCTCCTGCTGCCCGCGTCGGAGACGTGGAGACCAAGCCACGAAAACGCACCAATCACATGTTCCCAGGGCCGGATCATTCGGTGATCCATCCGGGGATCTTTCCGCACAACACGGAAGCTGCGAAGTTGGCCACCATCCGGGAGTGGCTGGCTTTTGATTATGAGGCCGGGTGGGGTACTGATGCGTTTGAGGACACCGTCCCTGAGGATGCGGTGTTCCCCGAGCGTTGGGATTCCGTTGATGAGCGATATGACGCCCGTGACATGCTGGACCAGCAATTTGCATTGTTGGATGAATACATGGCCCAGCGAAAGCTGGTGTTACAGGAAGGGTTTACGCTCGGCGAGGTGGTGACCGAACGGGCTGACGAGCAAGGCATCCGTTTCAAAGTGCAGGTGCGGAATAACACCACCGGCTATGGTGTGCCGACCGGCTTTGATGCGGAGCGTCTCGTCTATTTGCAGGTCAGGGTGACGGATCGCGATGGAACGGTCGTGTTCACGTCGGGTGACTTGGACCCCAACGGCGACCTCCGCGATTCGCATTCGCTGTACGTTCACAATGGTGAATTGCCGTTGGATCCATACCTGTTCAACCTGCAATCGAAATTCATCACTCGAAACGTCCGTGGCAGCGAGAGCGAGCGGATCATACCGGTCAATCCTTCATTTGATCCGCTGCCGTTCTTACGCCCGTTGACGCAGTCGAGTATCCTGCTGGGACGTCCGGTGAACGTGCGAAAGCACAGGAAGAGCATTGAACCGAACGGGAGTCGATGGGCGTTGTACGAGATACCGGGCTCCCAATTGACGGGCAAAGGTCCCTATGCCGCCAATATCAAACTGATTTTCGGCATGGTGCCGGTCAATCTGATCAATGACATCAAGGAGGTTGGGTTTGACTATGGAATGAGTCCGCACGACGTGGCCGCGGGGGTGCTGGGAGGACATGTGACGTTGCGGGAACGCGACGTGGCGTTTGACGTTTCCTCAAAGGGTCCAATGAGGGTGCGAGTCGGTATTTTCCCCGGCATGGCCCTGGCGTTGCTGATTGGCTTTTCCCCGGCATGGGCCGGCTCGGGGAGTCAAGGCGAAGAAGGAGAACAATCCAAGGAGATGGAATCCGGCAGCCGCTTGTCGGATATCCCCCTCCCGCTTCAAGTGGAAGACGTGCCGGATCGACCGTCGCTCCTTTTGGAATTGGGGGAGCCGTTCCTGGGAACCGGGTCGTTCGGTCCCGAAGTCGAACTGCCGACCGGCGCGGTGTGGCGGCCCTCTCTCTGGGTGTACGGAACACACCGGATGGCCGTGCAGACCATTGACAACGGTGCGACACGCATTTCCGAATGGGCGCACCGTCTCGACCTTTTCGCCAAT
>JAHRAK010000075.1 GCA_020027535.1 Nitrospirales bacterium
GTCCCCATCCAACTGGTCAGCCCGATCACGATCATGATGTTATAGATGCTGGGCGGCAGCAGGGCAACCACCGTGAGGATCAGGAAAAAGGTGGGAAAACACAACATCACGTCGGTAAACCGCATGATGAGGGTATCGACCGTCACCACGCCGAGCTTGACGTTTCCATAAAACCCGGACAGCCCGCCCAGTACGATGCCGATCGCCAAGGAAATACCGACGGCGATAAACCCGATGGACAACGAGACGAAAGACCCTTGGAGCATGCGCGCGAACACGTCACGGCCCAACTCATCCGTCCCCAACAGATAGATGCCGCCGAACGGTCGATCATGGTCGGGGATCTCGTCCGGCGACGAGAAGGTCAGGGGCGGCAGAAATTTTTCCGGCAGGCGGACGACTTCGGGATCGAACACAACCACCCATTCGGTCAGGACTTTCCCGAACACCGCCGTGAACAGGAGCAATACCAGGACGTAGGCCCCCGCCACCGCAAGACGATCCTTTTGAAACAACCGGAAGGACTCCTGCCACGGCGTTTCCGAAGCCGGGAGTTCCTCGCCTGTAGGGGCGGACCTGTGTGTCCGCCTCTTCGGGTCATTTGTCAGATCTGACACGTCTTCCACGATTTCCTCATCTTCTCAATTCCCCTCCTTTGTAAGGAGGGGTGAGGGGAGGTAGAGACCGAGCCTGGAGAACAAGCCACTTGTTGTAGTTGTTGCCATGCGCTCTACCCCTCCTACCCTCCCCTTACAAAGGGGAGGAAAAAGACGGCCAATTCTCCCGAATCCCTACTCCTTGCCCTATCCTCAAAAAAGGGAGGAACCGATGCCGCCTTCAGTTTTTTCCCCCTCACCCCGGCCCTCTCCCGCCGGTGGGAGAGGGAGAAAACGATCATGCGTCCCCTTGAAGCCCCGTTCTGATCCTCGGGTCCACCACGGCATACAGAATGTCCGAGAGCAGGGTCCCTGCCAACGTCAAGACCGCGGCAATAAAATTCAAGGTCAGGATCACCGGAAAATCCCTCGCGAGAATGGCTTCATAGCCTAACCGGCCCAACCCGGGCCACGCGAAAATTTGCTCGAAAATGACCGAGCCGCCGATCAGCCCGGGCAGCAAAAACCCGAACATGGTCACAAACGGCAACAACGCGTTGCGTAGCGCGTGCCGGTAGATGACGACGTCCTCCGTAGCGCCCTTCGCCCTCGCCGTTCGCACGTAATCCTGTCCCACGACTTCCAGCATCTGTGAGCGGACGTACCGGGAAAGAATCGCCATCCCGCCCAGGGCGGACATCAGCGAAGGAATCACCAAGTGCCAGATCCGGTCCATCGCTTGAGAGAGAGGGGGAGCCAGTTCCATCCCGAAGGTCTTCAATCCGATCACGGGGACCCCGAACAGATCGACGACCCAGAGAATCACGATATAGGATAAAAAGAAGCCCGGCACGGAAATGAGGGTGTATGCCGCAAAGGTGGTCGTGCGGTCATACACCGCCCCGCGATGCATCGCCGCCTGAATGCCGGTGGGAAACGCCAGGGTCCACACGAGTAACGTGGCACAGATAAAAAGCGGCAGGGAATTGAGAAACCGGCGCCAGATTTTTCCCAGGACGGGTTGGCTGTCCTTGAACGACTTCAGTTCGCCGGACGCAAGATCGCGTATCCAATAGGCATATTGCATATACAGGGG
This sequence comes from Nitrospirales bacterium, assembly GCA_020027535.1. GTDB lineage: Bacteria > Nitrospirota > Nitrospiria > Nitrospirales > UBA8639 > Bin75. The sequence continues at coordinate 1,693 of JAHRAK010000075.1, forward strand.
GGCGTCGAGGTGAAACGCCTCCCGAATCTTGGCAATGTCTTCGGGCTTCATCCGGGGATTCGCCGGATCGACCTCGCTGGGTTCCCCGGGAGCCAGATGAATCACCGAATGCGCGAGGATGGACACGATGAACACCAGCAGGAGCCGTTGAAGCACGTTGCGAAGAATAAAGGCTTGCATCCGCGATTAATCCTTCAACCGGAATTCACGGCCCTTAAAACGCAGGCGTAAATTCGAGCTTTCGCCATTGATGAAAGTGAAACGTAATGTCGCCGCTCGGGATGGGGTAAATTTTTTCATACTGTTCCGATCCGTCATCGTCCTTATGGACCAACACGATCTTTTTATCCAACACCCGCGTGCCCAACGGAGCATAGAGAAACGTATACGGCTGTTCCTCCGCAATCAGCCGGTGCAGGCGGTGGGTCAGCGCCCGCTGGACGTCCTGATCGTACTCCTGCCGGATGCGGACGATCAGGTCATCCGCGTGCGGGTTGCTGTACCCGATGAAATTCAATTGCTGGGGCCCGGCCTGACTCGAATGCCACAGTTGATACAAATCGGGATCGACACCCATGCTCCATCCGAGCACCACGGCATCGAAATCCGCTGTGTTGACGAAGTCCTTCAGGAACACCGCCCATTCGAAATATTGCGTGTTGCACTTCACCCCGATTTTCTTCCAGGCGTTCTGCGCAATCGTCATGATGTTCTTGCGAATGGGATTGCCGCTGTTCGTAATGAGATTGAACTCGAACACGGTGCCGTCCTTTTCGAGCCAGCCGTCGGCATTGAAGCGCCAGCCCTTGTCTTCCAGCAAAGAACGCGCGGCCTCGGGATCGTAGGGTAAGGGTTCGACGGACTGGTCGTACCACTTGGTGTTCGGAGGATAGGGACCGGTGATATGCTCTCCTTCGCCGTACAACAGGTACCGGAGAAAATCTTCCACGTTGATCGCCATCCCCAGCGCCCGGCGCACCTCCGGGTCGGCGAACAATGGACGGCGGTTGTTGTACCCGATGTAGGAATAGCCGAACCCCAGGTTCGAAAACGACTGGTACGTGTCGTCTTCCTTGTACCGTGCGACCTGATGCGGTTGAGTCCCGTAGTAATCGACCGCGCCGGACCGGAATTCCATTTCCTGCGTCAACAGGTCGGGCACGATCCGCATGTAATAATCCTGGTATTCAGCGGGTCCTTCCCAATAGTCGTCATTGCGCCGGAGATGGATGTATTCATCGCTGTGCCACTCGACAAACCGGAACCGCCCGCTGCCGATGGGGTTGCGGTTGAATTGACTGTCGCGCATCCCGAAAGCCTCCCGCGCGGCGTCGGAGAGGCCACGGTCATCCATCTCCCGTTGCATGGCGTCGGCGTTGAGCAGGTGTTCGGGAAGGATGCCCATGGTCCAGGCGTTGATGGCCGGGGAAAACAGTCGCTTGTACACCACGCGCACCGTATGCGCATCAGGAATTTCCACCGCCTTGATCGGTTCAAAATCAGACGTGCGCGGGGAAAGATTCCTGGAACGCATGATGGCGTCATACGTGAACTTCACGTCGCCGGCGTCGAACGCATGGCCGTCGTGAAACCGGACGTCAGTACGGAGGTGAAAATCGATGATGGGATTGTGCTCGGCCACGGGGAACAGGTCCGGCAATTGCGCGAACACCTGGGCTTTGATCGTCGGAGGGACCTCCTCGCGGAAGGTGACGTGCCGCTCATACGGAAAATTTTCGAGATAGCGATCGCCGATGACCGGGAGAAGCCGTTGGAAAAAATCCTGGTCCACCCGGTGCAACGAAAACGCCACCCGCTCGGGAACGTCGAAGGTCACCTCCACTTCCCGGCTCGCCGGGGCGCCATCCGCGTCCTGCACTTGGACGGACAGCATGTGCGTCACGCGTGCGGGAGGCAACACGTCGATGGAGCGGACGTTGTCAGCCAATTCGGAAAACGCCGCGTCTTGAAGCGCGGCTCGAATCCGGCCGGCCAGGTTCGTTCCCGTGACCTCGGTGCCGTCGGGCAACCGGTTGGAGGGACTGACGAGGAGATAGGCGGCTTCGGTGATCGTCCAGTCCGTTGCCAACCGCCCCCGGAAGTTCAGGTTCTCGTCCAGATCCAAGAGCCCTTCAAACACGAGGCTCACAATACCCGAACTGGCCGTATCCGCGTTCAGAATCGGATTGAGAATCTTGGCATCGCCGGAAGACGCTTCGATATACGTCACCAGGCGCGCCGGATTTCCCGTCGCCTGTTTCTCATAGGTCGGCACCCAAAAGTAGGACTGCAACAACAAGAGCGTCAGCAGCAGCGGGGCGAGGAGAAGCCAACGTTTGACATGCATAGGACTGAAAGATCCTTAGCCTCCAACACCCTCTCCCCCGGAGGGAGAGGGCTGGGGTGAGGGGGCCTGCCTCTTTGCTCCTCCTTTGCCTGTCCTGAGCAAAGTCGAAAGGGAAGAAGGGGCGAAGGGAGGTAGAGAGAACGTCGCTTGGCTCAGCATAACAGAATCCGGCTCAGCATCGTTGTTTCTTTATACAAGAACACGGTGCGTTTGCTGTTCGGCATGATACGAACTGCGCACCAAAGGCCCCGATTCTACGTGCCGAAAGCCCAGGGCCATCCCGTGTTGTTTGAGATCCTCGAAATCCTCGGGCTTGTAATACCGGTGCGCCACGAGATGGGCTTTGGTCGGCTGCAAGTACTGGCCTATCGACACGATATCACATCCGGCTGCGCGCAGGTCGTACAGGACCGATCGCAGTTCCTCATGGGTCTCGCCCATCCCGACCATGAATCCTGATTTCGTGCACGCTCCTCGATCCTTGGCCCAACGAAGCACCCGCAAAGAACGGTCATAGTTGCCCTGCGGTCTGACGGCCGGAAACAGCCGTGGGACGGTTTCGATGTTATGCGCAAAAATTTCCGGGGTCGCCGCCAGGACGGTCTCGACCGGGGCCGGTTTGCCTTGAAAATCCGGCACCAGCACTTCCACGGTACATGCCGGCAGCAGTCGCCGGATAGCATGAATGGTTGCCGCAAAAACAGAGGCGCCGCCATCGTCCAGTTCATCGCGATTCACGGAAGTCAGCACCGCGTGCCGTAAGTCCAACGATCGAACGGCTTCGGCCACCCGTTCCGGTTCCTGCCAATCAACCTCATCCGGGCGACCCGTGGTCACTGAACAATAATGACACCGTCGCGTGCAGACGTCGCCCAACAGCAAAAACGTCGCCGTCCGGTTGTTCCAGCATTCCCATTTGTTGGGACAGCGCGCCTCCTCGCAAATCGTATGAAGCTGCTTTTCCCGAACCAGCGACTGAATACGTCGATAGTGCGGCCCCGCCTCGATCCTGACCTTGAACCACCCCGGCAACCGTTCAGTCGTCATTCATACCTTTCTTTTCTGTCATTCCCGACGCTTGTCCCCGACTTGATCGGGGATCCAGACGATCTATAGGAATCCAGTGTCTTCGTCTTTGGTCGTTGGAGCCACGCCATCCATTCGGGACGGCACGCAGGCCGTCCCCTACGGGATCATCGGTCATTCTGGTGCAGGCCTGTGTACCTGCCCTTCACAGAATCCTTCCGTCATTATGAAGAACAGGGGACAGATCTTCAAGAAAAGAGCCGCAGCCGACAAGGAGCTTGAATCCGTACCGGCCTCCCCGCATTTGTAGCGGCCGCATCTCATGCGGCTTGGAGAGGCCGTTTTCAAAGAAGCGCCATGAGGCATGTCCCGGGCTTTGACCAGGGATGGCGCGGCTACGAATACAAAGATGCAGGAGACCCACTGAAAACCGCGAGGATGACAGAAGAAGGCTACGGGGCCGCTGTTGACAAAATGGACACAACAGGGGACAGTCTCATCCATGCATGAGTTTGACTGGAACGATGAAAAGGATGCGGTTTTTGAATGAAAAATCCTCTCAAATTAGACCGGGAAGAAGTGAAGATTCTCCAAGAGTTTGAACGCGGGGAATTGACAAGCATCAACAACTTCAAAGAAGAGCAGCGTCAATTGGAAAAAGACGCCCACAATTTCCTGCAGAAGGACAAGCGAATCAACATTCGGATCTCGTCCCACGATTTGGAAACCCTGCAAAAAAAAGCGGCACAGGAGGGGATGCCCTACCAAACCCTCATCTCAAGCACACTGCACAAATTCGTGACGGGCAAATTGAAAAGCGTGGAGTAACGCCAGGGCGGCGCTAGCGCCTTTTTCGTCCGGAGGGCTGGTCGAGACCGAGCAGCTTGCGCGCGCGTTGCTCGAAGCCGGGGTCGAGGCCGGCCGGGGCCAGGTCCACTCCATCAGACAGCCGTTTGACGATGGCGTCGATCGCCGCAAGCCTGGCGTAATGCTTGCTGTTGCCCGGGATCACGATCCACGGCCGGCGGACGGTCGAGGTTCGTTGGAACATCTCTTCAATCGCCACCTCGTAGTCGGCCCAGCGGGCCCGGTTGCGGAGGTCTTCCACGGAGAGCTTCCAGCGTTTGAGCGGATCGTTGAAGCGCGCACGGAACCGTGCGAGTTGCTCCTCCGGTGTGATGTGCAGGAAAATCTTCACGAGCCGGACGCCGTCGTCGCCCAGCATGCGCTCGAATTCATTGATCTCAGCGTACGCACGCTGCCATTCGGTCTTCGTGGCATAGCCTTCGATCCGCTCCACCAGCACCCGGCCGTACCAGGAGCGGTCGAAGATGACGAGTTGCCCGGACTTTGGCAGGCGCGTCCAGAAGCGATATAGGTAGTGGTGGTCCAGTTCCTCCGAGGTCGGTGCGGAGATCGGCCAGACTTTGAGTCCACGCGGATCGAGCGGCCAGTGCATCCGCCGGATGACGCCTCCCTTGCCTGCGGCGTCCCACCCTTCCAGCACGATCACCGCGCGCCGTCTCTGGGATTGGTAGGCCAGAGAAAGTTCCTTCAAACGCACCTGAAGCCGCTCGAGTTTGGTCTCGTATTCATTACGGCCGACGTGCTTCGTCATATCCAGCTTGGCCAGGCTGGGAGGACGACGCTGCAACCGGATCGCTTCCTGCCGGCTGAGCCGGTTCGGTTTGTTAGTCATTTTGCTTTTCATGTTTTTGATCGAGCCCTGCTGTCGGGTTACGCTACGCCTGTCCTGAGCGTAGTCGAAGGGCTAACCCGACCTACTCTATCCCACCCCTCCCCCTGCCCTCTCCCTTGGGGAGAGGGTGAAGATAACGCCACTGGATCCCCGATCGAGTCGGGGATGACAGAAGGAAATCCTGGAAAATGGAGCGGCGCGGCGGCAAGGGGCTCTCCCCTACACAGGGGTTCGGACTCAAGCCGGGGAAGCCGGTTCGAGGTCGACCTTGACTTCATTCCCTTCCACCACCACGGGGAATCGAGCCACGCATGCGGACGGATTCGTGACACAGGCCCCAGTTGTCACGTTGTATTCCCAACTATGCCAGGGACAGGTGACCACGTCGCCGATCAACTCGCCTTCGCCCAACGGCCCCCCACGATGCACACAGGTATTATCCAGGGCATAAAACGTGCCCTCGACGTTAAAGACGGCAATCTCTTTGCCCCCGACTTCGGCGACCATCCCTTGCCCGGGTTCCAACTCATCCGTATTCGCCACTTTGACCATCTCTGCCATTGGGATCCTCCACCGATCTCTCATTATTCCATGGGTTCTTTCAATTTATTCACCATCTCGCTCAGGGTTGCCCCTGCGGGTTCACTCGTAAGTTCCCTCACGCGCGTTTGCAACGCCTCTGCCACACCCTGGAACGCTTTAGTAAGCGGAGAATCCGGAACCGCCACGACGATCGGCATACCCGCATCTCCACCCTCGCGGATTGCAGGGTCCAAGGGAATGCGACCCAGGAAGGGAATCTCGAATTTTTGCGCCGCGCGCTCGCCGCCCGCAAACGAGAAAATCTCCGTTCGTTCTCCGCAATGCCCGCAGACGAAAAAGCTCATGTTTTCAATCACGCCCAAGAGGGGAACGTTGACTTTCTTGAACATCATCAGGCCCTTGCGTACGTCATAGAGTGCCACTTCCTGGGGCGTGGTCACGGTGACGACGCCGGTCAGCGGAACGATCTGGGAGAGACTGAGCTGGGCATCCCCCGTCCCCGGAGGCAAATCCACCAACAGGTAGTCCAACTCCCCCCACAGCACGTCACGAAAAAACTGCTGGATGGCGGTATGCACCATGGGGCCCCGCCACACGATGGCGGTTTCTTCCGGCACAAAGAACCCCATGGACATGATCTTCACGCCATGCGCTTCAGCCGGCTTGATTTTGTCGCCCTCTTTTTCCGGGGGGTTCGGCACCCCCATCATCATGGGAATATTCGGGCCATAAATATCCGCGTCCATCAGCCCGACTTTCGCGCCGGTCTGCGCCAATGCCACGGACAAATTGGCGGAGACCGTGGATTTGCCGACTCCGCCTTTCCCACTCGCCACCGCAATAATATGTTTGACGCCGGGCAACAGGGCATCCTGGGCCGCCGGATTTCCCGAACCCGCGTGCGTTGCAGACTCGTCACTCATCTCTCGATCCTCCGTTTCCATTCGTCGCGTGTGTGTCGGTGCAAACTCTACCCCGTCATCAACCACGGAGGCAAATGCTCAAAAGGGCTGTCATCCTTGAAAAACCGGCAACTCCTCCCTAGGATGGGTTCGTCCATTGTATTGGTCCGGATCGTCATCGGGCCGCTTCTTTCGACTGGATATCCGTTTTGAACGATTTCATCCCTCCGTTGTGGGTCTCCCTCTCCTTCCCCGAGATCGATCCGGTCTTTTTTCGGCTGGGGCCGCTGCAATTCCGCTGGTACGGGCTGATGTATTTGCTGGGGCTGCTGGCGGCGTATTTCCTGATCAAACATCGGGCCGCCAGCCGGAACGTCCCGTTAGGCGCGACCCAGTTGTCCGACATGATCGTCTATGCCGCATTCGGCGTGTTTCTCGGTGGACGGTTGGGCTATACCCTCTTTTACAATACGGCGTACTACCTGCAGAACCCCCTGAAAATTCTGGCCGTGTGGGAAGGCGGGATGTCCTTCCATGGCGGGTTGCTCGGCGTATGTATCGCGCTTTCGCTGTTCTGTTATAAAAAGGGATTCGCGGCGTACACGATTGCGGACCTGGCGGCGCTGGCTGCTCCGATCGGGTTAGGCCTGGGGCGCTTGGGGAATTTTATCAACGGGGAGCTATACGGACGGCCCACGGACGTCTCGTGGTGCATGGTCTTCCCGAAGGGTGGATCGGCCTGCCGCCATCCCTCGCAATTATACGAAGCGGCGCTGGAGGGGATGGTCTTGTTTGGGATTCTCTGGTTCCTGGGAAAGAAGGCCACGCCCCCCGGCACGGTTTTTTGGGGTTTTTGGGCCGGGTACGGCCTCTTTCGAAGCTTCGTAGAATTGTTTCGAGAACCGGATGCCCATCTGGGGTTTGTGTTGGGTCCCATGACCATGGGGCAACTCTTAAGCGTTCCCATGATTCTCCTGGGGCTCACGATGATCCTGGTGGGCTACAGAACGCAGTCAAACCGTGAACGCGCCGGGAAGTAATCGAGTGCGGAGTCTTCACGAATGCCCCCTCACCCCAACCCTCTCCCCCGGTGGGGCGAGGGAGTGAGAAAACGGGATCGGCTAAAATCCTCCTGGTGGTGCCCCGCCAGGCCTACCGCCGCCGCCGATTCCGCCAAGTCCTCCAAGGCCCGGGATGCTTGGTAAGCCGCCTCCGGTGGTCCCTACGTCACCATACCGACGATAGATCCGTGAATTCCAAATGACCTGATGCCCGGGAGCGAAATTCGCGGCTTCGGTATAGTGTGCCTCGGCTTGCTTTCGCTGTCCTAATCGATCCAGGGTCAAGGCCAGGTTGTAATGCGTCTCCGCCAAGGTCTTCTGGACGCCGATGGCTTTTTCGTAATGCTGCTTGGCCATCGCCCATTGCCCGGCGGCAAAGGCCTGGTTGCCTGCTTTCACGGCCAACATCGCCTCGGGCTTGCTCCCGCCTGGAGCATTCAAGGCTGTCACCTTTACATTCTTGGCACTGCTACAGGCTCCGATGAAGACGAGACTGCATAGCAGGCATCCCATTTTCCAACGGCTCAGTGGCATGAACGTTCTCCTTTCCTCACTGGTTGAACGGACAGATTTTCTTTTTCGCTACTCTCTACCTCCCCTTCACCCCTCCTTACAAAGGAGGGGAAACAAAAAGAAGGGTCCCCTCACCCCAACCCCTCGATTAAAAATGTCGGGGGCTTCGCCTCATTTCAGACCAGGGGAGAGGGAGTTGAGGTTTGTCTATCCTACTCAAACCTCGACGCCGAGTCCACTCCGTAAAAAGATGAGTTGTGCCCGGACAGCACCGTGTCCCAAGGCCGACTCTGCCGCTCGACGATAGATCTCCATCTGTGCCCGGTACCCCTGAATCACCTGCGCCAGGGAGGTATCCGCCACCTGATGCGTCTTATAATCGGCAATCCAAATCTGTTGGTCCCGGCGATACATGACGTCGAGCACCCCTTCCATCACACACGAGGGCACGGTCTGAGTGTGCTCCGCGTCCGCCCCCGCTTTTTCCCAGGGAACGGCAAAGGGAATTTCCCTGCCCAGAATTTCCGACTGCCGGAGTACGGCATACGGGTCGGACCCGACAAAGTGCGTGAAGAGTTCTTGCAATTCCGCGCACAGACTGTCCGACTCCGAGACCCATTCTCTTGGAAGGGACGTCCGGCAGCAGGCTTCGATCCATACCGGCATCGTCTCCGGATCTTCAGAAAAATCCCAACCGTGCAACACGCGATGGGCGAGCGTCCCGATGACCGCGCTTCGAGCTGATGCCCCCGGCTGCGACGCCGTCTCCTTGCCCGAAGGGGCGACGGATTTTCCCGGGGATTTCCTCTTGGATTTCACGGCGGGCTCCCCTGGAACTATAGGGATCGCCGGCAACGACGTGTCGCCCGTCGTCAGGGACCGTGTCGCGGAAAGAAACAGCGGGGTCTTCCTGGCCATTTCCATTCGCTGCATCCATGCGTCCCATCGGCGTTGGTGCCCCACACCATCCGGCAGGGCCGCTTTCCACGCGGGTTGAGCAGGCCGAGCCTTCTTCATGGGCTGAGGAGCCGGCACGACGGTCGTCGTCACGGCCACGTTCCCGACAAGATGGTCGCATTGTGACCTTTTTTTTGCCGCCTCGACCATTGCCGGCAAATCAAGATCCAGGCCGCGCGTGATCAACGACAGGAACGTCCCCTTTGGGGTCGCCCCTTTTCCGTGAAGCGCCGCCGACAACACCAGACGCCGTTGCGCGCGCGTCATGGCGACGTAGAGCAACCGCACCTGTTCGGCCCGTTGTCGTTCGGCTAATTTCGTTTCGATAAAAATTTCTCCGAGGTCGGCAGCCTGGCCGAGCCGAAGACCGACGGTGTCGGTCAGCCAGTCGTGGGACGTCCGGACCGGCGTTCTTCGATGATCGACGTCCCGGTGCAGACCCGCCACGATCACCATGGGGAATTCCAACCCTTTGGCCTTATGGATGGTCAACAACCGGATCGCTCCACCCGGGCCCTGGGACGTGAGCCCTTCTTCGACAAGGGCCCGTTCTCCTTCTTCCGGCGGTTCATCCACCCATTGCCCCACCTGACGAACGATTTCCCGAAGCGTCAACCCGGACCGCGCAGCCAGTTCGAGCATGATGTCCCGGAGTTTGAGCACGTTTGCCAGTGCATGTTCGCCGTCGAGGGAGGCTGCTGCCAATTCCGCCAGGGGCAGTGTTTGGAACACGTGTTGGATGGCCTCAGGAACCGGAAGCACCCGTATCTCCGCGTGCAACGAACGCAGGGCCGAAAAAACCGGCGGGAGATGCTTGAGAGACGACTCGTGTGCCCAATCATCCAGGAATCCTCGTTGCACGATCGATTCGATCTCGAGGTCGGAACAGCCGCCATACGAAGACCGCAACACCCCCACCGCGCCAAGTTCATCACGGGGATCCGTCAGGACGCGCAACACGTGGCTGCAATCGATCACTTCCTGACGTTCATAAAAGTGTTTTTCTCCTTCGGCGAGGCACGGCAGGTGGTGCCGCCGAAAGGCTTCGAGGGAGATTCGCAGGTGGGTGAGCGTTCGAAACAGGACCGCAATGTGGCGCGGCTGGATCGGCACCGCGCGACCACCCAGGAGCAGAGATTCTTTCTTCAGAACTTCCTCGCGTAACCAACGCGCCAAGGCATCAGCCTCCGCGCGACTGGCCGTTTCCGCATCCGCGTCCTCCTGCGCAAGGGCGACGACGCGAAACTGCACCCGTTCGTGGGGCAAGGGACGCGAGTCCGCCGGCACGGGAATGAGCGGTTCGTAGTGAGGTTGCACCCCTTCGACGGAAGCGGACGGAAACAAATTGGCGCAACAGCGGTTCACCGGATCCAGTACCTGGTCATGGGCCCGAAAGTTTCCCTGCAAGGAATACCGTTTCCCCCGGGCCGACAGGATATGGTTCCGGACAACGGTATCGTAGGCTTCGATATCCGCACGTCGAAACGCATAAATGGATTGCTTGGGATCGCCCACGATAAACAATTTCCCCGGCGCCGGTTGAACGTGATGCCATTCCCGGGCTTCGGCGCCCTTGGCCTCGGCTAAAAACAGGATCAACTCGTATTGGACCGGATCGGTGTCCTGAAATTCATCGACGATGATCGCCTGATACTGGTCCTTCAATTCGGCGCGCACGTGCGGATGGTCTCGAAGAAGGGCCCGCGCTCGCGCGAGTAATCCGTTAAACGACACCAGCCCCTTCTCCACGAACGAGGTCCGGCACCGGGCGACGAACGGGGACAGAAATTGCACGGTGTCCCATAACGAGCCCGAACTCGACTGTTCAATTGCCTGGGCTACCTTGATCAGATTCCTGGCTTCTTCATAGTCCTCGTCGGTCCAGTCCTTCGGTTTCTTCGGGGGAATCGTTTGTTGAAGCACCGTGGCAGCGGAGTTCTCATCCGCATCTTCAAGTCGCGTCGTTTGTTCCGTCGCCAAGCCTGCCAACAACTCTACGGCCTGATCGAGCAGACGATTGATCTTCAGCGTGCCCTGATACGTTTCCTGCAACCGGCAACCCCGATCGCGTAACGTCGCCAGCCATGATCGGAGGTGCGACGTGATCTCCGGTTGCGGGGTGAGGACTCCGGGCAATGGGATCAATTCATCCGTCAGCGCTCGCGCGAGTTGTTTCACGTCATCCAGGCTGTAGCGCGCCAGCATCTGCCGCCAGACGTCATGCCGGCGCCCGCCCACATCCAATTCGTGCTGCACCCACTGGTCCCACTCGCGATTGAAATGCTCGTGAAATCGCGTGCCGTCGTCTTCCTGAAACGAAGGATCGACACCGGCTTCCACGGGATAGAGCCGCAAGAGATGGCCGGCAAAACTGTGAATGGTTTCAATGTGCGCCCGTTCCACCTCACGCATCGCCACGTCGCTGACCGCCGCCAACTCCTCGTCGGCGAGACCCGAGGATTCCTGAAGCGTCCGGATCGACTGGATCTCGTAACCGTGGGATTGATCCCCGGCATGGACGCCCGTGGCAAGTTCCTTCATGAGCCGCAAACGCTGCCGCACCCGCAGCTTCAATTCACTGGCCGCCTTGTTGGTAAAGGTGACCGCAACGATTTGCGTCAATGACAGTGGTTGGTCACGCCGGGTCAGCAGGTGGAGAATACGATCGATGAGCAGCGAGGTCTTGCCCGTGCCCGCTCCCGCCGTCACCACGACGTTGATCCCTGACGCCGTGACGGCGCCATGACGCGCGTGGCTATCCGGAAGATTCTCTTTCACGACCTTGCCGCCTTCACGAGTCATCGTCCTTTGCGGCACGCTTCGCAGGCGGCTTCGGGGGTTGCTGGCGCCGCATGTCTCGATGCGCGTGGGTCTGCTTATAATCCTCCCGCGCACGCCGGGCGCTTGCCGGATGGGTGAGGTGGCACACCGGCCGCACGTCACACCACTCGCAATGTCGGCCCGGAACGATGAAAAATTTCCCTTGCTGAATCCCTTCGACAAGCGTCGTCATCATCGTCTCCAGTTGAGGGGCAACGCCGGCCCGCGTGCCCGATGAAAAGGCCACGGGCGCAAACCCTTGTTCTTCCGGAAGTTCACGTGGGGCCACGACGTAAAACCACACGCCTTCGCAAGTGACGGTCCCGTCCTGTCCCGGCGGGTGTTCCAACAGCGGCGGAATCCCTTGCCCGGCCAATTCCATATAGAGCAGCGGTTGCAGGCGAGTTCCCCGCACGACCGACCTGGCCAACTCCTGGTCCGTCATGACGCGGCTCCCGGTAAATTTATAATCGATGATTCGATACCGGCGCCGGGAAGGCGACCAATCCACCCGATCGAGTTGACCGGCAATGGGGAGCAACGTCGTCCCCTTGGAGCCCTTCACCGGCATTTCCCCTTTCAGGGAGACTTCAAACAGGACCGGGAGCCATTCGTCACCCAGTCCCCGCCTATCCTGCTCAAGGATCCGTTCGAGAATATCCATGATCTGTTCCTGCCGCATCTCCCACAACAGCGCAGGCCCGACCGCGTTCTGCCGTTCAAAATCCCGGAACACGGACTCCGCAACCTGCTTCAGGACGTCAAGGGGCTTGAAATCGGCCGGGGCCGCCTGCGCGAACCACCCGTTTTGCGCTAACCGGCCGTACCATTCTTTTAAAATCCCGTGAAGCAGCGTGCCCACCTCCAACGCGCTTACGCCCTGACTCGGAGACGTTGTCCTCGGCACGTGGAGCCCCAGGACGTCCTGTGCGAAATATTGAAAGGGACAGGTTGCATAGCGTTGAAGGCTGGTCGGCGACAGACCATGAACGGCCAGAAACTTCCCATACTCTGGCAGAGGCCCCGTTATGCCGTCATAGGCGTTCAGTTGCGGCTGTTCGCTCTCCTGAACGCGGAGTGCCGCAAGCCCTTTTTCCACCACCTGCCACCACCCCGGCTCCCACGCGGTTGCCCAGGCCGGCTTATGGCGATGCAGGACGTGTCGTATGAGCCGCTCACGCGGGGTCCATCGTGCCTCATCGGCGTACGGAGCCGCGTGGGGCTTGTGAAGAACGGATCTGGGCACCTCTACGGGAGAAAGACCCGGCATGCAGCGTTCCACTTCCTGAAGATACCATGACGGGATGGTCGTCCGGCCCTCCTCGTCCGACCGTTGCGCCACCAGCATGACCCCTTCCCGCGCCGCGTGCATCAACAGGTAGAACAGTAACTTTTCCTCATCATACCCCCTGGTCTTTTCCTGGATTTTGAACCCCAGGTTCACGTCCAAAAACCGGCGCGCCGAATCCCGGAAAAACCCGTCCTCTCGAATATGCCGGGGAAAGACGTGATCCGTGAGCCCGATCACAAACAAGAAGCGAAAGGACAGGCCCCTGGCCGCCATGGCATCGACGACCCGCACCCCGTTTTCCGGTTGCGAAGGATTCCACACGAACCGTTCTTCCAGGAACCGCTTGAGCGTCGCGAGGAACTCGGCATACTGAACCGGCTCGCTGACGTCCGTGAGTGCCCGGATCTCAGCGAAACACTCCTGCACCGCTTGATACACGCGCGAGAACTCAACCGTCCCCTTCACGGCAACGCTATCCTCTCCCCGGGGCGCGTGCGCGTCCTGGTCCGATGACGGACTCATCAGTACGCAATCCATGAGAGCCAGGGCCCGATCCGTGAAGACCTCCCAACGCGCCTCTTCCGGGAAGACGTCCAGAAGCCGGGTTAATCGATCCAGCACGTACCAGAGGTTCCGGACTTCTTCACCGGCAATCGTG
>JAHRAK010000080.1 GCA_020027535.1 Nitrospirales bacterium
AAGGGCTCCTCGTGTTTTCTATCTATCAACCCAACGTTACAGGCCGTTCAGAAAGTCCATCCGGCCTTGCCCTGAGTCTATCGATCGCATTCTCCCATCACAATATCGTACGACCCAAAAATCGTGACCGCATCGGCGATCATGTACCCTTTGGCCATATAGTCAAACGCACCCATATGGATAAAGGACGGGGACCGAATCTTCAGGCGATACGGGTTCCCTCCTCCCGTACTCACGATATAAAACCCCAGCTCACCCTTATGGGCTTCGGTTCCACAATAAATCTCCCCGGGCGGCGCATCGAACCCTTGTGAAAACAGTTTGAACTGCTGGATCATGGATTCGAGATTGGTAAACACCCGATTCTTGGGCGGCAAGGTGACGCTGGGTACCTCGGCCATCACCGGTCCTTCCTTCGGCATTTGCTCCATGCATTGACGAACAATCTTGATGCTCTCGCGCATTTCTTCAATGCGGATCCAATACCGGTCATACGTGTCGCCGTTTTTGCCGACCGGCACGCTGAACTCGCACTTGGGATAGGCGCCATACGACTCGTATTTGCGCAAATCATAATCGACGCCCGACCCCCGCAGCGTCGGCCCGCTCAACCCATAACCCAACGCGTCCTCCGCCGAGATGACCGCCACGCCCACGGTCCGAGCCAGCCAAATACGGTTTTTTTCCAGGAACACCACGTATTCATCGATCTTGGGAGGAAAGTACGCAAGAAAGTCCCGAATCTTGGTCTCCAACGAGGCGGTAAAATCCCGTTCCACGCCACCGATCCGATACCAACTGGTCGTCAGCCGCGCCCCGCATAGTTCATCGAACCAGTCGAGCAGAATCTCGCGGTCACGGAACGTGTAGAAAAACACGGTCATCGCCCCGATATCGAGCGCCTGCGTCCCCAACCAGAACAAATGCCCGATAATCCGCTGGACTTCCGCCACGATGGTGCGTAAATACTCCGCCCGCTCGGGCACGGTCACGTTCATCAGCTTCTCAACGGCCCGGCAATACGCAAAGTTGTTGTACATCGCGCAGACGTAGTCGAGACGGTCCGTATGAGGGATAAATTGATGATAGGTCCCATGTTCGGCGAGTTTTTCCACTCCACGATGGAGAAAGCCCATGACCACCGTGGATTTCGTAATCCGCTCTCCTTCAAGATCCAGGATCACTTTCAGCACGCCATGCGTCGCAGGATGCTGCGGCCCCATGTTCAACAACAGTTCCTCGGTCCGCAGGATCGGCAGATCCTTGGTCTCCGGATGGGCCGGGTCGACTTTATAGACGGTTTCGCGTTGGTCCGGTAAGTACGCCATGGGTGCTCTCGAAGTGTGCCTGCTCGTCAGGAAGCCGTGCCTTCATTCAAAAAATCAAACGTATCGCGCCAGCCCTTCCCTTGCAGAGGGAAATCCTTTCGTAGCGGATAGCCTTCGGGATAGTCATCCGGCATCAGAATCCGCCGCATGTCCGGGTGGTTATTGAAACGAATGCCCATCATGTCGAACAC
The DNA here is from genome assembly GCA_020027535.1 of Nitrospirales bacterium. Classification (GTDB taxonomy): domain Bacteria; phylum Nitrospirota; class Nitrospiria; order Nitrospirales; family UBA8639; genus Bin75. The sequence goes on from JAHRAK010000080.1 coordinate 1,520, forward strand.
TTCCCGCTCCATAAACTCCGCGCCCGGCCAAATATCCGTCAACGAATCCACGTAACAATCGTGTTCCGGAACCCGCGTTTTCACGCGAAGACGATGGCGATGGCGAATGGAATAGATTTCATAGACGACTTCAAAGCGCTCGTCCTCATCCGGCCAATCCACCGAGCTGACGTGTACGATGTAATCGCAATCCATGGACGGATCATCCTTCAGGAAACGGCCAATCGCGTGCAAGGCTTCGCGCTTCACCGTCACGGCCAAATCACCCCGCCATTCCTGGGCATTCAGGAACCCGTCGGGAAATCGGGCTTGGATGGTTTCCGCAAGAGGATGCATTACCCGGTTGCCTTCTCCTTGGGCCTGACCTGTTCAGGCTGTTTGGTAAAAACCCGCTTCTGCATAATCTGGTCTTGCAGCTTCATAATCCCGTCAAATAAGGCTTCGGGAGTCGGCGGGCATCCGGGCACGTAAATATCGACCGGAACGAATCGATCCACGCCTTGAACCACGCTGTAGCTATCGTAAATATTCCCGGACGTGGCGCAGGACCCCATGGAAATGACGTATTTGGGTTCGGGCATTTGGTCGTAGATTTTGCGAATGACCGGAGCCATACGCCGGCATACCGTGCCCGCCACGATCATCAAATCGGATTGGCGGGGAGAGCCACGAAACACGCCGGCCCCGTACCGATCGATATCATACCGGGAGGAAACCGCGGCAATCATCTCAATCGCGCAACAGGCCAACCCGAACGTCATCGGCCAAAGCGATCCTTTCCGCGCCCAATTCGCAGCTTTTTCCAGAGACAGCGTGATGACACCGATATCGCCGTCTTTCTCATGCTTTTTTCCTATTTGTATCAGCCCCATGGATTCCTCGTTCTCCGTCGTCCTTTTACCAGGCCCCGATCATTCCGAGCCGCACGGTCCTAGTCCCACTCCAACGCGCCTTTTCTCCACGCATACACGTAGGCCACGACAAAAAGACCGATAAAAATCATCATTTCAATGAGGCCGATCACGCCAAGCTGGTCAAAGGTGATGGCCCAGGGATAGAGAAAAATGACCTCGATATCGAAAATAACGAACAGCATCGCGATGACGTAATACCGGACGGGAAACGGCATCCGAGAATCGGAAAACGGCTCACTGCCGCATTCATAGACGCTGAGCTTTTCAGCTTCGGGATACTTCGGTTGGACGAGATAACTCAGGACAAGCGTCACGACCCCAAATCCCAATGCCAGGATAATAAACACGACTATTGGCGAATATTTCGCGAGATAGTCAAAAAACAGATCCAGGCCACCGACCATAAGGATTCGACCTCGCAGGGACTTGCCTCCGATGTCCGGAAGCGGGGGTCAAAAACTTCAATCTTTTCGCAGAATTTGGGATCGTAGCACCTCATTTTCCAACGAATCAAGAGAACAAAAGACCTACCATTCCGGTATCAAAAGCCCCAATCACGTGATTCCCCAGGGGAAAGAATCAGCACACCCCCGCGAAACGGGAACCTGCAAGTACGATTTTTCGGGATACGGTAGAGGAAATGGGAAGGAGAAGAAAGGACTCGCTACGATTTCCGCATATCCTGTGGCGGACGTTTCAAGCCCTTGGGAGGCTCCGATTGTGAACTTTCCCATTCATTCGTCAGGGGAGAGACCGCCTTGGCTTTCTTGCGCCGATGGATCTGCGTTTGAATGCGTTTCGGTGGACTCGGCAACCCGGAATCTTTTTGCACGTTTGCATTCTTCTTCGACATCACACACCCTTGTTTCAATACCCTGACACGCTCTACTCAAGCAGGCGAAGCTACGGAACAGGCGCGGACCACCGTGGGATACGCGAAGGCTGCTGTTCCAGATGGCTCGTATCATACGTCTTTTCATTGCCGGTGATGCCGTCCTCGTCCGGGTCCGACCACATCTCGCCTTTGCCTGTTTCAAATTCCCCGTTCCCGTTGCGATCCAACCAGTAAAACAACGGAGCCCCCACCGTCACGACGACCGGCGTGCCGAATTCATCCAGCCAGACCTTGTAGGTTCGCCGGGCGGTCATATAATTCACCACGCCGTCCCCGCTCATATCGAATTCCCGGAAGAACAAGTCATTGCGCCAGTCGTAATACGCCTTGACTTCACGGTCGTCAAACTCTTCGGGCTCTTCCGGGAGAGGAGAGAAATCCCGCAAATGCGTTTCCTGCGAAGATTGGGAAGTCGAAGGACTCGATGGCGAGGTCGGTGCATCGTCCTGTCCATACACCGGCAAGGCCGACATGCCCACGGTCTCGACGAGAGCCCAGAGCATCACGAGGAGTGCGCCGTTCCACGTTCTCTTGTTGATCATGATAGGGACCCTATGAGACTTGTTCCATAGGGCTATTATAACGGAAAAACCTCAAGCCGGCAGCACAACTCATCCCCACGGATTCGACGCTCCCGCTCTCCGGATTCAGACCGGATCCGGGCCTTTTTCTCAGGAGCCTGATGTCCTTCGTTGTGAGGTCACGATTTCTTTGGCACAATAGCCCGTATGCCATCATCATACGCCGACGTCGTCTTTCCCCCCAGAACCTCTCAATCGTTTACATACCGTATTCCTGAATCGTGGAGTTCCAAGCCCAAAGTGGGGCAATGGGTCCTGGCGCCGTTCGGGCCACGTGTCAAGCCGGGGATTATTGTCTCTCTTGCCGGGAACGTGAAGCAACTTCCCGTTGATCCGAGCCGTATTCGCGAACTGCATCTCAGCACGTCAGCGCATTGGGACTTGGACCCCAAGCTCATTGCCTTGGCGGAATGGATGGCCGACTATTACCTGGCCCCAACGGGAACCTGCCTGGCGCTTGTCCAACCCCCGGGCCTCCCCTTTCGCAGCAGTACCCGCTGGACCATGACCCCGCAAGGCCAACAACGCTTAGAAACCACCCGAACCGGCACCTCCACGCACAAACTCCTTGCCGCTCTTGCCAAACGTCCCAAAGGCCTGGCGCAATCAACCATTGAGACGCTGCTGGATAACCTCTCTACGGTCCTGCAACGGCTCAAACGACACAAATGGATTCAGGACCGGCAAGACTGGACCGAACTGCCGTTTCAAATCGACCCCACACCAACGCCACCCGTCAAGAGCTTTCCTGAACTCCCGTATGAGAGTCCCGGCCTTTTTTCATGGTTGAGCCGTTTTCAGCAGAACCTTCAGGCCAACCGATTCAGTGAGGTGCTGACCACTGAATTGGAATTTCCGCACCCCCTGTTAGGCCACGTCATACAAGAAACCACGGCCCAAGCACGCACGGTCCTGGTGATTGCTCCGAATATCAACCAGTCAGCGCGCTTGGTCGCTCATCTCCGGCACTCGGTGAAACATCCGATAGGAGAGTTTCACAGCGGCCTTTCAGACAAACAGCGTTTTCAACACTGGCAAGCCATCAAACAAGGGCACTATCCCGTGGTCGTGGGGACCAGATCCGCGCTGTTCCTTCCTCTCCCTTCTCTGGGCTGCGTATGGATCGAACATGAAGGGGATAGCGCGTACAAGGAAGATCCGAGTCCACACTATCACGCTCGGGAGGTTGCACGAAAAAGAGCCGCGTTGGACAACGCCGTGCTCGTGCTTCACACGCCTTACCCCACACTTGAGACCGTCCATCGCTTTGCGAACGACGACGAGTCTCCACGGGCTTTCGCCGGGCGGACGAATTCGATCCAAATAGTCAGCCTTCAAGAGACTCCGTTCGGCACGCTTTTCTCCGATGCCCTGCAGAACGGCATCGAGCAGGCCTTGGCCCGAGGTGGCGGGATCGTTGTCTATCACAATCGTAAAGGGTTTTCTTCGTCCGTCACCTGTCGAGATTGTGGAACGGCGCCACAATGCCCGCGCTGCCGGATTTCATTGAGTCTCCGGCAATCACAAATGCGGTGCCCCTATTGTGGGCAGGCCGAGCCCATACCAACCGCGTGTCCAGCCTGTTCCGGCACTCGTTTAGAACCGGTGGGATTCGGCACCGAACGCCTTGAAGAAGAACTGCAACGGCTGTACCCCCATGCCACCATCGGACGCTATGACGGCAACACGATCAGGAGCGAATCCGCCGTACGCCGCAGCCGAGAGCAATTTTCACAAGGGAAAATCCAGATTGTCGTCGGGACAGAACTGCTCTTTCAGGCCTCACCCTTCACGCCGGTGAGATGCGTCGGCATCCCCTATGCGGACGCCGGCCTGCACGTGCCGGATTTTCGATCGTCGGAACGCGTGTTTCACCATCTCCAACAGGCCGTCGATCTGTTGACGCCGGGCCTCTCCGGGTCCGCGATTATTCAAACGCGCCTGCCCTCGCATCCGGTGCTGCACGCGATCGGCAAACAACAGCCCAAGCTCTTCTATGACCATGAATTGGCCTTTCGCCGGCTGGTGGGGTACCCACCCTTCGGGCATCTCATCCAGTTGCACGTCTCAGGCCAGGAGGCAACGGAAACCGAGGAGACCGCAAAAACATGGCGACAGCATCTCACAAGACAGCTCGCACAGATGATCGCACGAGGAGAGATGAAACGAGATGAACAGGACGCCATCCTGGGTCCCCTTGCCTCGCCCAGGGCCAAACCGCGAGGGCGTTCCCGCTATCATCTGTTGGTCAAAGTCGCCGACGATGCCGCCGGGCGAATCCTCGTTCGACGGACGCTCGAATTGATGACGCAGAAAAAAACCTATCGACGCATGAAATTCGGGGTGAACGTGGACCCGTTGGAAATAGTATAGGAAATGACCGGGAGATCGTAAGCGGAAGAGCCGTTACCGCTGCTTTTTTCGCTTGGCTTTGGTCTGATTGGACGTTAATGGGGCAGACGGGTCTTCGGTTTTGGGTTGGGTCCGACGATACAGTCCGTAGGCAAAGGTCAGCCAAAAAATTCCGGAGAACACGCCGAACAACACCGCCGTAAAGACCTTGCTCATCTCTTCGAGAGGCGGTTCGGGACCGAACTGCCGGAGTTCGCCTAACATGAGAAACGGCCACGCCAGGCTTTCAAGCCCCAGCAGCAGGGTGGACCACATCCAGACCTGAGCAACGCCGGAGCAGGTCTTCGCAAACACCACCATGAGCCCCACCACCACGACAACGGTCGCGCCCAGGGAGAGGCCTCCTTGAAGAAACCAGAGCCCTCCCGCGACGGCCATGGCTCCAAGAACGGCATTGACTAACAGGCGGACACGCAGGTCCGCCCCTACAGCATCGTCCGGCATAGATGCCACCTTAGCATATTTATTCTGATGCAGGCACGGCACACCATGGCCGTCATCGTTGCGAAACGCCGATGGCCTTTCTGTCGCCTCCACGCGCGGCTTGATGCGCGTCTCACTGCTTCGGGAATAACGCAGCCAAAAATGCGGAAGGGAGAACGGGTGCCCTTAAAGGGAATCGATGGGAAAAGAGGGGTTTTCTTCCGTCTCGGAATGAGAAGAAGAGGGGCGGATTGAAGACAATTCGTTGGGATGAATCAAGGTCACACAGTCTTCGGCCACCGGATCTTTATGAAATAACGCATAGATGGAAAACACGTTGGGTGGCTCGTCGCCTTGCGTCGACGGAAACACGACCGGCACTTCAACCCATGGCTTTGCCGTTCCCAGGCCGGCCATTCTCAGACGAACGGCCAACAACATATCGCGGACGCGGAGATCCCATTCATGCGGGTCGAGATCCAGGGACTTCGTGATGCTCCGATCCCACAAGGACTTCGTGATCCCGACTGCCACGTGAAATCCTATACGTTGGGCCTTCTTGGTGACGTCGACAAGCAACCCGGCCTTGATGGCTTCCTGGCGAGAAGGCACGTGACGGGCTGTTGCCGGCTCACTTTCGCCTTTCTCATCGGACAGGAGCGCCGGATCCATCGTCTCCGCAAACACGGTTTCGGGGGATTCACCCTCCTGCGCGGATTCCCGGTTGACGCGACCCGAGTCAAACACATCCACCGCATGCCCTCGGGCCGTCAGAATGCCGTCATACACGGCCCGGGCAGACTGCGACCACGAGGCATCGAAGGCCCGGCCCCGGTAGGCCGCCTCCGCGGCTTTTTTCTCATCATGGGTTAAGGGACGAGTTTTATTCATACTAAAATTGATAAGGCCCAAGAGCGAACAAGTCAAGGGAGAAAAAAATATTCACTTGACAGAATCCATACCGGTTTGTCAGGGGCCAGGAGGAAGTTGCGAAACCGCAAGCCCCCCTGTCGTCTGTTGAATGAGCGACGTGACACTCGCGTCCATCACGTTGAGGAACGGCGCGGGATACAACCCCACCCACAACACGATAACCACCAACGGAATCATGGTGGCCGTTTCCCGCCAGTTCAGATCGGGAAGCCGAGCGACAACCGGCGTTTGAGCTTGGCCCAGCACCACGCGCTGCAACATCCAGAGCATGTACGAAGCAGCCAGCACAATACCCGCCATGGCCAGCAGCACTTTCACGAAACTGTCGGAGGACGTACCCACGAGCACGAGAAATTCACCGATAAAATTACACGTGCCCGGCAGGCCGAAGGACGCCACGGAAAAGAGACAAAACAGCGCGACGAACCGGGGCATGGGTTTGTGAAGCCCTCCATAGTCATGGATGGACCGGCTGTGCGTGCGGTCGTACAATTGCCCGACTGCCAAAAACAAGGCGCCGGTGGTGACGCCGTGATTAAACATCTGGAGAATCGCACCCTGGATGCCCTGGCTGTTGAAAACGAAAATGCCCAATGTCACGAATCCCATGTGGGAAATGGAAGAATACGCCACAAGCTTTTTGAGGTCAGACTGGGCCAATGCCAGGTATCCGCTGTAGACAATGGCCAACACGGACAACCACAAAATGAATGGAGCAAACTGCGCGGAGGCATCAGGAAACATCGGCAGGCAAAATCGCAAGAACCCATACCCCCCCATTTTCAGCAACACCCCGGCCAGAATGACGCTACCGGCTGTCGGCGCCTCGGAATGCGCGTCAGGCAACCACGTGTGGAAGGGAACCATGGGCATTTTAATGGCAAAGGCCAAAAAGAAGGCGAGAAACAGCCAGAATTGCGTGGTGGAGGAATAGGTTTGTTCGCTGAGAACCAACAGATCGTAGGTGTAGCCGCCTTCCAGGTAAAGACCAAGGATGCCCACCAACAACAACAAGCTGCCGGTGAGACTGTACAAGACAAATTTCAGGCCCGCGGCAATGCGATCGGGACCGCCCCAGAGAATAATCATGAAATACATGGGAATCATGGTGAGTTCCCACAGCATGAAGAAGAGAAACAGGTCGAGCGCCGTAAACACGACCAGCATGGCTCCTTCCACCAGCAAAATCAGCGACATATACGCTCGCACCCTCGTGGCAACGGCCGTCCAGGAACAGAGAACACACAGCGGACACAGCAGGGTTGTGAGCAACACCAACAGGAGACTGATCCCGTCCACACCCACGGCATACTGAATGTTGAACGTGGGCATCCACTCCACGCGCTCGACAAATTGCATGCCCTGTTGAGTGAAATCAAAATGCTGCCAAAGAAGAAACGAAAGACCGAATGCCACCATGGTCGCGCCAAAAGCGATTCGGCGAATCCATTCTTCATCGCGGATAAACGCGAGGGTCACGATTCCCAGGAAAGGAACGGCAATCATCCAACTGATGAGATGCTCCATTAAAACGGCCATGACCTCGACTTCTCGATGCTCCCGTTGTTGAAGCTGCCCATCTACGGGCCACTTCGCGTGAAGGCTTTCGACGTCATCTTCCGGACCCGAACCACATTCCCGCGGGTCATCAGACCAACAGATATAACGTCCCGGTCGCCAATACCAACCAAAGGATCATGACCAATAATTGATGTTGGATGGTACAAGTCTCGGCCTCATCCAAGAAGGGTCCGGCCACGTCAGCCCAGCTTCCCTCTTGATCGGCTTTTTGTTCCAACCATCCGACATCAACCGCCTGCCACAGCCAACGACTAAACCCCACACTCTGTTGGCCGATGCCGACGACGAGTCGATCAATGCCTCTGATATCCACAATTCTCCATAACCATCGGGCCAAGAGAACGGAAGAGGTGGCGATTGAATGAATGGCCCGGTCAATCAGCCTCATATCAATCACCCGCCACAGCCACTGGGCCAATTGAATGGTGGGAGTGACCAGATAGGCATCGTAGATTTCATCGAAATACCCTTTATTCCAGAAGAGAACATACAGCCAAGTCCTCTTGCGGCCTGATGCGGTTCCCCCTCGACGAGATCGAAGATGCAGAGACAAAGCAACGGCCCACCCGGCAAAGGCGACGCCGAGAGTCACCGGAATCCAAATCAGGGAACCGGCTTCAGCGCCTCCCGCACCCAAAGAAGCAGCGGGAGGGATGACCGCCGGGGCAAGAAAGCCTGCGAACCAACGCCAAAACACGGTCAACGTCCCCCCCACCAGAACCGTGGCCAGGACCAAGCCGCCCAAGATCGGACCGTCCACGAACCGGGGGTGAACGGGACGCACTTCCAGAGCCGGTTGCCCTGACGTGGTCCAATAGGTCCTCGGGGCGTGAACAAATAACGACGTCACGCTGCGGAAGAGATAGATGGACGTCACGAACACCGTGACCAGGCCAATGATCCAGAATCCGGTCGTGGCAGAAGCAAATCCCGTGACGCCCCACAGGGATTCATACGGTCCGGAAAACAGGATGAACGGAGGCAGGCACGCCAACAGGAAGGCGCCGCCGTACAAGGGCCACAGGCCCCGGGACGCGGGATGGGGCTCTCCATGTCCGCGAGCCGCCTGCACGGATTGCAGGGCATTGCCGGTAGAAAGAAAAAAGAACGCTTTATAACAGCCGTGAGCCAGCAGGTGAAAAATCGCCACGACGAACGCGCCCAGGCCGCACGCCATGATCATGAAGCCGATTTGACTGATCGTGGAATAAGCCAGAATCTTCTTGATATCGGACTGCGTCAGCGAGACGAGGCCCGCGAACAGTGCCGTGGTCGCCCCGATGATCGTAATCACCGTCATCGCGACGGGAGAAAGCATGATTAACGGGCTCAATCGCACCAACAGGAACGGCCCG
>JAHRAK010000082.1 GCA_020027535.1 Nitrospirales bacterium
AATCGCACCAACAGGAACGGCCCGGCATTCACCATGGTTGCCGCATGAATCAACGCCGACACGGGAGTCGGAGCCTCCATCGCATAGGGTAACCAGACGTGAAACGGGATTTGTGCGGATTTGCCCATGGCCCCGATAAAGAACAACAACGGAATGAGAGTCACCGGATAGATGTGCAGGTCCCATCCAAGCCATCCCATCAGATTGACGGTATGACTCTTCATGCCTTCGGCCTGCGCGAGGATGGTCTGGATATCGAGCGTGCCGAACGTGACAAAGGTCAGGATGATGCCAAGACTGAAGCCGACATCCGCCACGGCGTTGACCAAAAACGCTTTCGTCGCCGCCTGGCAGGCTGCCGTTCTTTGCGACCAATGTGAGATCAACAGATACGAGCAGAGCCCCATGACCTCCCAACTGATCAGCAACATCAGAAGATTGCCGCTCATCACCAACAACACCATGCTAAAGGTAAACAAGGCGATCACGGCACAGAAGCGATTGTATCGCGGATCCCCGATCATGTACCGGGAGGAATAGACGTGGACGATACCGCTGACACCAGTCACGAGCAGCAGAAGAAGCACGGTGAGCTGATCCACAAACAAATTGATATCAACGACCAACGATCCGGACTGAAAAAGCCGATAGAGAGAAAGAGAGAAAGGCCCGTTGTTCAAAACCTCGAGGAACGCGAAGACGGACAAACCGAACGAGAGCCAGATGGCAGGAATCCCGATCCGATGCCCATATTCACCCCACCGTCTTCCTCCAAGGACAAGGATGACGGCCGCGCAGAGGGGAAACAGGGGAATCAGAGCAAAGAGAGTCATGGGATGCTTCACAGAGTCGGCGGCAACGCCTGGGTCAATAACCACTGGACAATGGGATCGCTGAAGAGGCCCAACAGAACAATCGACGCCGTCGTCACCCCCAAACTCAGTTTACAGGAAAAAGGCAGCTCGCTCTGCAGGACGTCCGACCGGGGTGGCCTTTGGCGAAACATGGCCTCAAACACTTTCACGAAATAGGCGAGTGTGAGGAGAGTTGAAAGCAAGACGGCGGCGACGGCGACGTAATTCTGCGCTTCAAGCGCACCAAGAATGATATACCACTTACCGAAAAATCCGCCCGTCGGCGGCAGACCGATCATGCCCAACGCGATCACGATCAGGGCGACGGTGAGCCAAGGGACTTGTTTGCCGATATGTCCCAGATCCTCCACCGTGCGGACCCCGTACTGGCAAATCGCCACGCCCGCCAGAAAAAACAACGCCGCCTGCATGACGGCATCGTTCAACAAATAAAAGACGCCGCCGGCAAAACCCGTCTTGTTTCCCTGCGTGACCCCGATCAGGATGATGCCGATGTGCGAAATCCCTCCATAGGCAAACATCATTTTGATCCTCCGGGCCATCAGGGCGAGGACGGCGCCGATCACCGCCGCCAACGTGCCGAGCACCCCCATGAGTAAAAGAACGGGAATGTCATGAATAATGACTTGAGCACCGAGGACCCAATAGATGATTCGAATCCACCCCAAGAGCGCGACTTTGGTGACCAGTGCCGCCAATATCGGAGAGACGGATTCGGGCGCATGGGTATAGGCATCCGGCAGCCAGACATGAAACGGCACCAAGGCCATCTTGATGCCCAAGCCGATAAACATAAAGAGAAGACCGCCGACGACCGCTTTGGAGGTCAATAAATGAGGGAGTTGTTCGGCCATATCGGCCATATTGAGTGTTCCACTCGCGGCGTAGAAATAACTCACGCCCAATAGATAGAGGGAAGCCCCGAGCGTGCCAAGAAGAAGATAGCGAAAGGCGGCAAACAAGGCTGGGCCCCCGGCGACGCCCACGAGACCATAACTCGCGATCGCCGCGACTTCCAGAAAGACGAAAAGATTGAACAAGTCCCCGGCAAAGGCAATGCCGGTCAGTGCCGCAACAAGCAACAGGATCAAGACATAGAAATGCACGACACGGCCGCCCAGATCTTTCGGAGCGGTCGGTCCGGCAAAGATCAACGAGAGCAACCCCAAGAGGCTCAACGCCACCAGGACGACACTGGCCAATCCATCGGCGACCCACTCGATGCCCAAGGGTGGCGCCCACCCGCTGAAGGCATACCGCACCTCTCCGTATTGAATGACGCTGTTGAGATTCAGTACGGAAACCACGACCATCGCCGACAGCACGGCGAGGGAGATGGGACGACTCCATTCCCGATGCTTCAGGCACACCACCGGCATCGCAATCGCGGCAAACAATGGGAGAAGGAACAGAAGGGCCGGCAGGTGGTAGTTCATTGTAGTTTTCTTAGAATTTCTTCCTCGTCAAGGCTTCCATATTTCCGGTAGATCGCGGCACACAACGCCAAGGCGACTCCCAGCGTGGCAACCCCGACCACAATAGCCGTCAACGTCAGCACGTGAGGCAACGGATTGACATAATCGGCGGCTTGGACGGGATCCGTCGTGGTCAAGAGCACGGGGACCGTCGCCCCTTTCTTCGCACTGATGGACACCAGGAAAAAGATCACACTGGTTTGGACAAGATACATCCCGACAAGTTTCTTCACGAGGTTGTACCTCGTGAGCATGATGTAAAAGCCCCAAAGAAAAATGATCACAAACGTCAGGAAATTGGGACGCTGGAAGAGCACTAAAACGGCATCAACCATTCACTGAATCCTCAATGATCTCGTCGGCAGATAAGCTGAACACAATGGAAACGGCCGTGACGGCTACGTCCACGGCAACGCCGAGTTGCGTGAGGACGATACCCAGGGAGCGGCGGGCAGCCGTCTCCAGACCGGGGATCTCCAAATCGGCAAAATTGAGAAACTCGCCACCACCGATCATGCACAGGCCGCCGACGCCGGCATAGATCAACATGCCGACCCCGTCGCCATGCAACACCCTCTTGGCAAGCCGGCTGCGAGAGGCATCATGCCCAAAAGCCAGAACGGAAAAAATCATGCTGGTTCCCAAAATCACCCCGCCGACAAACCCGCCCCCGGGACCGTATTGGCCGAAAAACAACACATAGAGGCCGAAGATTTGGGTAACGGGAATAAGAAAACGGCCCAAGGTCTGAACAATAAGACTGTCATGGGGTCGAATCATGACGAGTGTCTCCGCAGCAACAGGGCACAGGCAATGCCCGCCGTAAAGATCACAACCGTTTCGATCATCGTATCGAGAGACCGGTAGTCCATGAGAATGGACGTGACCACGTTGGGGGTATGGGTATCCTGGTAACTCTGTTCAAGATAGGTCGGCGAAATGTGCGTACTGGGTGGGGATTGGGGATCCCCGAATTGAGGGAGATCATTAGCGGCATAGAGCAACAGAAGCCCCAGGAGAGGAAGGCTGACCAATGCCGCCATGGGAGGAGGCGGC
>JAHRAK010000093.1 GCA_020027535.1 Nitrospirales bacterium
CCGGCGAGCGAATACTGTTACACGGTTGGGTACAACCTTGTGATGGGAAAGAAGGCCTTCCGGACAGACGGCAAGCAGGCCTGACTTACCGCTGGCTATACCAGCGGAAGCCTTGAGATTCTTTGTAGGCGGGGCGGTGAAACCCTCCGGGTTTCTCCAGAATCAGGGCTTTGAAATCCCACAGCCCGAACCAGGCCGGATCGAGGACGTTGTGGTAGTGCAGGCCGGTCAGTTTGGTCAGCATCTCCCCGAGCGTCTGCCGTAATTCCGATTCGGTATACGCCCGCACGGCGAACGTCTTCCCCTCCGCTTCCTGGAGCCGTCGTATCGCATAGGCGGCGCCGGTGCACAGCACTTGCGTATCCCGTCGGATCGAGAGGAGTTGCGGCAGCGCACAATATTGTTCCCGAAATCCGAGCCACCTGGCCGCGTGGCGGAGATAGGTATATTGCACTTCGTACTCCGTATGGCCGGGGAGCCGCACGGGGTCAGGCCAGCCTGAATCGATCCCGAATTCGATGAGCAACGCCCGCCCGCCCGGTTTGAGCACGCGCCAGAGTTCGTGCAGGAATTGAATGGCGCCATAGTTGAAGATCGCCTCGTCGGGATACGGAGTGTCCAGGTTCAAGCGGAGTTTTTGGATCAGGTCCAAACTTTGCTGGTGTTCGGGAGTCGCGCCCTTGCGGGTCTCCAATTCTTCCTTGGACAGGTGGACCGGCGTCATATCCGCCAGGTTTTCATTGTCGATGACCAGGTCCACGCTGGCCTCGGCCAGGGGCAATTGTTCCGCGTTCGCGTTCAGGATGCGGGCGTCCCATCCCGCTTTCTTGGCTAGTGTGAATTGGGATTGCAGAAAGGCCCGGGTAAGATCCAGAAAGATGTAGTCCACGCCGCGCCGTTCGAGTGGCGAAAGTTCTTTTGCCATTTCCTGAGACAGGTACCCCAAGCCCGCGCCCACCTCAACGACCCGCTGGGGTTTGGGGCTCCACCAGCCCAACTGCCTGATGGTTTTGGCGAGCAATTGGCCATAAGAGAGGCCATTCAGCGCCTCACAGGGTTCCCGGAGGAGATGGGAAGCCGTGGTTTCGACGATTTCGAAATGGCCATGATGGCTTTGAATGCCTTTATGATGAAACTCCGTGAGGTGCTCCTCGCTTTCGACAGCCACGTTTTCATGCCATTGTTCGCGAACTTTTTGGAGAAGGAGATCCCACTTCGCGTTGACGCTGTGCCCGCTTGGCGGTTCCGTTCCGAAATAACACAACGAATAGCGGGGTAAGGCCCACCGTTCGAGAAACCACCGGCCGGTTTCCTGATTGGCGCCACAGACCCATTTGCCGAACTGCTCGAGGAGCGCGCCGATCGACAGGCGGCCATCCATGGCCCCGAGGAGAGAGGCGCCCATCCGGTTCAGCCGGACCAGGGGCAGGTCCTCATCCAGGGGCGCGACCCACCATTCATGATCCCCATGTTGGTAGATCACGAGGTCCGGCATGCGCCAGGCTCGCTGTTGGAGAATTTCACCCTCCAAGGCAAGGAGTTGAAGGGATGGGGCGGGGGAGGAGGTCATTCAATCAAGCGAATCGGCGGGGTTGGCATCAAAGACCATCCGATACATGCCCGCCCAGAACTCCGACCAGGCGTCGGCGGCTTCCCGAGCGCCTCCGGCCACTCGATGCAGGTCATCTTCTGATCGGGTTGTCTTGCGAACGGCCTCAACCAACCAATTGCCGTGGTGCTGTTCTTCAGCCAGGTGTAACGTGAAAAATTCCAACTCTCCGGGATGAAACTGCTCATATTGTTCGAGGCCCGGCACGAAATATCTGAATTCGGACGCCGCGGTGGTTTCAACGGTCAAGGCCGCCCCCAGCGCGGTCAAATGTCCGGAGTGAAGGAATAATCGTCGCAACGTGTCGAGGTAGGTCGTCACTTCGGGGATCGGGACGGTGCCTTGGAGATCCTGGGGCTGGAGCCCAATGGAAGACGCAAACCGCTCGAGTTGCCGGATATGCACGCGGTCCGGTGACCCGCTGCCCAACTCCGAGTACAGGGTCTTGGCCAACTCGGTTCGCATTTCCATCTCGTGGATCGGGGTGTGATATAACAGTCCTTCGAGGACCTTGACGAAATGAAAGCAAAAATAATGGTATTGCCCGACAAAGGCCCGGAGTTGTCCAGGCCGGAATTTTCGAGACCTGAACGTTCGGAAAAATTCGTTGGTATTGACCGGGTGTGCCTGGAGTTCCAGGACAAGCGATTCGACGTCGGAGGGGATAGCTTGAACAGGGCTCATGCAACTCTCATCAGAAAAGGCTTGTCACCTATCATCACAATGATGGAATGCAGATTACACGATGCTTTCGGCCTGTCGCAAGGCAGCCGTGGTTGCGATTGTCGCAGGCTGTCCTTCCCTGATCACCGGTGTGCAGGGCCGTATCCTTACCAGGAAAAAGTGAGACTCATGATAGAATGAATAAGGGGGCGTTTGTCCATCGATCTGCGTGAAACATGGTGACTTCTTACGAATATGACGTGCTGGTAATGGGGGCCGGGTTGGCCGGGTTGCGAGCCGCGTTGGCCGCGCATCAGACCGGGGCGACTGTCGCGATCATCACCAAGGTCCATCCCGTTCGGAGCCATTCCAATGCCGCGCAGGGCGGTATTAATGCCGCTCTGACCGACCGTGGCGACAAGTGGGAGGAGCATGCCTTTGAGACGGTCAAAGGCAGCGATTATCTGGGCGACCAGGACGCCGTGGAAATCCTGGCGCAGGAAGCCGGGCAGGACATTCTGGCCTTGGAACACATGGGCGTGATCTTTAACCGGAACGAAGACGGGCGGTTGGGCACCCGTCGCTTCGGCGGGCAGAAACGCGCCCGCACCTTTTTCGTCTCCGACTTTACCGGACAGGCGCTGCTGCACGTCCTGTACGAGCAGGCGATGAAGGCGCGCCTTCCGGTGTTCGAGGAGTGGTTCGTGTTGTCATTGGTCAAGGATGAGCATGGACAATGCGGAGGGGTCGTGGCCTTTGAAATACGAACCGGGCGCGTGGCGTTGTTCAAGGCCAAGGCCGTGATCATTGCCGCCGGTGGGTTGGGGCGCGTGTTCGAGCCGAGTACCAATGCGCTGATCTGTACCGGCGACGGCATCGCGATTGCGTATCGGGGCGGAGCCCCGCTGATGGACATGGAGATGGTGCAATATCATCCCACGACCTTACGGGGAAAAGGATTGCTCCTGAGTGAGGCCGCTCGCGGGGAAGGCGCCTATTTGCTGAATGCCGAGGGTGAACGGTTCATGGAGCAGTATGCTCCGAACATGATGGAGTTGGCCTCACGTGACGTGGTGTCTCGCGCCGAGCAAATCGAAATCAATGAAGGCCGGGGGATCAACGGCTGCGTGTTGCTCGATTGCCGGCATTTGGGCAAAGCGCTCATCCGGGAGCGCCTCAGCCAAATTTTTGAGGAGGCGAAGTCGTTTGCCAATATCGATCTGACCGAAGAGCCGATTCCCGTGTGTCCGGGCATGCACTATATGATGGGTGGGGTAAAGACGGACGTCGAGGGACGCTGCTGGGACCTCGCCGGCGGATGGCGCGGCGTTCCCGGCCTGTTTGCGGCCGGAGAAGCCGCGTGTCTGAGTCTTCACGGCGGGAACCGGCTCGGAGCGAATTCCCTGTTGGATACCGTGGTGTTCGGGCGCCGGGCGGGTCGTTGTGCGGGAGAGTATGCGAAAACCCGTTCTCAACCCCGTATCGGCGACGGCGTGGTGAAGGATGGGGAAAACAGCATCAAGGGGCTCTTCGCGCGGCTTGATACCGATGATACCGTCGCCCGTATCCGGCATGAGATGGGCCGCACCATGACGGAGAGCTTGGGCGTGTTTCGCGATCAGGAAGGGATGGCTCATGCGCAACAGACAATCGCCGGTCTTCGGGAACGGTGGAATCGCGTGGCTATTCATGATAAAGGACAGGTGTTCAATACGAGCCTCGTTCGTGCGTTGGAACTCGACTTTATGCTGGATTGCGCCGAAACCATTGCGCTGGGTGCCCTGACGCGAACGGAAAGTCGCGGCGCTCATTTTCGAACGGATTGCCTCCATCGTGACGACGAGCATTGGTTGAAACATATTCTGATATACCATCGGCCCGGCGGGTCGCCTCAACTCGATTCTCTGCCCGTTCGGATTACCCGATGGGAACCGCAAGTCCGCGTGTATTGATACGGGAGGCTCTTGAAATACTCGGATATCGCCTCCCTGGTTGTCCGTCATAAATGCCCCGCGGTTCATGCGGGACGGCACAGGGGCCGTCCCCTACAAAGACCATGATCGTAGGGACAACCCCCCGTGGTTGTCCGTTAGAGATGGCCCGCGATATTTGAAAACGTTGTGAATGATGCCATGCTGACCACGTTTCGCATTCGTCGCTTCAATCCGGAATCGGAATCGCCTCAACCCTATTTCGAAGATTACCAATTAGTGACGGAACGGTCGGATACGGTCCTCGACGCGTTGATCAGGATCCGGGAAACCGTGGATGAATCGCTCACCGTGCGGTGTTCGTGCCGGGGCGCCATCTGCGGGTCCTGCGGGATGCGCATCAACGGGCATGCCACCCTGGCGTGTAAAACCAAAGTGGCGTCCCTGATCTCGTCGGGCGACGCGATCCAGGTGGAACCCATGAACAATATGCCGGTGATTAAGGACCTGGTCACGGACATGACCGGGTTTTGGGAAAAGGTCCGCCAGGTTCAGCCCTGGCTCCAGCCGGCGGGCCCGGAACCGGAAGGCGAGTATCTGGCATCTCCGGACGCCATGAATCATTTGACGGGCGTCATGGGCTGCATCATGTGCGGGGCTTGCGTGTCGGATTGTGCGGCCTTGGAAGTGAATGCGGATTTTGTCGGCCCGGCGGCGTTGGCCAAGGCCTATCGGTTTGTGGCGGACCCGAGAGATGGGAGCAGTTCGTCGAGGTTGACGGCGCTCAATACTCCGGGTGGGATGTGGGACTGTACGCGGTGCATGGAGTGTATTGAAGTGTGCCCCAAAGAGGTGGGGGCCATGGATCGCATCATGACGCTTCGTGCCAAGGGGATTGAGCAGGGCGTGCCGTCTACCTGTGGGTCACGGCATACAGAAGCCTTTGCGGATATTATCGAACGTAAAGGGCGACTGGATGAACCCATGTTGGCCGTTCGAACGTTCGGGCTCACCAATTTCAGGCAGATGTTTTCTTTCTTGCCGATGGTCATTCGAGCAGTGGTCCGAGGCAAACTTCCCAAATCCGGCCCCTTGTTTCGGGCGATACCGGGGGTTGATCGAATCCGCCGGTTGTTTCGACGAGCGAAGGAGTGACGATGAAATACGCGTTTTTCCCCGGGTGCGTTTCAAGAGGTGGCTGCCCCGAACTCTATCAATCCGTGAAGCAGGTGTATCCTCGATTGGGGATCGACCTGGAGGAAATGACTACGGTGTCGTGTACGGGCGCGGGGGTGTTGCAGGAAAAAGATTTGCGTTTGGGGGACATCTTGAACGCGCATACCATGGCCCTTGCCGAACAGCAGGGGCTCCCCATCATGACGATCTGCAGTACGTGTCAAGGAGTCATGAGTCAGGCGAATCATCGACTGGCGACGGATCCCGGCTATTTGGACGATATCAACCGGGTCCTGGCTGAAGAGGGGCTCACCTACCACGGCACTACCACGGTGAAACATTTTGTGTGGATTCTCCTGGAAGACGTCGGGGAGCAAAAGATCCGGCAGTCCGTGAAGAGACCATTGACGGGGTTGCGCGCGGCCCCGTTTTATGGATGCTACCTCCAACGGCCCAGTGCGGCGCTGGGATTTGAAGAACAGCCGGCACGGGCCAAATCATTGGAAACGGTGATGGCCTTGCTGGGTGCCGAGGTGGTGGATTTCCCCGGCAAAACCCGATGCTGCGGAATGCCGCTTATCACCATTAACGAACCCGGCTCGTTGCAGATGGTCGCCCATCATACGTCCGATGCCAAAGAGCATGGAGCCGACGTGATGGTAACCCCCTGCCCCTTGTGCCATCTGAACCTCGACGGGCTTCAAACCAAGGCGGCCAAACACGATCGCCGGGAAATCGATCTGCCGATTTTGCATTTGCCGCAGTTGCTGGGATTGGCCATGGGTCTGGAGCCACGGGCACTCGGCCTGAACCGCAATCTGGTGTCCACGAAGTCGGTGCTGGAGAAACTCGGGGTGGCGTAAAAGCAGGAAGGCGGGCGATTACGAAACTTCTTTGGACACGGTTTTGAAGTAGGCCAGGAGGTCACGCGCTGAAAGAATGCCGACGATCTTCCCGTCCTCGGTCACGGCCAGGTGACGAATACGTTTGTCAGCCATGAGTTCTCTTGCATAATGGGGCGAAAGTTTTTTCTCAACGGTCAGAATGGGGCTGGACATGACGTGAACCACTGAAGTCGCCGCCACGTCGTCTCGTTCGGCAACGGCCCGGACGACGTCGGTCTCCGTAATAATTCCTGAAAAATCGTCTCCTTTTTTTACCAACAGCGACCCAATGCGCTGGTCCTGCATTTGTCCGGCAGCCTGTTTGACCGTTGCGTCCTCGGTAATAACGCTCAGATCGCTACTCATCAATTGACCGACGGTCGCCATCGAGTGCCTTTTCAAGAATAGGGAAAGGATTGGGAAACGATGTTTCGCATTCTAGGAAAAACCGTGAAGATATGCAAGAAATCAGCATCCTCTGGCAATCACGCCTCCCACCTCCACCTCGGTTTCCACGCTTGCAAGGTTTCACCTTGTGCGTTAGCCTGATAGGTGGCAACGCAACGGGATACACGCATGCGAGCTTGTCCTCTTTTCTTACCCGTTCACAAAAGGAAATTCAGACCAGGGAGTCACACCCCATGACCCAATCCGTGATGAATCTCGAACGAGTCGTCAGTGGCATGCAGGAGCCGATGAAGCGGTTTATTGAGCGAGTGCAGACGCTCGGCGGGGCCAACTGTTTGGCGGTGATCGGTGCCGGCGCTATTGCCACGTCCGGCTTTGATCCGGCGCGGCATACCGCACGCAGTGTCCTTGTCCTGGAAACGATTGATCTGGCCATGCTCCGGGAACTGTCCAAAGACGGGATCAAACTCGGAAAAGCCAAAATTGCCGCTCCCCTGATCATGACGCCCGTCTACATTGCCGGCTCCCTGGATACCTTCCCGTTGGAGTTTTTGGAGATTCAGCAATGCCACGTGTGTTTTGCCGGCACCGACTATTTTGCGGATCTTTCGTTTGAAGAACGTCACGTTCGGCTGCAATGTGAGCGCGAGTTGAAAACCACCCTGATCGGCATGCGTCAGGGCCTCCTGGCGGCCGCGGGTCGTGAAAAACTCTTTGGGGCCATGGAAGGGGATATTGCCGAGCGGTTGATCCGCACCCTTCGTGGCTTACTGTGGCTTCATGGACAGTATGACTATCTGTCGGCGATTGAAGTCGTCGGCCGAATTGAGCAGGAAACCGATCGCTCCCTTCCCGGAATTCGTGCGGCGCTGCAAGAAAACCGCCGGCATGACTGGAATGATTTTACACGGCTCTATGATGAAATCGATGGATTGAAAACCGTGGCTGATCGCTGGTAACGACCATGGGCATGAAATGCGTGTTCGCCATCGTGGTTCTGCTGTGTCTGCCCGCTTTGAGTTGGGGCGAGGTGTTTGTGCCGGACCCCGGCACCTACGTCGTGGACAACGCCGGAATCATCGATCCCGGAATCGAGCGGCAGTTGGAGGGCTGGCTTCGCGAACTCGAACAGAAAACCACGGCGCAGGTGAAAGTGCTGACCGTGAAGTCGACCCAGGGCGAACCGTTTTTCAGTTTTGTCCACCGGCACGCCGAAGCATGGAAACTTGGCCGGAAAGGTCAAGACAACGGCGCCCTGATCGCGTTGGCCCTCAAAGAGCGACAGGTCCGAATTCATACGGGGTATGGATTGGAAGGTGCGTTGCCTGATTCGTGGGCGGGCTCGGCTTCCCGTGCGGTGGCCCCCCAATTCTTTAAACAGGCTCAATATTCCCAGGGTCTCTTCCAATTGGCAGTCGTGACGGCCAATCAAGTCGCGGACTCCCAACGGGTCAAGCTCACCGGCATTCCCCAACACCGGTATCGGCCGGGCCGTGGTGGTGGAGGCGGTTCGGTTCTGGGATCGTTGCTCATCCCGTTATTTTTCCTGTTCATATTGTTTTCCAACATGCGTCGCCGTCGCCGGCATTATTCCACGTGGGGTGGCGGCGGATTGGCCGGAGGCGTGGTCGGAGGCATGTTGCTCGGCAGCGCCTTGGGTGGCGTCACGGGGAGAAGCCTGTGGGGCGTATCAAGCGGCGGGTTTGGTGGCGGATTCGGGGGAGGTTTCGGCGGATCGTTCGGCGGGGGTGGGGGCGGCGCGGGCTGGTAGCGAGGCGGTTGCCTGCGTCGAATACGGCATACGTAACGGAGGGAGACAATCATGAGCGCTGGACGCATATTACTCATGGTCTTCGGAGGGTTGCTCATCCTGATCCTGATGCTTGGTGGCTGTGTCTATTCCGGATATAACCAGGCCATCGAAATGGATGAAGCGGTGAAGAGCCAATGGGCACAGGTGGAAAATCAATTGCAGCGACGGTTTGAATTAATCCCCAATCTGGTCAATACCGTCAAAGGGGTGGCGAGCCAGGAAGAGAAGATTTATCTGGGCGTCGCAAATGCACGCAAATCCTATTTTCAGGCGCAATCGGTCAATGAGAAAGCCCGCGCGGCGAGCGGGTTCGAGTCGGCGCTGTCGCGGCTGTTGGTCTTGCGGGAAACCTATCCCCAACTCAAATCCGATCAATCGTTTTTAAAGCTCCAGGACCAACTGGAAGGGACGGAAAATCGATTGGCGGTCGAACGAAAGCGGTATAACGATAGCGTTCGGGTCCTGAACACCTTTATCCGGAAATTGCTGGGGAGACTCTATGCGGGGCTGGCCGGAGTCGGACAAGCCGAATACTTCGAAATAGGAGAAGAAGCCCGAGCCACGCCCAAGGTGGAATTTTAGGGTCGCAATCGGCCCCCGTCATTATTCTTTTCTTTGCTCCATGGGCACGTAGTCGGTGCAGGTGCGGCCGGTATAGAGTTGTCGCGGCCTGCCGATCTTGACGTGGGGTTCCTGCATCATTTCCCGCCAATGGGCGATCCACCCCGGTAACCGGCCGATCGCAAACAAGACCGTGAACATGTTCACGGGAAACCCGATTGCCTTGTAGATCAGCCCGCTGTAAAAATCGACGTTGGGATACAATTTGTTCGAGACGAAAAAGTCGTCCGTGAGGGCGACGTCTTCCAGGTGTTTGGCCACGTCGAGCAACGGATCATGCATGCCGAGAACGGCCAGGACTTGCTCGCAGGCCCGTTTTAATAGTTTCGCCCGGGGGTCATAGTGTTTGTAGAGGCGGTGGCCGAACCCTGCGAGGCGGAAGGGCTGGGTCCGATCCTTGGCCATCTCGATATATTTCCGCACGTTGCCTCCGTCGGCATGAATCGTTTCGAGCATCTCCATCACTTGTTGATTCGCACCGCCGTGTCGCGGTCCCCACAATGCATAGATGCCGGCGGACACGGAAGCAAAGAGATTCGCGTGCGACGATCCGACGAGACGCACCGTGGACGTTGAGCAATTTTGCTCATGATCGGCATGGAGGATGAACAACAGATTCAGGGCTTTGCTCACGACGGGATTCACCGCGTATGGCTCGGAGGGAACCGAGAACATCATCCGGAGAAAATTGGAGCAATAATCCAGCGCGTTATCGGGATAGACAAAGGGCTGCCCGATCGATTTCTTGTAGGAATAGGCGGCGATGGTGGGGATTTTGGCAAGGAGCCGGTGTGTGGATAACTCGACTTGTTGAGGATCGGTCGGGTCGTGGCTGTCCTGATAAAACGTCGAAAGCGCGCCGATCACGGCCGACAGAATTGCCATGGGATGCGCATCCTTGGGAAACACGTCATAAAACCGTTTCACGTCTTCGTGCAGCAGCGTGTGCCGGGTGATGGCGTCTGCAAATCGTCGATATTCGGATTGGGCGGGCAGGTTGCCGTACATCAGGAGGTAGGCGGTCTCCAGAAAATTCGAATGTTCGGCCAGTTGCTCAATGGGAATCCCGCGGTATCGCAGAATCCCTTTGCTTCCGTCCACAAACGTGATGCCGCTGGAGCAGGAGGCGGTATTCAAATACCCGGGGTCGAAAGTGGTGAGTCCCGCTTGGGCGCGTAGCATGGTGACGTCGAGTATCCGTTCGCCCTCGGTGCCCATGGCAATGGGGAGTTCAATGACTTGGTTGGCAACGTGGAGTGTGGAGCGTCGGCTCATCGGAGAACCTCCTTCAGGTCACGGATTTCCTTTCATAACCTTCTATCATATTTTACCGGAAACATTTATGGAGATGAGTGTTCGACAGGATCGAGAGGTTGCTGCCAAGACAAGAACATTGGTAGGTAATACCGTATCATCAACCCTTGGCGAGGCCTATAGAGGCTGGCATCGAGGAAAAGTCGAACAACGGCGTACGGTTGAACGCGCTTCTTCCACGCGATTATGCCTGATTATCTTATTACCTGGATTCACCTCGCCGCGGCCATAGCCCTCATCGGCGGATTGATGTTTTCCCAATTTGTGCTCACTCCGGTGGCACGAAATGCTCGAACAGATTCAAAAGCCCGGGAAGTCGTCCGCCTGTCTGGCCGTCGTTTTCGAACCATCGCGTGGGTGAGTCTCATCATCCTGATCCTGACCGGCGCGTATCAGATGTTGAATGAAAGCGGTTCTGCCCGGATCGAAACCATGTGGGGCGTGGTGTTGATGCTGAAGTTGTTTCTGTTTGTCATCGCCTTCGGGCTCCTTCTCATTCACGACTTCATTATCGATCCGTATGCCCCGTCGTCTCAGGATACCCCGCCGTCGGCCTCTTCACCAACCATCCCTGCCCGCGCCGATGTCCTGCAAAAAGCCGTCATCGTGGTGACCCTGGCCGTCCTTCTCGTGGCTTCGTATCTGGCGGAGTTGTAGAACCGCGTTTCACATTTTCTGATCGGCATTCCCTACAACGTCCCCGACGCGCCGGATTTCGCCGCTCCTGATACGGGCGACGTACCCTTCGATCTCTCGTTTGACCCGAGGTCCCAGAATATAAAGGGCAATCACGTTCGGGATGGCCAGGGCAAATAACATCGCATCGGCGAACTCGAGCGCCTCGTTCATGGAGACGACGGAGCCAGTCGACAAGAGCAGGCAGTAGACAACCTTGTAGCCGAGCTCGGTCCAGTACGATTCACCCGCGAGATAGGTCCAGCATTTGACGCCGTAATAGGACCAGGTGAGTATCGTCGTATAGACGAAGAGGATCACGGCCACCGCAAGAATGTTCGGAAACCACGGAAAGACGGAGGCATAGGCCGCCGACGTAATCTCAATCCCCGAAAGCCCCTGGATCTTGTAGGCCCCGGTGACGATCACGATGAGTGCGGTCATCGTGCTGACGACAATCGTGTCGATAAACGGCTCGAGCAAGGCCACGAGTCCTTCGCTCGACGGTTCCCTCGTCTTGACGGCGGAATGCGCAATGGCGGCGGAACCGATGCCGGCCTCGTTCGAATACACGGCCCGTTGGAGGCCGATGAGCATGGACCCGATGATCCCGCCGCTCACCCCTTCCGGTGCGAAGGCCTCGACAACGATGCTGGCAAACGCCGCCGGCACCTGTTCGACGTGCAGGCAGAGGATGACGAACCCGGCCGCCAGATAGATGAATGCCATCAGGGGAACGAGCGCCTGGGCGACCACGCCGATCATGCGGACGCCGGCGATGATGACGAGCCCGACCGTGAACGCGATGATCATCCCGAACGCAAGGCCGTCCTGAAAACCCGTGGCTTGGGAAAATTGGGCGAACGCCTGGTTGACCTGAAAGAGCGTGATACTGACCCCGATGCCGAGCACGGCAAAGAGGGTCGCCAGGAACGGCCCGAGTTTCGCAAAGCCGCGCTCCGCGAGCCCCTTGTGAATGTAATACATGGGGCCTCCCGAGACGGAGCCGTCGGCATTGATCCGGCGGTAGACGACGCCGAGCGTGCATTCCACCATCTTTGTCGCCATTCCCAGGAATCCTGCCAGGATCATCCAGAACATGGCGCCGGGACCGCCGATCGAAATGGCCACGGCGACTCCCGCGATGTTGCCGACACCCACCGTTCCGGAAAGAGCCGCGCTCAACGCCTGGAAATGGGTGAGGTCACCCGGCTCGTCGGCACGCGTGTACCGGCCGCGCACGATCTTCAGCGCCAAACCGAAATAGCGGATATTCGGAAAGCGGAAATACAGCGAGAAAATGAAGCCCGCCGTGATCAGCCAAAAGGCAATCACCGGTACGTCAACACCGGCAATCGTGATCGAAAAAAAGATGACGTCGGAGATGACACCCGTCACCGGCGAGATCGCCTCGTCAATGTATCGGTCAAGGTTCATGGGAAGAATCAGACCGTTAGGTCGCGGGGTGTTCTTTCGGCAACACGTTTCAGCAGATCTTCATAAACGCCTTCAAGATTATTCAGTATCTCCGTGTTTGGGTAGCGAAAGACTTCGATGCCCAGCTTATTCAGTCTTTGGGTTCTGGTTGCGTCGTATTGTTGTTGTTCAGCATGCGTATCGCCGTCTATCTCGATAGCAAGCATTAATTCTGAGCAATAAAAATCGACTATATATTGATCGATCGGTTTTTGCCGGATGAATTTGAATTTGCCAAGCCGTTTGTTCTGCAATACCTCAAACCAGAGTCTTTTTTCTGCAGGTGTTGGATTTTCTCGGTTTTCACGCGCCTTGTCGGTCAGGTCTTTGTTGTAAGGGATAAAACCCCCCTGGCCCCCAACCCCCCTGCCCCCCTCATCAGGGGGGTTGGCTAGTGGCTTGGGTTTCTTGGAGGTGTCACCTCGAGTTTTGCTCTTCTGGTCCGTCTCATCAGTGGAGTGAGAGATCATGTTCATCGTCTGTTCGACTCTCCACTTAGTTGCATGAAGTCCCCCTGAAAAGGCGGAAGGAGAAGGGAGGTGGTGTAGTGTAGACGAACTTCCAGTTGCCTGAACTGAAGTCCCCCTGATAAGGGGGATTGAGGGGGTTGTCTTTTATCGGCAAGACTTAAAACGGCGGCTCCCCGTTACGCAATTTGGCGAGGGCCTGTTTGACGAATTCGGCGTCCGTGCTGCCGGGATCGAGGTTGTTGTACGCGGTGGCCCAAAATTCTTCGGTTTCCCGATACCGCTTCAAATACCAGAGGGCCAACCCCTTATACCAATTCACCCCAGGTTCGTTGGGACGATCGACCAACACGACGTCGAAATGCTTGAGCGCGGCTTCAAAGAGTTTGGGGTCGTCGAATTTTCGTTCTTCGATCATGATGACGCCCATGTTGTAATGCGCTTCATGATTGCGGGGGTCCAGTTCCAAGACCTTCTCGTAAGCGTTCTTCGCATCATCGACACGGTCCAGGGCCATGTAGGAACGACCGGCCAACATCTGGCCTTGCACGTCGTCGGGGTTTTCTTTGAGCCTGGCTTCCAACCGTGCGACCATTTCCCGCGGATCGGGCAGTTGACCGGCCCTGTCGGTTTGGATGCCCACGAGCCGGTTGATGGTACGCCATTGCAGAAAGCTGTAGGTCCCGATCGAGAAGATGACCACCACCAGGCTGACCGCAATCGCCGATCCCCAGGCACTCCGGGGCAGATTGTGTTGCTCGGAGGACGACGATGGTCGGCCGGTGGCGGCGAGAGCTTCCAGTCGATCCAGGACGCCCAGCAAACGTTGTTCGTCGGTGGCTTTCAGCCGCGCATAATCCTCTTGTTCCAACCGGCCTTGTGCCAATTCGACGTCGAGTTCCTGGAGGGATTGAAGGAGAACTTCACGCTCGACGGAGAGATCGGCCCGTTCCTGGTCTTCCTCGGCATCCTGGTTAATCAACTCTGGTGTTGCGGGGTCCTTCCGCCAAAAGGGAGAAGACATCCCGGCAATCACCCCGATGAGGATCGTGAGACAGACAATGAAAAAGATAGTCGACATGCAGTGTTTCCAGGTGTAATGCGGCGCGTGGAACGGCTAACGGGAGATCATTGATTTTCGTGCAATTCCCGCTCGATTCGGCGTCGGGATGTTTGATCGAGCGTGGGAAGCGGCTGGGGCGCGGGGGTTTTCGTCACCCATCCTTTGACTTCTCTCCATAGCAGGGCTCCACCGCCGAACAGCAACAGAAACGGCGCCAGCCAGATCAGCCAATTGATTCCCTGTTTCGGTGGTTCCATCATGATGTAATTGCCGTAGCGGCTGTGAAAGTACGCTTGGATTTCCTCGGCGGATTGGCCTTGCATCACGCGTTCTCGAATGGCTTCCCGCATCTGATGGGCCAGGGGCGCGTTCGATTCCCAAATGTTTTCGGTCTGGCACACGGTGCATCGAAGCATTTTGGCTACCTCGCGCACCTGTTGATCGATCTCCGATTCATCCACGACCTTGGCCATGCCCGCGATGGGGGAGACGAAACACAGAACGATCAGAATGGGGAAAAGTCGAAACATTCAGGTCGTGGGGTCGTAGGGACGGACCTGCGTGTCCGCCCTTTGCAATAATGGAGTCAGAACGTTTTGCGTCAGATTGGCATACACATTGTCCACGATCGGGCCGATCCATTTATGGCGAATGATACCCTGCTTGTCGATGACGAACGTTTCCGGCACTCCGTAGACGCCGAAATCGATAGCTAACGCGCCTTTGACATCTTGCATGTGCGGGAAACTGGACCCGTAGCGTTGTAAATACGCGCGAGCTTTGGGTATCTCGTCCTGGTAGTTGATCCCCAGCATCACAAATTCGGGGTGATCCTTAAACTCATCGTACAGTCGCAGCAGGTTCTCGTGCTCCACTTTACATTCCTGACACCAGGACGCCCAGAAGTTTACGACGATGACTTTGCCTTTGTATCGTTCAGAGGACAATAGTTCGCCGGATTCCACGTCTGGGCCCTTGAACACGGGCGCGGGGGTATCCACCAGGACCGGCGGGATATGCCGTGGATCGCCCCACAGCCCTTGATAAAACAACGCGAGCAGGGCGAAGAGCACGACGAGAATGGTGATCTGCGTGGTACGAGTCATGATGCGACGACAAGGCTAAGGAAAGCACAACAAATTCCCCTCCTTTGTAAGGAGGGGTAAGGGGAGGTAGAGACGGCGGAGGCGAAAACCCATGTCCCTCGGGCATTCAACTCTACCCCTCCCAGCCTCCCCTTACAAAGGGGAGGGGTAACACATGAGGAGAAGTGGAACACGGGAACCCTATTCATCGCGTTTTCGTGGCCGGAAAATGTTGAGCAGGACCCCGAGCCCCATGATGCCGCCGCCGCCCCACACCCACAGGATCAGGGGATTAATCACGCCTCGCGCGACTGCCACGCCATCGGCGGACACGTCCGGCATGGTGAGAAAAATATGCCCCATGTTTTTTGCGTAAATGGCGGATTCGGTCGTCGGGGTCTGCGACGCATCGTACACGCGCTTCTGGGGGCGTAACGTGGTGAGCAGGGCGTCGCCTTCATACAGTTCAAACACCCCTTCCTGCGCACTCCAGTTTTTCCCACGGACGTCATGAATCCGTTCGAGTTTCATCCGATAGTCCTCGATGATGAATTCGTCGCCTACGCGTAACGACACCACTTTTTCCGTTTGATACACGGTCGACGCAATAATGCCGATGACCAGGACCAGGACGCCGACGTGGGTCACGAGACCCGCGTAGCGCCGTTGATTGGCGGTAAAAGCCGACAGAAAACCTTTCATCAGGTTGACGGACTCCCGCCGGGCATACAGCGAGGAAATTTTGCCGACGTCGATCAAGATGGCGGCGCCCGAAAAGCCCACGACGAACGCACCGGCCAACGCAAAGAGACTGTGAATGCCCAGGGCGAACAACACCACGGTCGAGACGACCCCAACGCCGACGGGGACCAGAAAGTTTTTCTTTAAACTGGCGTGGGATGCCTTGCGCCACGGAATGTAGGGACCGACCCCCATCAAAAACAGGAGCCCGAGTGCAATCGGCATAAACACCGTGTTGTAATATGGAGGTCCCACGGTGACCTTCGCCCCTTTCCAGGTTTCGATCATGAGCGGATACAGGGTGCCGAGAAAGACGGTGGCCGCCGCCACCAGGAAGAATAAATTATTGAAGAGAAACACCGACTCCCGCGAAACCATGGAATCCATTTCGATCTGGCTTTTCAGTTTATGGGCTCTCAGTATTAAGGACCCAAAGGCAAGGCCGATGATCGTGGTTACAAAAATCAGGATGTAGAGCCCCCGTTCCGGGTCGGTGGCGAACGTATGGACCGACGTGAGGACCCCGCTTCGAACCAGGAACGTGCCGATCAGCGAAAGCGAAAACGTGACGATAATGAGGAACAGGTTCCAGACCTTGAACATCTTCCGCTTTTCCTGAACCATCACGGAATGCAGGAATGCGGTCCCGACCAGCCACGGCATAAACGAGGCATTCTCCACCGGGTCCCATCCCCAGTAACCGCCCCAGCCCAATTCATAATAGGCCCAGTATCCGCCTAGGAGAATACCTGCGGTCAGGCATATCCACGCGAAAATCGTCCACCGTTGGGTGACTTTGATCCATTCTTCTCCCAGTCGGCCGGAGAATAACGCCGCCATGGCAAAGGAAAAAGGAATCGAAAATCCGACGTAGCCCATGTACAGCATCGGCGGGTGCATGACCATGGCCGGGTCCTGGAGTAACGGGTTCAAGTCCTTGCCGTCCGGCGGGGCGGGGATCAGCCGGTCGAAGGGGCTCGAGAGAAAGAGAATCAGGAGAAGGAACCCCATGATGACGAGACATTCCATGCCGATGAGGTACGGCATAATGGCCGGCTGGGTTCGCCAATGGAGCCAGACGGCAATCGTACTGAACGTAGACAGAATAAAGACCCACAATAGCAGGGAACCTTCATGGCCGCCCCAGACCGCGGCGATGGTGTAAAACAAGGGGAGTTGTGAATTCGAATTGGTGGCGACGTAGTGAACGGAAAAGTCACGAGCGAGAAACGAATAGATCAACGCGGCCATACCCACGGCCAGGAGAACGAAAATGAGCGTCAAGGCCATGCGCCCGACGCGGACCCAGTCCGCATTGCGCGTCCGGAGCGCCAGACCGGACGAAACAAGACCGAACACGGAGAGCACGAAAGCGATGACAACGGAAAAATGTCCGATTTCAATGATCATGAGATTCTTGTACAGGGGACGCGGTGGTCTTGGATTTATTCCACCAACGATTTCATGAAATCCTTGCGAGGCAGTTCGACGCCCGCGCGTTTCAATTCAATGGGCATGTAGTCTTCGGAATGTTTGGCCATAATCATGTTGGATTCGAATCGATGTTGGCCGGTCCAATACCCTTCGACCACGGCGCCCTGTCCTTCTTTAAAAAGGTCCGGCGGGATGCCTTCAAAGGCCACGGGAATCGTGGCTTCGCCATCAGTCAACTGAAAGGTCAACCCCAGTCGATCGGGATACGTATTCATGCTCCCTTCGACGACCATGCCACCCACGCGCACCTTCTTCTGATAGTAGTCCGGGGAAAAGGCTTTCACTTCAGAGGGGGTAAAAAAGTATACCACGTTTTCTCCGAAGTTCCCCAGAGCGAGGTAGGCCAAGGCGCCGCCCACCAAGAGGATGCTGACTATCATTCCGACCTTTTTCGTGCCCATTGTGTTCGTCACTTTTCCTCATACAGTTTGGAGGCTTTGATTTCTTCATACAAAAAATTGACTCGCCGAGTCATGGCAAACAGAAAAAGCGCCAGCGGCAAGAGCCCCAGGAGATAGGCGCCGGCAATAAATCCATAATTCGGAACGATTCCGATATCGCGGGCCTCGAAGACCTGAGTTGAAGCATTCCACGTCCCGATCAGGATCAGGATTTTCAATTCCCGAAGATTATCCGGGGGCGGGCCTTGATAGTGAACGGGCAGAGTGGCGCTTTTCCCAAGCAGGGTGAAGGTGGCTTCTCCGGCTTCACGAGTTTTCAGCGTTCTGCCTTGCACCATGCCCAAGACCCGGATCTCGCCCGTGGGTGCCTCCTTCCTGACCTGCTGGGGGACAAGACTGGTTATGTTGTCCTGATAGTGGTTATAGGTGAGCACGACTAACACGATCGTGACAACGAGCAATCCGCCCCATCGGATAGACAAATTCGTCATGAATCGGATTTCGACAAATGAAACTGGCTCAAGAGCCGTCCTTTTTTCGCGTGAAGCAAGCGGTCGAGATAGAGTAACTGCGTACGAACCATGACCATATACGAGAACAGCAAGGACATGCCGATGCTCATACACAACAGGGGTGCCAGGAGGCCTGAAGAAATGCTCACCCCACGCATGGAAATGGATTGCGGTTGGTGCAGCGTTCGCCACCATTCCACTGAAAAATGAATAATCGGCAGATCGACGAACCCGATAATGGCCAGGATGGCGCCGTAACGAGCTTCTTTCTCGTGATCGTCCACAAAGGTTCGCAGCATGATATAGCCGATCAAAATCAACAATAACACCGTAAAGGAAGTCAGACGGGCGTCCCACGTCCACCAGGTGTCCCACGTGGGTTTGCCCCAAATCATTCCGGTCCCCAGCGCCAGCGCGGTAAAGACGGCGCTGAGGGCGGCCACGGCCTGGCACATGTTGTCCACGATCGGGTCTCGTTTCCACAAGTACCAGAGGCTTCCCAGTGCCAACACGGTATACCCGAGAAGGGACGTATGGGCGAGGGGCACGTGAATATACATGATCCGCACCACTTCACCCTGGTAGTAATCCGGGGGGGATCCGATGAGCCCGAGGTAGAGCCCGGCCCCGAGGCACAGGGCGGCTCCGCCCCCAAACCAGCCTTGAAATCGTTGAACTTTTCGGATAACCCGATGAATGGTCATCGTGGCTTATGAATCCATCACAAATTCAAACATCCAAAACGACACGACCGTAAAGACCACGTCGTACACGGCCAGGAGTTTCAGCCACTGTTCGTACATGGCCAGCGGGTCCCCGTTGAGAGCTCCTTTTGTGGCTTCGACCGCAGCGATCATGACGGGGACCACCAGGGGAAGGAGGAGAATCGGGAGCATCACTTCACGTGCCCGAATTTGTACCGTCAGGGCCGAAAACAGCGTCCCTATGGCGGAAAGTCCCACGGTTGCCAAGAAAAATATTAACAGAAGGAGCGAAATCTCTTCAACGACTTCCAAATTGAAAAGGATGACAAACATCGGAAATAAAAGGATTTCCACCACGAACATGAAGGCGAAATTCGCCGCGACCTTGCCGAGGTAGATCGCCCCCTTGGCTTCCGGCACCATCTGCAGGGCCTCCAGGCAATCATTCTGCAGCTCTGTGGAAAACGACTTGCCCAACCCGATAATACCGGTAAAGGCAAAGGCGACCCACATGATCCCCGCAATGACTTCGCGCGCGGCTTGCTGGTCCATGGAAAAGCTGAAGCTGAAAATCAGGATGACGATGAGCGCAAAAAACACCATGGAGGAGATCGTCTCACGGCTTCGCAGCTCGGTGACGAAATCCTTCCACACGATCCAGCGGATGACGTTAAAAGAGGTCATCGGACTTCAGCGCCTCGACGCTAACTTCCTGTAACGCCCCGTGCCGCAGGATGCCGGCCCGGCTGACAATGGGACGCGTTTTGTCCTGATCGTGCGTGGAAAGGAGCACGGTGCCGTTTTCCGAGAGTCGTTCCCGAACGTACTCTCGCAGGATGTCGGTCCCGGCCGTATCCAGCGCGGTAAAGGGCTCGTCCAACAGCAAGATGTTGGGCTTCGCCAACATGGCTTTCGCCAGGGCCAACCGTTTTTTCATGCCGGCGGAATAATGCCGGATTTTCATGTCGACAAAGGCGCCGATGGC
The DNA here is from genome assembly GCA_020027535.1 of Nitrospirales bacterium. Classification (GTDB taxonomy): domain Bacteria; phylum Nitrospirota; class Nitrospiria; order Nitrospirales; family UBA8639; genus Bin75. The sequence goes on from JAHRAK010000093.1 coordinate 20,023, forward strand.
CACGCGGTCCAACGCCCGCTTCATGTCGCGGTCCGTGGGGCGTTGTCCCCGTAGCGCGAGGGCAAACGCCAAATTCTCCTTGGCATTCAATTCATCGTACAAATGCGTCCATGGGCTAAAAAAATGAGGTTGGTTCGAATGGCGTCTTTGTCCTTGAGCCCATGCATGCCGAGCATTTCATAGTACCCTGTACTGGGCCGTTGAAGCGTGGCCAGTATTTTCAATAACGTGGTTTTGCCGGCGCCGTTGGGTCCGAACAGGGCAAAACATTCACCCTCCACGATGGTCAGGTTAATATCGTGTAACACTTGGAAGTGCCCATAGGACTTACCGATACCGTGACAAGAGAGAGCAATCATGGAGAGGGAGTACGCTTTTGGTGCCGATTACGGGAAAATCAGGGAAAGAATGGACCCAACGGGCCGGTTACAAGGTAGGACAACCATCATATTCCTGGATTGTCCAAATAGAAAACTATGGGACTTACCCCTTTAACTTGACATCGTAGTTCCTGCCTGTTATTCTTCTCCCTGTCCATATCTGCTAAGTGGCTCCTTGTCGGGTCACTTGCGGAATACAAAAGCCTGATCGTGTTGGCTGGGTCGCGTCCAGTGTACGGCACGATCATCATTCACGGCAAATACGCAGGATATTCTGCACACTTGGCAGATATGGGCTGGCCCGGCCTTTAGGTCGTGGCCGTTCATTTATTCTTACTCCAAGGAGGTTCTATGTATTACTCTTTTTTGAGGGTTGCAAGTGTTCTCTGTTCTGTGTTGATGGGGGCCGGGATTGCTCAGGCCGAAAATTGGTACGCTCGATTGAATGGAGGAATTGGAACAGGCCCAAGTGCAGAAACTTATCTTTCATCTATTGACGGAAATCTGAAAACCGAAACAGAAATAGGGTTCGTGGTAGCTGGCGCAATTGGATGGCAGGCTACAGAATCTTTTAGCGTTGAAGGGGAAATGTCATATCGGCGTAATGGGTTGGATGAAGTTTCATATCGAGTTGATGTATGAGAAGCAACGGAAGCGCGTGGGACTGGGAC
>JAHRAK010000101.1 GCA_020027535.1 Nitrospirales bacterium
CCTAAACTTCCCGGCTCTTTTGTGAAGACTTGATGACCAGACAGGCATTCACGCCGCCAAATCCAAAGGCATTTGAAAGCGCGGCCTCGATGGGAACCTGACGGGCTTCCCCTGGAATATAATCAAGGTCACAGTCGGGATCGGAATTCTCCAGATTTATCGTCGGCGGCAACACGCCATGATACAGCGCCAGGGTGGTCACCACCGCCTCAACTCCACCGGCCGCTCCCAACAGATGGCCGGTCATGGATTTCGTGGAACTCACCGGAAGCCGGGCGGCATGGGTCCCAAACACGGTCTTGATGGCGTGCGTTTCAACTCGATCCGCAAAGGTGGAGGTGGCATGCGCGTTAATATACCCGATTGTCGCTTTCGGGACGCCGGCGTCGCGAATGGCTTTCTCCATGCAATCCACGGCCCCGGCGCCATCATCCGGAGGAGCGGTGATATGAAAGGCGTCACTGGTCATCGCATAGCCGGCAAGTTCTCCGTATATTCTGACGCCGCGACGTTGCGCGTGGTCCAACGCTTCCAAGACCACCACGCCGGCTCCTTCTCCGATCACGAACCCGTCCCGGTCACGATCAAACGGACGACTCGCCCGTTCCGGATCATCATTCCGACGTGATAACGCTTTGGCCGCGCCGAATCCGGCAATGGCCAACGGGCAAATCGTGGATTCGGTTCCGCCGGCCAACATCACGTCCGCCTCCCCGCGTTGAATAATCCGGTAGGCGTCGCCGATGCAGTGATTCCCCGTGGCACAGGCCGTCACGGCACACGAATTCGGGCCCTTGGCTCCAAACCGGATCGCGACTTGGCCCGAGGCCAAATTCACGATGACCATCGGGATGAAGAACGGACTGACGCGCCCCGGCCCTTTGTCCTGGAGCACCTTGTGATACTGCTCAATGGCCGGAAGACCGCCCATGCCCGCCCCGATATAGACCCCGACTCGTTCAGCCGTTTCTGGTGTGACTTGCAATCCCGCGTCATCCACCGCCTCCTGGCTCGCCGCCATGGCATATTGGATGAACACGTCCATCTTTTTGATTTCTTTTTTTTCGAGGTGATCGGCCGGGTCGAAGTCCTTGACTTCAGCCGCAATTCGGCAGGCATAGCCGGACGCATCAAAGCGCGTGATGGGACCAATGCCCGACTTCCCGGCAAGCAACGCTTGCCAGGTGTTGTCGACACCGATTCCCAAGGGAGTCACGACTCCCAGGCCGGTGATCACCACGCGCCGACGGGGGGGGTACTCGGTCATGAGGGCCGTTCAGAACGGATCAGGTTTTTTCTTTGATATATTCAATGACTTGAGAAACTTTTTGAATTTTTTCCGCGTCTTCATCGGGGATTTCCACGTCAAATTCTTCCTCAAGCGCCATCACCAGTTCCACAGTATCCAAGGAGTCGGCCCCTAAATCCTCGACAAAAGACGCGTCGGGCACGACGTCCTCTTCTTCCACCCCTAATTGTTCTGCAATGATCTTTTTAATACGTTCTTCAGCGACCATCGACATTCTCGCCTCCTGTTAAGCAATACCTTTGGAATAAATCATTCATCATGTTACGCCATGTGCATCCCGCCATTGACGTGGAAAACCTGGCCGGTGATATACCCCGCCGCGTCCGATGCCAAAAAACGGACGGCTTCCGCCACCTCGCCGGGTTGGCCTAATCGACCAAGAGGAATCTGTTGCAACAACGTGTCCTTGACCTCCTGGTTCAAGGCACGGGTCATCGCCGTGTCGATAAAACCCGGAGCCACCGCGTTGACCGTGATGTTCCGACTCGCATATTCGCGAGCAACTGATTTGGTGAACCCGATAACCCCCGCTTTCGACGCGGCGTAGTTTGCCTGTCCCGCGTTTCCGATCGCCCCGACGACCGAGGCCATGTTGATAATCCGGCCATACCGCTGTTTGGCCATGGGACCCAACATCGCCTTGGTGCAATAAAACGTCCCGGTGAGATTGACTTGGAGGACCGCGTTCCAATCCTCTTCTTTCATGCGAACAATCAACCCGTCGCGGGTAATGCCCGCATTATTGACCAACACGTCCACGCGCCCCCACTCCTTCACCACGTGATCGACCATCCTCTTGACGTCTTCCCATTGCGCCACGTCGGCTGACAACGCCAGCCCTCGACTCTGCTGGCGTTCCACCAATTGCAGCGTGTCGGCACATCGGGCGGCTTCCCGATCCACCACGGCCACGTCAGCCCCGGCTTTCGCAAAGCATTCCGCAATAGCCTGCCCGATGCCTTGCGCCGCCCCCGTCACAATGGCTTTCTTCCCTTCCAAAACGCTCCCCTGATTTTTTGTCATTTTGGGAACTGCGTCTTACCTTCAATGACGTATTTTCGTCAAGGTTTTTTCCAGAGACTCCGGGTCTTGAATATGGTGTAAGGCCGCCTCCGGCACAATGCGTTTGGCGACTCGGGTCAACACCATTCCCGGCCCGATCTCGATAAACGTCCGAATGCCGTCCTGCCACATCGCGCGAATGGTTTGCTCCCATAACACGGAGGAGGGTAACTGGCGAATCAAAGAACGGCGAATCTCCTCGGCACGGACCAACGGGCGCGCCTCGACGTTATTAAAGAGTGGCACGGTCAAATCGGAAAGCGGTGCCACGTGCACGTGAGGAGCAAACCGGTCCGCGGCCGGTTGCATCAAAGACGAATGAACCGGCACGCTGACGGGTAAGGGAAGGGCTCGTCGACACCCCTGGACTTTGGCTAACTCAATGGCCCGTTCCACCGCGGCTTTTTTCCCTGCGATCACCACTTGGCCCGGGGAGTTGAAATTGGCTGCCTCCACCACACCCACGGATTGCGCCTCTCGACAAATGTCCGTGACCACCTCACCCGTCAACCCGAGTATCGCGACAACCAGTCCGCTCCCCGAAGGGACCGCCTCTTCCATGTATCGTGCCCGTTTGCGCACCAGGGCCACGGCATCCGGAAACGACAACCCTCCGGCGGCAACGATGGCCGAATATTCGCCCAAACTGTGCCCCGCCACGGCAGAGGGATGAATGCGTGCATCCAAAGCCCGCCACGCGATGAGGCTCGTCACCAGCAACGCGGGTTGGGTATATTCCGTTCGATTGAGTTGTTCAGCCGGTCCTTCAAAACACAAGGTCTGAAGGTCATACCCCAGTATCGAATTGGCCTCGTCAAACAAGGCCATGAGTTGCGGATACGCCTCACGCCACGCTTGCCCCATCCCTACGGCTTGCGAGCCTTGACCGGGAAATAGGAATGCGATTGGGTCAGACATAGGAATTTAAGATATGAGTGAAACCGTCAAGAAAGTCAACGAATAAAACGCCCATGGGCATGCATCGCTTCCGGGCGGTCAGTCAACGATAAACTCGCCTCCATCCACACAAATCACGTTTCCGGTCAACCAATGCGACTTCGGATGGCTCAGTAAGCCGATGGCGTCGGCAACGTCCTGCGGCGTCGTTAAGCGGCCCGATGGATTCTTCCGCTGGGCTAAGGCGATCATGTCATCGGACCCCGGAATTTTCCGTAAGGCCGGGGTATCGGTGACGCCGGCCATGATCGCGTTCGCCGTAATCCCCATGGGAGCCAATTCGAGCGTGAGTTGACGAACGTGGGATTCGAGGGCCGCTTTCGCAGCAGACACCGCTCCATAGGTGGCCCACACCCGCGCGCCTCCCGCACTGGTCATCGCAAAAATTCTTCCGCCGTTGCCCATGAGTCCCCGTGCGAGTAACTCTTGCACCCAATACACCAAACTGTTCGCCATGACGTCCAGGGTCATATCGACCTGCGCCTTACTCACGGCATCGGCACGCGTGTCGGTGACAAACCGTTTCAGCGTCCCAAAGGCCAGGGAATGAAGCAGAACTCGAATCGTCGCCGTGGCACCGTGCGCTTGAAATTTCGCTTGAAGCGCGTCCACGACTTCCCGGCGCTTCTCCGCATCCGCCGCATTGACGTTAAAAAAGAGGGCTTCCCGGCCACGGGCTTGAATGTCTTCCACAAGACGTTCCACGTTGGGGAGTGTGGATTTTCGATCCAAATGCACCCCAACGATATTCATGCCAAGGGCCGCCAACTCCAAGGCGACGGCTCTGCCGAATCCGCTCGACGCGCCTAAGATTAACGCCCATTCTCCTGGTCTCTCATCCGTAGCCATGTTTCATCCTTTCTACCACCGCATCACTCCGGAGGCCCAAGTGAGACCGGCCCCAAACGCCGCCATGACAACCATATTCCCTTCTCGGATCGTGCCGTTTTTGACGGCTTCATCCAATGCCAACGGAATTGACGCCGCAGAGGTATTGCCATACCGGTCGACGTTGATCACGATCCGGTCGAGTGGCAACCCGACGCGTTGCCCCACTGCCCGTAAAATTCGGATGTTGGCCTGGTGGGGCACCAGGCAATTAATGTCGTCGATGCCGAACCCATGCGTCTCGACGGCCTCTCGTATGGCCTTTTCCATAGTTTTGACGGCAATCTTGAAGGTTTCATTGCCGCGCATTTTGACACAATGCAGGCGTCGGTCCACCACGCTTTCCGACGGAGGGAGACTCGACCCACCGCCCGGCACGCAAATCAAATCGGAGAACCGCCCGTCCGCGTGTAAATGGAGGGAGAGAATTCCCCGGTCTTCTTCCGTAGGGCCCAGCACCACGGCACCCGCTCCATCTCCAAAGAGGACACAGGTATTACGGTCCGTCCAATCCGTGACGGAAGACATGACTTCCGACCCGATGACCAGGACGTAGCGATACCCCGTCCGAACAAAGGCGTCCGCCACCGACAGGCCATACACAAACCCACAGCACGCCGCCGAAATATCGCAGGCAGCGGCCTTCACGGCACCAAGCCGATGTTGAATCAAGGAGGCAGTAGAAGGGAGAGGAGAATCCCCGGTGCAGGTGGCCACCAAAATCAGATCGAGTTGGGCAGCCTGAACGTCGGCGTCCGCCAACGCCTGCTGCGCCGCCAGCACACCGAGGTCCGAACAGGCTTCGCCGGGGGCAGCCAGGCGACGTTCACGAATGCCGGTCCGTTCCACGATCCAGGAATCCGACGTCTCCACCATGTTTTCGAGGTCGGCATTGGTCAGAACCTGTTTGGGAGTATAGGACCCCGTCCCGAGTATCCGACTTCTCATTCACAGGCCATTTGAGGGCTGGGAGTCATCGGTGGGGTCAGACTTTCAGCAATATCACGCTGGATCAGATCGTTCAGCCGGCCTTGGGCTAATGCGTCCGCCCGCCTGATGGCGTTTTTAATGGCCTTGGCCGAAGATCGGCCATGACAAATCATACAGACGCCATTCACTCCCAAGAGCGGCGCTCCACCAAATTCGGCGTAATCCGTTCGTCTTTTCAATCGCATGAGCGGACCGGTCACAAAAACCAACGACAAACGCCCCAGGGTCGAATTCATCACTTCATTCATGAGTATCTTTTTCATGGCCTCAGCCAACCCTTCGGAGATTTTCAACGACACGTTGCCCAGAAACCCATCACACACGATCACGTCGGCCGTCCCGCTGTAGACGTCCCGGCCTTCGAGGTTCCCGACAAAGTTTAAGGAACTTTCCTTGAGCAGACGGAAGGCTTCTTTCGTCACTTCATTGCCTTTGGTCGCTTCCTCTCCGATACTGAGGAGCCCCACTCGAGGATGCGCGATGTCCATGAGGTGTTTGGCATACTCATGGCCCATAATGGCGAACTGATGCAACTGTTGGGCGGAACAATCGACCGTGGCCCCGACGTCCAGCATGATGGCCGTCCCCCGTATGGTCGGCAAAGTTGCCGCAATGGCCGGTCGCTCAACTCCCTTTATGGTTCCAAGAAGAAAAAAGGCCGACACCATGGCGGCACCCGTGTTGCCGGCGCTCACCACCGCCTGGGCCTCCCCGGTCTTGACCAAATCGGTCGCCACCCAAATCGACGAGTCACGTTTTTTCCTAGCAACTTGCGCGGGGGATTCATGCATGTCAACCGTTTGGGAGGCATGGTGGACCGTCAAACGGTGATCCGTGCACTGTACGCGATCCAACTCTGCCCGGAGTTGGTCTTCGTGGCCCACGAGGATTACTTCGACGTCAAACTCTTTGAGGGCTTGTAGCGCACCTTCGACGACGGGTGTTACGCCGTGGTCCCCGCCCATGGCATCAAGAGCAATTTTCATGGATCGTGTGCGGGCCTCCAATGGGGAGGGTAGAGACTCAGGGAATCACTGATCCTCGATCAGCGGTTCCTTAGCTTTCTTGAATCGCGATGATCGCGACACGTTTGTAGTAACCGCACGACAGGCAGGTCCGATGAGGCAACATTCGTTCGTGACATTGGGGACAAATGGAAAAACTCGGAAGGTCGAGCTTTTTGTGCGTGCGCCGTTTATCCCGCCTGGCCTTGGAATGTCGATGTTTGGGGTTTGCCATTGTTTTCTCCTCACGTCACGGAAGCGACCTGCGCTCGTATGCCATACACGTGACTTACGTCAACGGTTTTTGTGAAAGTTTGAAGGCTTTTTGCAAGCTCGCAAAAGGAGACTCCGCTTTGACCCCCTGGCACCCGCACCTCTGCACGTTCAGATTTTGCCCGCACACCTGACATAATCCTTGACACCCCTCTGAACAGAGGGGTTGCATCGGGATGGATAAAATGAGTCGTTCACGAAGCATCTCTTGTAAGGCAATCCGCTGTTCAACCACGAGATGGCAGTCCGTCTCTTCAGAATCCGAATCCCCGGGAACGGCGTCCGGCTCTTGTCTATTCGATCGCCGCTGACTCGGGTCTTTGTACAATGCCCGAAACGAAAGGGCCGCGGGCGTTGCAAACTCTTCCAAACACCGGACACATTCATGGAGCAGCAGGCCGTTCAGTTCGCCTTCCACCCGGACGTTTGCCTCTTCGGCATGAAGAGTCGCCGTCAAGGCGAGCACGTCTTGTATGCCGGGATCGTTCTCTTCTAACTGCAATTCCTCCCTCCCGACGACGCAGGCGATACGCGTGCCTTCCGGAGGAATGTCTTTCACGTTGAAGCTTAGCAAAGCCACGTTTCATCGACTCCCCTTGACCCGGGGATACGGCCTGGAACCGTACCGTGACGGAGCCCCGCCCCTATCGCTCTTCGGCAAAGGCTAACAGGGCAATGCTGCGGGCACGTTTGATCGCAATCGTGAGCTTCCGTTGGTGCCGCATACAGTTTCCCGATATCCGTCTCGGAATAATACGTCCTCGTTCCGTTAAAAAATTACGCAACAAGTTCAAATCCTTATAATCCAAGGGCGTGGTCTCGTGACAAAACCGGCAAACGCGGCGTCGCTGAAAAAGCCTCCCTCGTTCCACGTGTGTCTTCTCCTCGTGTGCGAAAATTATGCGTGCTCTTCTGAATCGTATGAATGGTCGTGCTGGTATTCTTCTTCTCCCCCGCCGGACTCACCGCTATGGCTCTGTCTTTTCGGGAGAAACGTGACCGATTGCGCCACGACTTCATGTTTGCTTCGGCGTTGCCCCTCTTCCGTCTCCCACTGACGATAGTGGAGGCGTCCGTCGATAATGGCCCCATCACCTTTACTCAGGTATTGGCCGCAATTCTCGGCTTGCTTGCCAAAGGTCACGATATTCACGTAACACACTTCATCTTTTTGATCATCGCCCTGTCGAAACCGCCGGTTCACCGCCAACCCGAAATTGGCGACGGGAGTGCCGCTGGGGGTGTACCGAAGTTCAGGGTTTCGCGTCAGGTTCCCGATGAGAATGACTTTATTGAACCCCACCACCTTCGGATTTTCCCTTTTCAGCCACAGCCCCTTGAAACTCTTTTTCGTCCACTCGCACGGTCAAAAATTTAATGACCGAGTCTTCCAAGCGGTAGAGCCGTTCAAGTTCACGCACCACGTTCTCTTGCGCCGATTCAAACTGAAGCAGGATATAGGTGCCGCGCCGGTCATGTTTAATTTCATAGGCGAGCTTCTTTTTCCCCCAATTATCGGCTTTGACAGTCGTCGCCCCGTGTTTCGTTACCACGTTTTTCATCTTTTCGATCACCGCCTCGGCTTCTTCATCAGCCAACGATGACCGAAGAATAAAAATTGATTCATAACATGCCATATCGCACCCTATCCTCTTTCCGAAAGATCCCGACTCGTCCCCGTTCACCAGCTTCGTTACAAGGGAAGCGACGGTACCACAGGGTAAAATGTACTGTCAAACCACGTCTCCGGCGTTCCCTTTTGCCCTCTCGTGGCTTACGCCGGCATGCGGCGATTACAGCGATTCATCGCTTCTTGCACGCCATGCAGCACAAAACAGACCAGCCCTTCAACCGCCCGGGTCATCACGGGTTGAAGGTTTTCCAACTCCGCCGGCGCAAACGGGGCCAACACAAAATCGGCGGGGTCCACATCCGGTGCAGGACGGCCTATCCCTATTTTCAGACGAGCGAAGGTTTCGGTGCCCAGAGCCATCACGATGGACCGCAAGCCCTTATGCCCCCCCGTTCCTCCTCCGGGCCTGATGCGAAGGCACCCGATGGGCAGGTCCAAATCATCATGGACCACGATCACGTCCCGCGCTTGTACGTCATGCGCCGTCATGCATTCCTCCACGGCCGCACCGGACACGTTCATGAACGTCAACGGAAGCGCGAGGGCAACGGGGTGACCGTGGACTCGACCGGTTCCCTGTTGCGTGAAACCGTTGGGGTGTAACGAAATAGACCACTCGGACGCCGCTTGAGCGACGACCCGCTGTCCGACGTTATGACGAGTCGCCGCATACTCAAAGCCCGGATTCCCGAGTCCGACAATAACACGCAAGAGTTATTTTTGGGGTTCACTGGGGTTGGCAGGAGTAGGCGCCGTGGATTCTTCAGCAGGGCGCGCCGTTTCCGGAGATGCAGCAACCTGCGCAGCTTCTGACGTCAGCATCGCGGACAATTTTTCATCTGAAATCGGCACGGCCACGTTGACGACCATCCCATCGGGGTCGTCGAGAACCTTGATGCCCTCGCCAGCCTGAAGATCCCGGACATGAATGCCTTGATTGATTGCCAATGCCGACGCATCCACGTCGATTTGGGCAGGGATGACATTGGGCAGGCATTCGATATGCAATTCTCTCATCGGTTGATGCACCACCCCTTGATCACGCTTGACACCAATAGGCACGGCCCCTGTGATATGGACCGGCACTGTCACGCGAACCAGCTTATCCATTGACACTTCCAATAAATCGACGTGCAAGATCGATCCCTCGATAGGATCCTGTTGCACGTCTTGAATCACGGCGGTCCGTTGTCGCGCGTGCTCGTCTCCTTCAATCGTCAGAGAGATGAGACCCGTACTCCCGGCTTGGGCCACCAAGATGGTCTTAATCGCCTTGGGGTCGAGTTGGATCGACAGGGCATTCCCTTGGCCATACAGCACAGCGGGGATCTGCCCTCTCCGCCGGATTTCACGGGCCACCCCTTTTCCTGATTGCGTTCTGATTTTTGCTTCAGCAACAAACTGCATAATGCTCCCTCATTTGCTCCGCCCACTATTCAGCGCCGACGTTCCTCTCACCGCCAATAAGGGACGGCCAGCTCCTCAACAACTTCAGGCTGCTATTCTACAGGTCTTCTCACCAAATAAAAAGGGATCAGTCAAATAATGAGGTGACTGATTGCTCCTCGTGGATTCGCTTAATGGCTTCTCCGAGGAGAGGGGCCACCGACAGGATTCGAATTTTTGAACATAACTGGTCTTTGCCCTGAAGGGCGATCGAATTCGTGGCCACCACTTGCGCCAGCGAGGATTGTTCAATCCGTTCGATCGCGGGACCGGAAAGCACGGGATGGGTACACACGGCCCAGACCATGGAGGCCCCATTCTCAACGCAGGCTTTGGCGGTTTCCACAATCGTACCGGCCGTATCAATCATGTCATCCAGCAATAAGACGTGGCGACCGTTCACGTCTCCGATAATATTCATCACTTGGGCTTGATTGGGACCCTCCCGACGTTTATCGACGATAGCCAGATTCGCTTCCAATCGTTTGGCAAACGCCCGTGCGCGTTCGACACCGCCGGCATCGGGCGAGACCACGACCACGTCTTTCAATTGACTTTTCTTGACGTAATCCAACAACACCGGTCTGGCATAGAGATGATCGACCGGGATATCAAAAAATCCCTGAATAGGGCCGGCGTGCAAATCCATGGTCAGCACCCGATGCGCCCCGGCCGTGGTAATCAAATCAGCCATCAGCTTGGCGCTGATCGGGACCCGCGGTTGGTCTTTTCGATCCTGGCGTGCATAGCCGAAATACGGAATCACGGCCGTGATCCGATAGGCGGACGAGCGTTTCAGCGCATCCAACATAATCAACAGTTCCATGATGGAGGTGTTGACCGGGTGGCAACAGGACTGAACGACAAACAAGTCCCCTCCCCGTACGTTTTCTTCGACTTTGACGCGGATTTCGCCGTCGCTGAAGGTCGAGACCACCGCCCGAGACAACGGTATGCCTAAATAGGCACTAATCTCGTTGACAAGGACAGGATTGGAGTTTCCGGCAAATAACTTCAGATGATCGACCATGAACACTATTCCACTGTGCAAAGCTTGTCCCCGCAGTTTTTAGCGGGGATCTATTTAGGAACAGACAGGAGAAAACCCTCAATCACTATTTAGGCCATCCACGTATGGTTGTCAACAACTCCGGAACCCGTCTTGCCGGCCACGTCCGGAGACGACGGACCGCCGCCTAGGGTGACTCCAACACGCCACGGTGAAGAGAAGGCCCGACGGCAACTTGATACTTCGGGGTCCCGGCGAATACCTCTTTGGCACGGACGGCCTCGGCCTGTTCTCGAAACACACCGAACAGGGTTGATCCGCTGCCGGACAAGAGCGCTCCCTCGGCTCCCATTGTCAATAACGTGTTCTTGATGTCGGCCAATACGGGATAGTCGCCGAAGAGGGCCGTCTCGAAATCATTTTCCATCCGGGCCAGGATCGGGCTCCAGGAAACGGATGGCGCGCGCGCAAACGCTTTCAGCGCTTCGGACAGGGGCGGAACCGTCCGCCTCATCTCATCCAGGCGCCTGAACGCCTGGCCCGTGTTGATCGGAAACCCCGGATTCACCAGCACGATCCACCGGACGCCTTCAAGGGTTTTCGGAATAACCCGTTGGCCCCATCCATGAATAACGGCGGTCGGCGCTTCCATGAAAAAGGGCACGTCGCTTCCCAGGGTTTGTCCCAAGGTTGCCATCTCGCCGTTGGTCCAGCCGAGACCTAACAGACGATTGAGGCCCATCATCGTCGCCGCGGCGTCACTGCTCCCACCACCAAGACCCGCCTCAACCGGAATGCCCTTGACCAAGGTCAACTCGACCCCCATGGAGACACCCGCCCGCCGTAACACCAAATCGGCGGCTCGATACGCCAGGTTGCCGGTCGGCGCCAAAAGGGCTTTCTCCGAACAGTCGAGGCGAATCCCTTCAAACGCGTCCGTGACCCGAACCGTCAATTCATCAGCCACCCCGATCGTTTGCATGAACGACCACAGCGCATGATACCCATTGGGCAGTCGATCGAAAATCTTGAGAATGAGGTTGACCTTGGCCGGCGGATGCAACAGCAAGGATCGATCCACGTTACCCATGAAGCACTCTTACCAACCCGCCCGACTCGTTCGCAACAACGCGGCAGGGCCCTCCTCATCGAGCGATCAGTCAAACACGGAGGGCATCGAGAAAATCGGAAGATACATGGCCACGACAATAAACCCGATGCCGATGCCCAACACGACGATGATCAGCGGCTCCAGGACGGCGGTGAACGCGGCGACGTCGCGGTCCACTTCACGCTCGTAGAGGTCCGCGATTTTTCCCAAGGCCGTATCGAGACTTCCCGTGGTCTCGCCGACCCCGACCATATTGGAGACCAGGCGGGGAAACATCCCGGACCGCTCCAGCGGGTCGGCCAGGGTATGGCCCTCGCGAATACTTGATCTCGCTTCCTCCAACGCCCGTTCCATGCGCCGCAACCCGGACACTTTTTGGGCGATTTCCAGGCTGCGTAAAATCGGTACGCCGCTCCCCAGCAGCACACTCACCGTACGCGCGACGTGCACAACGGCCACGTTCCGCCACAGCTTCCCCACCAACGGCACGCGAAGCATGAAATCCTCGATCATCCGTTGCCCGGACCGGGTTTTCGCCCACAGGCGTCCCCCCATGCCCAGACCGGCGACTCCCAGGAGCACCGACACCCAATGATCCTGGAGCCGGCGACTCACCGCCAATACCACGGCCGTCGGCCAAGGCAGCGCGTCACCCCAATCATCGAACATGGTCGCGAACATGGGGATCACCCATATGAGCAACACCCAGAGCACGAGCGTGGCCACGGTCACCACAAGCAGGGGATAGGCCAACGCCAGTTTCACCTGTTGCCTGAGCCGTACCACTTTGTCCAAATGCTCGGCCAGCCGGCCGAACGTCTCATCCAGAATTCCGCCTTCCTCTCCGGCTTCGACCATACTGACGTACCAGGGCGTGAACACCGTGGGGTGTCCCTGAAGCGCACCGGCCAGGGACGATCCCGACTCCACGCTCTGCTTCACGGCACGGATCACCGCTTGAAAGGCCGAAGACGCCGCTTGCGTCGCCAGTACATCGAGACTCTGCGAAAGGGGCACTCCGGCTTTGATCAAGGCTTCGAGTTGATAGGTAAACACCGTCAAGTCTTTTGGGGAGACGCGGGCCGTTCCCGGGAAGGACCACCCTGGGATAAGGGAGGTGGGTTTTTCCCTGATGCGGGTCACGAACAGGTCTTGTTGGCGAAGAGCCCGCAGTGCGGCGCTTTGGTCGACGGCCTCCATTTCTCCCCGCCGGACGACTCCCTGCCGGGTTTTGACGCGATAGACGAACTTCGGCATGATCAGGCGCTGCTCAAGGAACGGGGGTTCTCCTCCCGCAAACGGGGTCAATCCTCAGTGGACACACTCACGACCTCTTCAACGGTGGTGAGCCCCTGCTTGATTTTGTCCAATCCGCTTCGTCGAATGGTTTTCAAGCCATCGGCTAAGGCTTGCTGCTTGAGTTGATCGGCCGTTTGCCGTTCAAGGATACGGGATCGAAAACTCTCGGAGACCGGCAAAACCTCAAACAGGCCGATGCGCCCTTTATAGCCCGTCCCATGACACGCGGCACAGCCTTGCCCCTGCACCGGGGCTACGGTCAACGTCTCCGCGTCGGTGAAGCCCAACTCGCGAAGCCGTTCCATCGAAAAACGGTCAGACGGCCGTCGACAATCGGGGCAGATGCGACGCACGAGCCGTTGCGCCACGATGACGCTGACCGACGACGCCACCATAAAGGGATCGACGCCCATATCGAACAACCGCGTCACCGCCCGAACCGCATCATGCGTGTGCAAGGTGGACAGGACCCGATGCCCGGTCAGGGCAGCCCGGATCGCAATGTGCGCGGTTTCCAAATCCCGGATTTCCCCCACCATCATAATATCCGGATCCTGCCGCAGAAAGGCCCGTAAGATCCGGGCAAAGCCAAGACCGATCTCTTCCTTGATCTGGACTTGCGTGATGCCGGTAAAATGGTACTCCACCGGATCTTCGACCGTGACGATATTCACGTCAGGCGTATTCAACACTTGCAGCGCGGAATACAGCGTCGTGGTCTTTCCACTCCCCGTCGGACCGGTCACCAGGATCATCCCATGCGGACGTTCCAACGCCGTGAGCAAGGTCTCGGTGTCGAGCGCATCCAATCCCAAGGCCGACAGGTCGACCAGTTGCCCCGCCCGGTTCAGCAAGCGAAGCACGGCTTTTTCCCCATGAAGGGAAGGCAAAATCGAAAGACGAATATCGACGGTCCGCTTTGATCCCAACTCCAACGCCATGCGCCCATCCTGCGGAAGGCGGCGTTCGGCAATATCCAAATGTGAAAGGATCTTGAGTCGAGAGATCACGGCATTCCGCAACCCCAGGGAATAGGTCATCGCCGTATGCAACACGCCATCCAGCCGAAACCGCACGCGCACCGCACTCTCATGGGGTTCCAAATGCACGTCGCTCACACCCGTGCCGGCGGCGCGCTCGAGAATCGTCTGGACCAACCGGGCGACGGGAGACGCCTCTTCAACCAACGCCTCGGCTCCTGCTTCCGGCTGTGCGTACCGCAGGCTCGACGACGCCGTGTCCAACAACGACATCATCTCTTCAGACTGCAAGATCGAATCGACTCCGTGGACATTGCGCAACGAATCGTCGGAAGAGGAGGACCCGTGGGCACCGGCATTCGCGTCATGCGTGCTCGCAGGAGATGAGCCGCCGTGTCGACCTCGATCCTGCCGCTGGTATAACGACTGAATGCATCGGCGAATATCAGACTCCAGGGCGATCACCGGAATCACTTGCAACCCGGTACGAAACCGAACCTCATCCAACACGTGGAGATTGGCCGGATCCGCCAAGGCGACCGTCAACCGCCGGCCGACTTTGCTCAACGGCACGGCCACGTGTTGCCGGGCCCAGGTCTGAGGAACGCAGTTCGCCAGTTCCGGGGCCACGTCGGCAGGGAAGGGAGACGCCGTGGCCAATCCATACTGCTGGCCCAGAAACTTCAGTAACGTTTCTTCGGAAATGACCTGCCGTTCAAGGAGGATTTGGCCGAGCGGTTGGCGGGTTTCCTGCTGTCGAGCCAGCGCCTCATGCAATTGAGCAGAAGTTACACCGCCGGCATCAAGCAGTAATTGACCCAGCCGGGTGTGCAGCATAAAACCCCACCACGAAACGTGGAGCTCCTTATGAATCCTCGGCGTTGTTCAACCGGTTCACTCCGCGGAGAATATAATGCAGGCCGGACAGGACCGTCAGCAGACTCATCGTCAACAACAGGGGGAACAGGAAAACCGGGTCCAGCCCTTGGGCGGTCAAGGCGAGCACCAAGATAATATAAATCGCCTGAAACAGCGTCGTGGCCTTGCCCAACAACGTAGGCGAGGCATCGATAACCGTCTCGGTGAGATGGGCCAACAGCGTGCCGGTGAGTAGAATCGCGTCGCGACTGACAACCAGGATGACACTCCACACCGGCACCATCTCCAACCAGGAAAACGTCACAAACGTCGTCATGAGCAACAGCTTATCCGCCAACGGATCCAGGTAGGCCCCAAATTGCGTTTTCTGATTCGCGATACGAGCGATCGTGCCGTCCAGCGCATCGGTCAGTGCCGCAATGATCAACGTCACCAGGGCATACTCCACGTGCTCATAGACCAACAACTCGACAATGAGCGGGATCAACAAGATCCGGAGAATCGTGAGGCTGTTGGGGATGTTCAGCGGGACCACGCCCCCAATGGAGAAACGTGCATCCATCACGTCCGTACTTGGTCCTTGTTTGGGAATCACGAATATCCTCCTTAAGAAAACAAGACTAAGGACGGGAAGCGCGTAAGTCAACCGGAGAGCAACATTTTTCTCGGGCCAACGGCCTTGAGCACAAACCCGACCGAACAGCACGGTTGAAGGTTGAAACTCTCCCCCTTATAATCATCAGACAATAACACGAAAAGGAAGGACCAATCTGCATGAGTACCTTGCCGTTGTCATTTCGGTTACGCAACGCCGTGATCGAGAAGCACCAGTTGGAGGGCACCGATCCCAGCGATCGCTATTTCAACCGCGTTGTGCCGGTCAAGCACGTGAACCGTGGCTATACGGCCAGTATGATGTATGAAGCGTTAGTGACGGAAAGCGAGGTTCACCAGACCATGGGTGGAGCCATCAAGGAAATCGTGGATAAACTTCGTCACTTGGGTTTTACGCACATGCGGACACGGTTGAATTTCAAGGGGCAAAAATATCTCGCCGAAAAAGAAACGTGGGTTGATTATCCCGACTGACCCGTTTCCGTCTCGAACGTGTGGCGCCACCGTTCTCCGACCCGTCACCGCCCACCCCATTCCTGATGGATCGCATCGTGAATCCGCGGACGGAACGTCTGAATGGCCGTATTCGCCCGGGTAGGATGCACCCGATTGGACATAATCACCACCTCAAGCTCACAGGACGGATCGATCCAGAGAGACGTACCCGTAAACCCCACGTGCCCGAACGCCCGTGAAGAAAACCGCGTGCCTGACGACGAGGGGACAGACGGGGTATCCCATCCCAACCCCCAGGAAGAGGTATCGGATTGACGATGAGTGAACCGTTTCGCAAGAGCGGCATTCAACAATCCGTCACGGCCTTGGACCGCCTGAAGCCACGCGGCTGAAAGCTGGCCGACGGCGTGAGCCGTGCCGAACAGCCCGGCGTGCCCGGCACTGCCTCCCAACGCGTAGGCGTTTTCATCATGCACTTCTCCGCGCAATAAACGATTTCTCCAACGATCCCATTCCGTGGGGACGATTTCCGCCGGATCCTTCAACGCCGTTTCCGCTTCGTCACGACTGATAAACGCCAAGGACGAAACGTCCAAGGGCTCATAGATTCTTCGCCGGCAATAGGCAGCCAGGGGCATCCCCGCGCACCGTTCGACAATCACGCCCAGCAGCATAAAGCCCACGTCGCTGTACAGACTTTGACTGCCCGGCTGATAGTCGACCGGTTCGCACGCGATGGCTCTCAGCAACGCGTGCACGCGTTGCCGTCGTTCTTCGTCATTGTGGGGCGGGAACCCCGATGGCGCCAACCGTTCATAATAAGGCCGCCAAGCCGGCAGCCCCGCACTATGCGAGAGCAGTTGCCGAAGCGCGACGCCGGCAAACGGGCTCCCCTCCAGTTCTTCCACCCATTGGGACACGGACTGGTCCAAGTGCAGGCGACCGTCCTGGACCAAACACAACGTCGCCGTGGTCGTGGCCAAGGGTTTGGTTAAGGACGCCAAATCATAGATCGACTCCCGGCAGACGGGTTGGTCGTCGGGTGGAGCCCCGCGAGTTCCAACGGCTTCATGAAAGACGACGGTTCCGCGAGATCGCACCAGGGCCACCGCACCCGGGAAGACTTTTTCGTGGACGGCCTGTTGAAAGGCGTGGAGGATGGAACTCATGAGAGCACGAGTCAACGGGAATCTAGCCGTGGTCTTCCTGAAGCAGAGCCCCATGGAAGCGTGATGCGACGAGCGCCGTCATGAGGGGCCATGATGATCGTCCCCGGTCGTCAATGCAACCGGAGCCCAATGTCCCGAATGGTTTGCACCACGGCATATTGCAAAAACATGATCAGCAAAATCGCCAGGATGGGCGAGACGTCGATGCCTCCGAGCACGCCCACCCTGCGTCGGATGACGAACAGGACGGGGTCGGTCGCCTTTGCGAGAAACTGAACGATCGGATTCCACGGATCAGGATTCACCCACGAAATCAGGGCCCGGATAATAATCAGCCACATATACAAGAACAGGACCGTATCCAGGACATAGGCCAGACCCTGCAAAATATTACCTGCGACAAACATGGTCTCTTCTCCTCACGACGTACGTCATCGTCTGTGTCCCGTTCCGTAATTCCCGACGTGCCACCCGTACGCGTTCAGTAGGGGACGGCCCCTGTGCCGTCCCGTTGACAAGTTCCCCCTCACCCCAGCCCTCTCCCGCGTGGGAAGAGGGAGAAAATCTAAGCGTTGGAAGACCCTTTTTCGACGGATCATATCGCAGGCCGTTCTCGCGCTCCAAACAGCGCGGTGCCGACGCGAACCAACGTCGCGCCTTCCTCCACCGCGATTTCAAAATCATTGGACATGCCCATGGAGAGTTCGTGCATGTGGACGCCCTGCAGCGGCATCCTGTTGATCCGGTCAGCCAGGTGTTTGAGACGTTGAAAATACGGTCGCATCATTTCAGGGTCCGGATTCCACGGGGGAAGCGTCATGAGCCCTTGCACGGACACCGCCGGGAAGGAATCGATTTCCGAGACGGCCGCCGGCAACGCGTCGGGGGAAAACCCGCCTTTGGATTCTTCTCCTCCGACGTTCACTTCGAGCAGGATGGCTTGGGACGTGTGTTGTTCCCGGGCCCGGCGTTGAATCTCTTCGGCCTGTTCCACGGATTCAACGGAATGAATGAGGCCGAATCGTCCCACCAACCATTTGAGCTTTCGTCGCTGGAGCCGGCCGATAAAGTGCCATTCCACGCCCACACGTTGATCCACCGCCTGTATCTTGGCTTGTGCTTCCTGCCACCGGTTTTCTCCACAGATGGTCAGACCTGCCCTGACGGCTTCGAGGACCCGGGGCGCCTCGACGTATTTGGTCGCCGCGACCAATCGGACACTACGCGGGTCCCGCCCCACGCGTTCCGCAGCGCGACGGATTCGATCACGTGTCGTCCGGATGTTCGTCGACAGATCATTCAACGGGACGTCCTTGCAAGCAGCATTCGCGGTTACTTCAACATAATCCCGCTGACCATGTTCCCATGCACTTTTCCCTCCCGGCGATAGGAGAAAAACAAATCCGGGCGACAGATGGTGCAGAGGTCCACGGTATGGATATGGTCCTCGGCGAGACCGAGAGACACGGCTTGCCACCGAATGAGCTGTTTCAAATCCAACCGGCCGGTCCTGGGACCGGTTCGTTTGAGGATGGTCGAGTCGTCGGGCACATCCGACGCCAACTGGTTCATGACCGGCGTATCGACTTCATAACAACATGGTCCGGCCGACGGCCCGATCGCCACGTGAAGCGAGGGGAGGCCGGCACCGAACCGTTCCACCATGGTCCGCACGCTCTTCACCACAATGCCATGCACCACCCCGCGCCAGCCTGCATGCACGGCCCCAATCACTCCGCGTGAGGAATCCATCAGCAACACGGGAACACAATCGGCGGTTTGGACGGTCAACAACGCGTCGGCTTGATTGGTGAGCACGGCGTCATGACCGCCGAAAAACTTCTGGCCCGCTTTCAGAGGACGATCGATGCTCAACACGTCCGTCCCGTGCACCTGGCGGATGGAGACCACCAACGGGTAGTCGGAGTCTCCGGCCTTCACCGTCCCCGGTTCCCCGTTCATTCGTCCATACTGTGGCCCGTGCCGGGTCCCGAAAAAATGCAACATGCGTTGACTCATCCTCCCGAATGACCAACTCGTGAGGGGAAGCATCGCTTTTGTTAAAGGTGTCGGACCTTCCGCAAGAAGCACCATTCTTCCTACCCTCCTTCGTGTCAACCCGTTAATTGCCTCGCCTGCGTAAAAACGTGGGGACTTCCCAATCCGCATCCACCAACAAATTACCCTGTTCAACTCGAGCATCCGATTCCCCTCGTCGCATAAATGCCGGGCGGTCCAGGTCGTCGGACGAGCCATCTCCGGAAGCCGTCCGGGCCATGGTCAAGACCGGCTGAGGGGCCGGAGGCACGGAGAGACGCTGACGTTCCTGTCCTCCCAGACTCACGGCTGACTGTGACTTTGCCCTGTGCGAGTCTTGTTGTTGTTCAAATCCGGTCGCGATCACCGTGATAATCACCTCGTCTTCCAAGCCCGGATCGATCACGTGTCCGACGATAATATTGGCTTGGGGGTCCGCGGCTTCTTTCGCAATGGTTGACGCTTCGTCGACTTCATGCAGGGACAGATCCGTTGCGCCGGTGATGTTGAACAACAACCCTTGGGCGCCCTCGATCCCACTCTCTTCCAACAGCGGACTGGTAATTGCTTGCTGGGTTGCTTCCATGGCGCGATTCGTTCCTCTGGCCACGCCCATCCCCATCACCGCTCTCCCCCTGTAGGACATGACCGTTTTCACGTCGGCAAAATCCACGTTGACCAGGCCGGGAGTCGTGATGACGTCGGTAATGCCTTTAATGGCCTGACGCAGGACGTCATCGGCCACTTTGAACGCCTCCAATACCGGCGTGCTCTTATCCACCAAGGTCAGCAGTTTCTGATTGGGGATCACGAGCAACGAATCCACGTGTCGCCGGAGTTCCCGCAACCCCTCTTCAGCGTAGCCCATCCGACGCTGGCCTTCATGTTGAAAGGGCTTCGTCACCACGCCGACGGTCAAGATACCCAGGTCTCTGGCAACTCTGGCCGCGACGGGTGCTCCGCCTGTTCCGGTCCCACCGCCCATGCCCGCCGTGACGAATACCATATCCGCATCTTCCAAGGCCGTACGGATTTCGCTTTCACTTTCAAGAGCGGCATCCTTGCCCACTTCGGGATTCGCGCCGGCCCCAAGTCCTTTTGTTCGCTCCGGGCCCACCTGGATCCTGTACTGGGTAGAAGATTTGCTCAATGATTGAAGATCGGTATTCGCCACCACGAAGTCCACTTTCGTCAGGCCGGCGGCAATCATGGTATTGACCGCATTGCACCCTGCTCCACCAATCCCGATCACTTTAATCCGAATTGGGGTAATCTCTTCCTCTTGAAATGCAAACATGGAACGCCTCCTTTTTATGAAACCCCAACTCCACGCCCGTAGGGCTCAACGATCGTTGATCCCCTCGTACACGTGGTATCTGAAAATTTTATACGCCAACCCCTTAGAAAAGGTTTAGGACCCAACTCTTCATACGACCAAAGACCCCCCCCAACCCATTCCCGCCTTTCCTGCCTCCGCCAACGAACTCGAATTCCTGGTCCGTCCGATGCGCGTGCAAAATAAGGCCGACCCCCGTGGAAAACATGGGGTTGCTGACAATATCCCGCAAGCCGCCCACGCCGGACGGGACGCCGCGTCTCCCCGGCAGATCCAGCACGAGTTCAGCCGCGTCCGGCATACCTTCCAACATCGACGTACCTCCGGTGATCACGACTCCCGCGGCCAGTTTGCCCTCGTAGCCTGATCGATAAATTTCTCGCAGGACCAATTCAAATATTTCCTCCACCCGCGGTTGGATAATTTCGGCAATTTCCCGCCTGCTCATGGGGTGCGGGGGACGACCGCCGACACTCGGGATCTCCACGATTTCCGTATCTTTCACCATGTTGACGAGAGCCGCGCCGTACCGCACCTTGATTTTTTCCGCATCGGCGAGCGAGGTACGCAACCCGATTTGCAGGTCGGTCGTAATGTGTTGACCGCCTACCGGCAATACCGCCGAGTGACAAATCGTCCCATCGGAGAAAATGGCCAAATCGGACGTTCCTCCCCCGAGATCGACCATGGCAATCCCCAACCCTTTCTCTTCATCCGAGAGCACGGCCTCACTGGAGGCCAGCGGCTGCAAGACGATGTCGACCACGTCGAGCCCGGCGCGATTGACGCATTTCATGAGATTCTTGGCCGACGTCGTCGCCCCGGTGACGATATGCACGTCGACCTCCAACCTCGTACCGGAAATGCCGACCGGCTCTTGAATGCCTTCCTGGTCATCCACGATAAACTCTCGAGGCAACACGTGCAGCACCCGTCGATCCGACGGCACCACGGCCGCGGCCTTGGCCGTCTCAATGGCTCGATACACGTCGGCTCGAAAGACTTCATTCCGCTTGAGCGCCACCACGCCCTTTGCCATCTCACTGGAAATATGGCTGCCGGCGATGCCGATGTAGACCGAGTTGATTTGGACGGCCGCCATCAACTCAGCTTCTTCCACCGCCTTTTTAATCGACTCCACGGTGCTGTCAATATTCACGACGACGCCTTTTCGAAGCCCCCGGGACGGACTCGAGCCCACACCAATGATGTTGACCCCATCATCAGGCGTCACTTGCGCCACGATGGCGCAAATTTTGGTGGTTCCGATATCAAGTCCGATAACGATGTGTTCTTTTTTGGCCATGAGACTTTCTCACCCTTTCTCTCGAACGATCACCTTGCCGGCAAACCGTAAATCAATCTCATGCGGTCCTTGACGGAAACGTTCTCGAAGAGACGGCTCCAGATCGAGATACGGCTGCCACATGTCTTGGAATTCGTTCTTCACCCGAAAAACCAGCCCGTCGGTTTTCCCGACCATGAACCGTGCATCACTCAAATCGACGCTCACGGCGGGGCCTACATGACGCTGCAGGTGTTTGGCGAAACGGAACCCTCTCCGAGCCTGAGCTTGCGTCTCGGGGTTTCCTCCCAAAATTTTCACCGCCGAAAGCCCCATCAATTCAGGCAACGTTCCCGCCGGCATGTCCGGCGCAAGGGACAACACCACGCCTGCTTTGTCTAAAAATAACGTTCCTCCCGCATGTTGAAACAACGCGGCCGGCTTTCGCTCGACCACGATCACCGTCAGGGTGTGGGGAAGGACTCGCCCCACCGACGCGGAAGCCACCCAAGGATGAGCCTCCACTTTCCGTTCCAGGCTTGAGAGATCCACCGAAAGCAACGAACGATCCTCGGGTAAAGCCAACAGCGACAGCACGACTCGACGATCGAGTCGATCCGTCCCGGAAATGGAGACACGCTGAATGGCCAGCAAATCGGCCACGGCTGATGGAATCCACTGATAGCTCATCGTGCAGAGGGTCACCAGGATGCCGAGCAGCCCTCCTTGAACCATCCGGGTCCACCACCTTCGCGACGATGGTCTCTGCCGAAGCGATCGGTTTCCGCGGCTCATACCGGCCCTTTCCCCGCCCTCGTTGTCCCCCAACTCGATTGCCGCGCCAGCCCGGACTGTAAAATACGTTCCGTCAGAGAATCGTACTCGATACCGGCCTGGGCCGCGGACATGGGCAACAGGCTTCTCCGGGTCATCCCGGGAATCGTATTGATTTCCAAAAACACGGGCCTGCCGTACCGGTTGAGCCGGAAATCAATTCTGGCTGCGCCGGCACATCCCATTACCCGGTAGGCCTCAACCGCCAACGCTTTCACCCGTTGCTCCTGGCCCTTGGTGACGGGGGCCGGGCAGAGGTACCGCGTTTCGGATTTCTCATATTTGGCTGCATAATCATAAAACGCGCCGGGCGCGACAATCTCAACCGGCGGCAAGGCTTCGCCGTCCAACACGGACACGGCAATTTCACGGCCGTCGATAAACGATTCCACGAGTACCTCATGATCGTATGCAAAGGCCTGCTTCAGGGCGCCCTTCCACTGCGAGGGCTTTCGCACGACCGACACGCCCACCGTGGACCCCTCGTTGGCGGGTTTGACGACCAAGGGCCATGACAGTTGCGTCGGGATTGCCCTCTTGCCGGTCCGCTGCATGACCACACCGGGTGCGACGGGAACACCCTGCATCCGCACGAATGCCTTGGTCACCGATTTATTCATGCCCATGGCGCTGGCTTGGACTCCCGAGCCAGTATACGGAATGCCCATGACCTCCAAGAGGCCCTGCACCGTTCCATCCTCTCCGCCCCGGCCATGCAGGGCGAGAAAGGCCAGTTGAACGTTGCGCGCCCGTAGCTTGAGCGGCAATGAGACGTCCACGTCGATGCGGGTGGCGGCATACCCTTTTCGAATCAACGCGGCATACACCGCCTGTCCGGTTTTCAAGGAAATCTCACGTTCCGCTGATTGCCCTCCCATGAGAACTCCTATGTGGGCTGAGGTTAATGGCATAATCCCTTCAGTTCGTCCGCACCCTAACGCTCGCCCACCACTTTCCATTCCAACTCCAACCTGATGCCCGTTCGGCGCAAGACGGCTTGTTGGATCGTTTCGATAAGCCGTAGCGCGTCCGTGGAGCGCGCGCGTCCGAGATTGACGATAAAATTGGCATGTTTGATCGACACTTGCGCATCCCCCACCCGGTACCCCTTCAGACCGGCTTCTTCAATGAGCCGGCCGGCCGTGGTTCCCGGGGGATTTTTAAACACCGACCCGGCATTGGGTTGAGAGAGGGGCTGCAATCGCTTTCGATACTGCAAATAGGACTTGGTGCGCGATTCGATTTCTTCTCTGGGAGCCGGGGTCAGACGAAGCCATGCCCCCACCACAATGCCTTCAGGCAGGCTGACGGAACGATACGCGAACGAGACGTCCGCCGCAGGACAGGTCATGACCCGGCCATCGGGACTGACCATTTGAATGGCATCCAAACAGTTTTGCATTTCTCCCAGCTTGGTCCCGGCATTCATCACGACCCCGCCGCCGACGGTCCCGGGGATACCGGCTGCCCATTCCAGCCCCGACAACGCATGATGCACGGCAAACCCCAACAGCGTCGGCATCCGCGCGCCGGCTTCGGCGAACACGAGCCGGTCGTCTTCTTTCTCAATGGCCGCCATTTTGGACAAACTCAAGACCATGCCTCGAATGCCGCCGTCCTGCACCAACAGGTTCGTCCCTCCCAGCACCATGATGGGAACCTGAGCCGCATGCGCTTGACGAACGATCCGGCACACGTCATGGACGTCTTCCGGACTGACAAACGCGTCGGCCGGCCCCCCGATGCGGAGCGAGGTCAATTCCGCCAACGGCGCGTCAAACGTGACCTCTCCGCGAATCCCCGACAGGGCCGTTTTCAAATCATGATGGTTCGACACGGTCAGCACGTCTCCCGCCCATGGCAATCCGATCCCCTGGCTCACAACAACTCCAACAACTCGACACCCACCTTCCAGATGTCTCCGGCCCCCAGCGTGAGTACCGTATCACCGGATCGAAGTTCCGAGACCAGTCGACTGATCAACACGTCCTGTTTCTCCACCCAATAAACCGCCGGGTGTCCCATGGCCCGGATTCGTTCGGCCAGGATTTCCCCGGACACGCCTTCGATCGACTCTTCGCCGGCCGCATAAATCGGCGTCACGTACAGGATGTCCGCTTGCTCAAAGACGTTCGCAAATTCATCCAAAAGATCCTGCGTGCGGCTGTATCGATGGGGCTGAAAGATCACCGCCAATCGCCCCGACCATGCGGCCTTGGCCGCCGCCAAGGTCGCCCGGATTTCCGTAGGATGATGGCCGTAATCGTCCACGATCACCATCCCTTCTTTTTCTCCACGGATATGAAATCGCCGTTCGACACCGGAGAATGAGGCGACGCCGGCACGTATCAAATCCGGCGGGACGTCCAGTTCCAAACCGACCCCGATCGCGGCCAACGCATTGGACACGTTGTGGACGCCCGGAATGTTGAGCCGAAAAGGGCCTAATGTCCGTTCGCGAAATTGAACGCGAAAATTCGTGGTCCGTCCCTTGATTTCTATATCCGTGGCACGCAAGTCCGGCATGGAGGCATCGGAGCCCTCCCGGCCATAGGTCACATACCGCTTCTGTATCTGAGGCAGCATCGCTCGAAGATGCACGTCATCCGCGCACAGGATGGCCACGCCGTAAAAAGGCACTTTATTGACGAATTCCAAAAAGGCCGCTTTCAGCCGATCCATGGATCGATAGTGATCGAGATGCTCTCGATCGATATTCGTCACCACCGCAATGGCGGGAGACAGTCGAAGAAACGACCCGTCACTCTCATCAGCCTCGGTAATGAGCAAGTCACTTCGCCCCAACCTGGCATGGGTGCCCATGGCATTCACCTTTCCCCCAACTACGAACGTCGGATCGAGGCCGGCATGCGCCAACACCGACGCGACAATGGACGTCGTCGTGGTTTTCCCATGAGCACCGGCAATCGCCACGCCGAACTTGAGTCGCATGAGTTCCGCCAGCATTTCGGCACGAGGGATCACCGGCACGACTTTCTTTTTCGCAGCCACCACTTCCGGGTTCGAGGCCTGAACGGCTGAAGAGATCACCACCACTTGCGCTCCTTCCACGTGAGAGGCGTCATGCCCGATGGAAATTCTTCCCCCCAAGGTTTCCAACCGGCGCGTATTGTCCGACGGGGCCACGTCGGATCCCGTGACGTGATAGCCCAGCGTCAACAACACCTCGGCGATGCCGCTCATCCCACTCCCGCCGATCCCCACGAGATGAATATGCCGAATCTTTCTAAACACCGTTCGTCATCGTACGTTCAGGGGGACTTTTCCCCAACAACCGATAACACTCGTGGACCATTGCCTCGGCCGCATCGGCGTTCCGCAAACGCATGCTCTGCTCCGCCATGTGTCGCACGCGGTCCGGGTGGTGAAGCAACTCCTCAATTTCTTCAGCCAACCCGGCTCCGGTCAGCGCAGGCTGAAGCAGCACAATGCCCGCCCCCGCCCGCTCCACGACGCGGGCATTGGATTCCTGGTGATTGTGCGTCGCCTGAGGAAAAGGAATGAGGATAGAGGGCTTGGCACAGGCGGCGATTTCCGACAACGTCAAGGCCCCACACCGGCAGATCACGAGATCCGCCCGGCGAAGCGTCCCGGGCATATCCTCCACAAAAGGAACCACTTCCACCTTCATGTTCATCTTGCGATACGCGTGGGAAACGCGATCGAAGTCGCGCAGCCCCGACTGATGAATCACCGTGACCCGGCTCCGAATCAGGGAAGAAGCCTGAACGGCTTCGAGCACAATGGAGTTCATGGCCTGGGCCCCTTGACTGCCGCCACAGACCAACAGGGTATCGATCCGGCCCGATCCAAGACACGGTGGCGTCGCGACAAAAGCCCTTCGCAACGGGGTTCCCACCACGGCGACCTTGCCGGCGCGAAAATACGGCGTTGCGCGTTCGAACGAGACGAAAATCCGATCGGCCAAGGGCCCCAGTACGCGGTTGGCTATTCCCGGGATCGCGTTCAATTCCACGACGGCTCGCGGGATTCCCAACAGCAAAGCCGCGAAGATCACCGGCGGGCTCGTATAGCCGCCGGTGCCAACGACGAGATCCGCTTTGGTTGCGCGCAACAAGCGGAGGCATTGCCACACCGCCCCGGGAATCAACAGAAGCGCCTTGATCGAAGACCACGTCCCTCGACCCACCACTCCCTCCACCCGGAGAGTTTCCATTTGCCATTGCGTGCCGGCCATCATCGTCTGCTCGAGCGCACGCCCCGTCCCCACCAACGTCACGGACGTATCGGCCGCTTGACGACAAAACTCTTCGGCCAATGCGAGAGCCGGGTAAAAATGTCCTCCCGTGCTACCTGCTGCAATCACCACGTTCATCCCATCCCGAACGAAGAAATGGGCCGGCCCGTTGGACCCGCCCGGGAAATACTCAGCAGAATGCCCATCGCCACCAGACTCATGATTAACGAAGATCCCCCATAGCTCACGAAAGGCAGCGTTAATCCTTTCGTCGGCAGCAGACCGGACACCACGCTCATATTGATGAGCACCTGTATCCCGACCAACAAGGTCACCCCACCAGCCAAATGGCGCCCGAAGGCATCGGGGGCCTGTCCTGCGATTTTGAATCCCTTGACGATCAGGACCGCGAATAACCCGATCAATAACCCCGTTCCGACAAACCCGAGTTCTTCCCCTACCAGAGCCAGCACAAAATCCGCGTGCGCTTCAGGCAGAAAAAACAATTTTTGCCGCCCTTCACCCAACCCCACGCCGAACAACCCGCCATTCCCCAACGCGACAAACGATTGCGTGAGTTGGAAACCGGCATCGGTCGGATCTTGCCAGGGGTCTAAAAAATTCAACATCCGTCGACGGCGATAATCGGACTGCATGATCAACGTATACGCCACGGCGAGCAGGACCATGCCCATCCCGAGAAGATGCGGAATCCTGGTTCCGCCTAAAAACAGCAGGCCGAACAAGAGCAGTGTCAGGACCACGGCCGTTCCCATATCGGGTTCGAGCAAGAGCAACCCCGCAAACGTCCCGACGACCGCCATGGGAGCCAGCACCCCACGACTGAAGGTGAGGAGGTCCTGCTCTTTCCTGACGAGAAACGAAGCCAGGTACAACACGATGGACAGTTTGGCGATCTCTCCCGGTTGCACGGAAAACCCCGCAATGCGAAGCCACCGACGCGCCCCATTCACTTGAGTGCCCAGAAAGGGGATCAGGACCAGGACCAACAGCACGAACGTCAGGACCAAGCCATAGGGCGTGAGAGTTTTCCACATGGTGTAATCCTGTTGGGCCACCCAATGCAGGGCCAGGAGCCCCAACAGCAGCCAGAGACTTTGCCGCTTCAAAAAAAACGTCGAATCTCCGTAACGTGTTTCCGCCATCACACCGCTTGCGCTGAACATGATAATCAGCCCAATGAGGGCCAACATGTACGTCACAACCAGGACGGTCCGGTCCATGGGACGCGAAGCAGGCCTGTCGGTGCCGGAATTCCATGCCAAGGAGAGTTGTGTTTTGTTGCCACGAACGCGCCGCATTGTGGGTTCCCCTCATGCATCAATCGGCCAAGGCATTCACAAGATCGCGAAATTGTTGACCTCGATCGCGATAATCCCGGAACATGTCAAAACTGGCACAGGCCGGAGACAACAACACGGCATCACCCGGCGTGGCGAGGTCCGCCGCCAGGGTGACCCCCTCGGCCAAGGAGGACACGCGGCTGATCGCCCCCACGCCTGCAATGGCTCGGGCAATGGTGTCCGCCGACTCCCCCAACACGATACAGTGTGTGACACCCGGCTCAAGCGCGTTTTTCAATCGACCGAACTCGCTCCTTCCCTTATCTTGTCCACCCAGAATGATGACGAAAGGCTGCCGGAGGCTGTCGATGGCTTTCCGTGTGGCGTCGACGTTCGTCCCCTTGGAATCATTGATAAACGTGACGCCTCGTCGCTCACGCACGACTTCACAGACGTGGGGCAGCCCTTGAAACGACCGGACGGCTCGTCTCATGCCGTCCCGGGAACAACCCCTGACCATGCCGACGGCGAGGGCGGCGAGAACATTGGAGACGTTGTGGTTCCCCGGAAGGGGAATGTCGCACACCGGCATCAGTTCGTCCCGTTGCCCATTCCATCGAGTCATGATCGTCTCACCGGCCACCCATACTCCATTGGGCACTTCCTCGAACACGCTGAATTCGATGAGTTGACCTTGCAGCGAATCCCGAACGTTCCGAACTTGTGCCTCGTCGGCATTCAGAACGGCAAAGTCCCCTGCGGTTTGATTTCGAAAAATATTGGCTTTGGCCTTTGCGTATTCGGCAAAACTCGGATGGCGATCCAGGTGATCCGGCGTGATATTGAGCATCACCGCGACGTGCGCGTGAAACCGGTCGATCGTTTCCAATTGAAAGCTCGACAATTCCGCGACAATCTCATGAAAAGGAGACGGCTCCTCCGAACCCACGCTTGTACGTTGGTGCACGGCCAAGGCGGCTTCCGTTAACGGGATCCCCAGGTTGCCGCCGACGAAAGAAGTGAACCCGCATTCCTGAAGGAGCTGTCCAATCAGTGACACGACGGTGCTCTTTCCATTCGTTCCGGTGACTCCGATGACGGGGACGGAAAAGAACCACGAGGCCAATTCGACCTCGCCGACAATGGGAACGCCTCGCCGGCGCACGGCGTCGAACGCCTCCAGGGCCGGAGGAACGCCGGGGCTCAGGATCACCAAGTCAACGGCTTCCAACCCCTTCTCGAATCGTTCTCCGCCGAACGGGTGAATCCCCCACGTGTGTCCATCGGATACCCCCATTGCCCATTCCGTTTCAGGCTTGTGATCGACCAGCGCCACCTTGGCTCCGAGCGCGACAAGCAACCGCGCCGCGGCTACGCCGCTCTTGCCCGCCCCGACCACGGCCACGGATTGCCCGGGGAGACTGCGTATCCTGGGGTGTGGATTCGTGCGATGCGTCCGTCGAGACATCTTCTCCAACGTCAGAAGCATAAGGTTAACGCAATTTTAAGGTGCTGAGGCTCAAGAGACTCAGGAGAATAGCCACGATCCATAATCGAACCACGACCTTGGGTTCCTCCCACCTCTTCATTTCAAAATGATGATGAATGGGCGCCATCAGAAAAATCCGTTTCCTGCGCGATTTATAGAACAGCACCTGAAAGATGACGGATACCGCCTCCATGACGAACACGCCGCCAACCAGGATCAGCAACAACTCGTGCTTACTGACCACGGCGACCGTACCCAGGGCCGCGCCGAGGGGCAAGGAACCGACGTCCCCCATGAACACCGACGCCGGATACGTGTTGAACCAAAGAAACCCGAGACTGGATCCGAACACGGCCGCCATCAGGACGGCCAATTCCCCGGCACCCTCGATATACGGAATCAGCAAATACTCCGACACCACTTTATTCCCGGCGGCATAGGCCACCACGGCATACGCCATCGACGCCACCATGACCGGGCCGATCGCCAACCCATCCAACCCGTCCGTCAGATTCACGGCATTGGAGCAACCCACGATCACCAGGATGGCGAACGGAATGTAGAGCGGCCCCAAGTCGGGCATAAACGTTTTGAAAAACGGAACGCTCAGTTCCGTCGAATACCCGGGAGAGGTATAGAAAAACAGGCCGATTCCCAAGGCAATGCCTATTTGCGCCACGAACTTTTGGATCACGGTCAACCCTTCCGAACGCCCCCGCGAAATTTTGAGGTAGTCATCGACAAACCCGACAAACCCAAACCCCACGATGGACAAGATGACGAGCCACACGTAGAGATTGCTCACGTCCGCCCACAGCAGCGTGGACAGCAACACGGCAAAAATAATGAGAATGCCCCCCATGGTGGGGGTTCCTTTTTTGGCCAGGTGGTGGCGCGGCCCCTCTTCCCGGATACGTTGCCCCAATCGGAGTTCCTGCAATTTTTTAATCATGGGCGGAGCCAGGAAAAACGCGACGACAAACGCGGTCAGGGCCGCGTAAATGATACGAAAGCTCAAATACCGGAACACGTTGAAAATTGCGATGTCCGTGTGCAGAGGGTAAAGCCACAAATACAACATACGCCTTGTCCTATCGCTATTCGTGTATCGGCCGGGATCGGAGTGCATCCACCAGACACTCGAACCGCATGGCCCTGGAGGCTTTGAGCAACACGACGTCTCCGGGTTCAACCAGCTTCCTGAGGACCGGTGCCGCGTCGCCGACGCGCCGGGCTTCGAAAATCCGCGACGAGGGCATGCCTTCCGCAGAAGCCCCGCGAGCCAACTCCCCGCCGAATTCCCCACAAGCAATCAACAATGAAACGCGGCTGCCGGCCACAAAGGCGCCGACTTCCCTGTGAAGGTTCCGCGTCTCCGTTCCCAACTCCAA
>JAHRAK010000121.1 GCA_020027535.1 Nitrospirales bacterium
CTCCCAAGCGCACAAAAACCAATGAGCTGAAGGCCGGGGCCGTCGGCTACGTCGTCGCCGGCATGAAGGACGTGTCTGACACGAAGAATCATTGAGGCGCAGCTTGTCGAGCGAGTCCCGAAGATCCTCGTAATCCGCATTATCCATGGTGTAGAGCCCGCAAAAGACCAGCGGCTTCACTTCACGATAACCGGGTAACGGCGTCACCGTGGGTCGATCGGCATCGGTAAGCGTGTCGCCGACTTTCGTGTCAGACACGTCCTTCATGCCGGCGACGACGTAGCCGACGGCCCCGGCCTTCAGCTCATTGGTTTTTGTGCGCTTGGGAGAAAAGATGCCGACTTCAGAGATTTCAAAGATCCGCCCCGTCGACATGAGCTTGATTTTCATGCCCGGTTTGACCACACCGTCGAAAATGCGAACCAGCACAATCGCACCCTGGTAACTGTCGAACCAGGAATCAAAGATCAGCGCTTTCAAAGAAGCATTCACGGACCCCGTCGGCGGCGGCACTTGCCGGACCATGGCATTCAGAACGTCATCGACCCCAATCCCCTGTTTGGCACTGACCAGGAGCGCATCGTCCATCGGCAGGCCCAGGATCTCTTCGATCTGGTGCTTCACGCCTTCAATATCCGCGCTGGGCAGGTCGATCTTGTTAATGACGGGCAGGATCACGAGATCGTTGGCCATGGCAAGATAGACGTTGGCAATGGTCTGCGCCTCCACGCCTTGTGTGGCATCAACCAACAACAAGGCGCCTTCACAAGCGGCTAAACTGCGAGAGACCTCATAGGTGAAATCCACGTGCCCGGGAGTGTCGATGAGATTCAATTGATACGTAGATCCATCATGCGCCTTATACGACGTCGTGACGGCGTGAGCCTTAATGGTAATCCCACGCTCACGTTCCAAATCCATATCATCCAGGATCTGCTCACGAAATTCCCTCGGACTGATCGCGCCCGTCAACTCCAATAAACGATCAGCGAGGGTGGATTTTCCGTGGTCGATATGGGCGATAATGGAAAAATTGCGGATAGAGGAAAGTGTGTTCATTGGAAATGCACAATTTATTGATTTTATTAGGGTTTCCTTATCTTGTCAAAGAAAGAATGCACTCCTATAATCCTGCTGGTCACGCGACCTGCCGTCTAACTTTTCCTATTGGGATGAAAATGGACAACGATACCCGAATTGGTCCTTGGTATGAAAGTACCCCGAATCGGTCATTCCCGCGGACGCGGGAATCCAGCGTCTTTCTCTTCTGCCTCTCCATTCATGCGGACCTGCTTGGAACAAAAAACCCCTGGATTCCCGATTAAAGCTGCCGGGAATGACAGATTGGTAAATGAAGCAATTCAATAAAAAACAAAAAAACAGTCTATCCTCTTCTTCAGTGAAGCTCTCAAAATGGGATCGGCAATATGTTTGGCACCCGTTTACCCAAATGCAGGAGTGGGAACAGGAAGACCCGTTGATCATTGAAAAAGGCAACGGCGTCTACCTTTACGATATACACGGCAATAAATATCTGGATGGTTCCTCATCCATTTGGGTGAATCTTCACGGACATCGACACCTCACGCTGGATACGGCCATTCAAGAACAACTCGGCAACATTGCCCACAGCACGTTGTTGGGCGCAGCCAGTCCCCCCTCCATTGTCTTAGCCAAGGAACTGGTCAAAATCTCCCCGAAAGGCCTGACTCGCGTGTTCTATTCGGACGACGGCTCCACGGCCGTGGAAGTGGCCTTGAAAATGGCGATTCAATATTGGCAACAGCAAAATCCCCCACAAAAAAAGAAAAAAATGTTCGTTCGCCTGGATGCGGCCTATCACGGCGATACGATGGGGAGCATGAGCGTCGGTGGGCTCCCCCTGTTTCATGAACGCTTTCGACCTCTTCTGTTTTCAACGATCGCCCTCGATGCTCCCTATTGTTATCGATGCCCTTTGCATTTACGCTATCCTTCGTGTCAGACGGCGTGTCTCGATCCTCTGGAAGACGTCCTGAGCAAGCGCCATGATCACATCGCCGGAGTCATCATCGAACCCATGGTGCAAGCAGTCGCAGGGCTCATCACGCAGCCGCCCGGCTATCTCTCGCACGTTCGGGCATTATGCACAAAATACGACGTGCTGCTGATCGCAGATGAAGTGGCCACCGGCTTCGGCCGAACAGGAACAATGTTTGCCTGCCATCATGAACGCGTGACACCGGACCTCTTGTGCGTCGCGAAGGGACTGACCGGGGGATATTTGCCTCTCGCAGCAACCCTGACCACGGAAACCATGTATGAGGTTTTTCTTGGAGGGCCAGAAAAAACTTTTTTTCACGGCCACAGCTACACGGGCAACGCGCTCGGCTGTGCCGCGGCCCTGGCGAACCTCGAAATTTTCAAGAAAGAAAAAACGCTCGCTCAGGTCAGAAAAAAATCCAGGATACTTCAAGCCCTGCTCAAGCCACTGGCTGAATTGCCGATCGTGGGAGACGTTCGTCAATGCGGCATGACGGCAGGCATCGAATTAGTCAAAAACAAGGAAACCCGGGAACCGTTTCCATTATCCGAACGCATGGGCTATAGGGTTGCCGCGGAATGTCGTCGTCGCGGACTCCTTATCCGGCCGATCGGCAATATTGTCGTCCTCGTTCCCCCACTCGTAGCCACCGAACGGGAATTGCGACAGATAGTCAATATCGTAACGAAATCCTGCCGAACCTTATGCTGACCGGAATTTCTCGTGTTCGCAAAAAACAACGGCAGATTTTGTCGTGGCAATGACCTTGGTTGCAATAGTACCATATTAACTGCAACGTGAGCCGAGGTTGTCAAGATAGCAGGGTGTGACCTGCTTCCACAGGAATCCTCCATGCAGGCGCGTACTGCCTGCACACCAAGAGATGAAAATGAGATGCCTCTCTCCAATCTGTCATCCCCGACATCTTTCATCGGGGATCCAGGGTTTTCCTCTTCTCATCGGGGCCTTGGACTGGATTCCGGGTCAAGCCCGGAATGATGGATTCGGGAGGTCATTGGTTATTTTCATACCAACAGACCATGAATATGGCATTGCCTCGTACATTTATGTACGATATACTATGACGGGTTGAGATTTTATCAGACGCGTGGAAAAATTCGGTCGTAAGCGTGGCATCCATGTACGCTTCGAATCCCGGAAAGGCAAAGGAAGCCACGGACGCATATACTATGGAGATCGTTTTACAACAGTCAAAGACCGCCGAAAAGAAATTGAGAAGGGGCTCCTTGCTTCAATGCTCGCACAACTTGGCTTGTCCTTTAAGGATCTCTGAGAACTAAAGGGAGATACAGAATATGGCAAAGTCAATGCAATTGGCGTATCCGGTTAAGTTGGAGATACAAGAAGAAGGCACAATATTCGTATCGTTTCCGGATGTCCCCGAGGCGCTGACAGAAGGTACTACCGAACGGGAGGCATTGGCTGAGGCAGAAGATTGTCTTATCGCCGCTCTCGGTGGCTATATCAACGAACGGCGCAACATTCCGTGCCCGTCGCCGGCACGCGGATGCCCTGTCGTCATACTTCCGGCATTGGTAGCTGCCAAACTTGCCCTTTATCAAGCAATGCGCGAACAAGGCGTCAGCAATGTGGCGCTGGCCGGACAACTTGGGATCATGGAAGGAACCGTCCGGCGCCTGCTTGACCTTGATCACCGTTCACACATTGGCCAGATAGAAGCGGCTCTCAAGATATTCGGAAAGCGGCTGGTGATTGCCGCACGTGCTGCATAGCCGAATAATTTGACAACAATTGATTCCGGATTCTGTTCGGACACCCTACCCTCTCACTTTGTTCCAAGTGTAGAGCCATGTACCAGAAAGCTCACCCTCGAAGTGGACCGTTTTATGGAGAG
Organism: Nitrospirales bacterium; assembly: GCA_020027535.1. Lineage (GTDB taxonomy): Bacteria > Nitrospirota > Nitrospiria > Nitrospirales > UBA8639 > Bin75. The sequence continues at coordinate 3,900 of JAHRAK010000121.1, forward strand.
AAGGTCACTCGCAACACCGACCTTAATTCTCACGTTGGTGAACAACAACGATGAATTTTGATCCCGCCATTACCGCACGAGAAGCCTTGACTCGGGCATATGTCCACGATGACCTAGGTGATACGCAACCGGATATCGAAGAGGCAGAAGAAACGTTTTCTTCTGAAACAGGGTTAGAGGCCAGACGTGCGCATGAAACCCTGATTGCCATCGGTGAAACCCTGCCTGATGCCCGGGCTTTTCAGGAATTCTTGATTTTCATTACATGGCAACAAGTCACGGAGGAAACCATTCCCCGCCATTTCCACAAAGGCGTTCAGCTCACCGAGCAATTTCTTGAACGATTCGGCGCTCAAGTTCAAGGGACCGACGTGTACGAGCGTATCGTCGCGATTCGACAGTCTTTTAAACAAGGGTTGGGCGACCGCAGTGAATCAATGCTTGACGAGTACGATCGTGATGCGTTTCATGGCGGCGATTGATTCACGGCTTCCTGCGTTGAAAGAGACTTAAGGAACCTCTGATTTATTGTATTTCGAGAGAGGTTCCGGTTTTGACGCCCAATTGTTCCGCGGCGCTGCCTTCCTTCATAAACACTTCGAGATAGCCATTGCTGTTGATCAGGGCGTCCGGTTTTTCCGAAGATCCCTGTTCGTAATGCGTTTTGAGATTGTCGATGGTGACACCGCCAATTTCAAAAGAAATGTTTTTCTGCTTGGTGATGGTCCGGAGTGCTTGAATGTCGGCGGGCGTGATATCGGTAATAATATTGCCAAACCGGTCGATATGGGCCACACGACCGTGGAGGGACCCGTCTCGCACCTCGGGCTTTTGAATCGTTAATTTTTCATAGTCAGCCACCAGGCGACCATAGGCTCCCGGCGTTTGTCCTCGCGTCAACCAGGCGGCGGCCGGCGCAAATAAATCTCGGCCCTCAAAAGTGGCACCTTCCGAATCCAGGCAAAATTGTCGATTTTCGATTTGCCGAACCTCCACGGAGAGTTCGTTTTCGAAAATATAGGTCAACACGCCATTGTCGGGTGCGACAAAGAAAAACCGCGAAGTCGTGACGAGTAATCCTCGACGCGACGACCCGACTCCCGGATCGACAACGACGACATGTACGGTTCCGTCGGGGAAATAGTGATAACAGGAGTTCAGCAGGAAGGCGGCTTCTTCAATTGAGTATGGGGCCACGTGATGAGAGACGTCGATGATGCGGGCCTGGTTGTTAATGCCCAGGATCACCCCTTTCATGCTCGCGACAAAATGGTCTCGGGCACCGAAGTCGGTCAGTAACGTCAGAACGGATATGGCTGAAGGCATGTGGTTACTCCGGGAAAAATTTTTTGAATTTCGTACTCGATCATCCCCGCCGGCCGGTTCACTTGCACAACGTCCCCGACGCGATGACCGATTAACGCGCGTCCGATGGGAGATTGCACGGAAATCGAGCCGTTCTTGAGATCGGCTTCTTCCTGGCCGACGAGGGTATAGGTTTTTTGTTCTTCCGATTCGACGTCCAGGAGGCGGACGGTGGTGCCGAACACCACGGTTTCACTGGGGCCGGTGCCGGACTCGATGACCTGGGCGTCTCCCAATTTATGTTCGAGTTCACTCATCCGCGTGTCAATAAATTGCTGTCGTTCCTTCGCTGCTTTGAATTCGGCATTCTCGCGCAAATCTCCATGTTCCCGCGCTTCGGCGATGTCCTGAATGTTTTGCGGACGATCGACCTTTCGCAACCGGTCCAATTCGGCCTTGAGCGCCTCATATCCTTTTCTTGTCATCGGAACAGCCATAATTCCTCCAAATGAAACTCCGTCATCACTCTTTGGGCGTTATAGCCGCCCTACTCCAAATGAAGCCTATTACTCTCTCAAAAAATATCTCTCATACAGATTTGCCGCCTGTACTTCAAGGGATAAAAATGGTGCTTTTCTCTAATCTGTCATCCTCGACATTTTTAATCGAGGATCCAGGGTCTTTGCTTTTGCCTGCGTCTGTGAAGAATAAAGACACTGGATTCCCGATCGGGGTCGGGAATGACGGAAAGAGGGGGGGAAATTGGCAACGAATTAGTGAACACATACGGGAATGACAGCTTCGTCAGGTCGGATGATAGTCTTGCAAGGGTTTTATCGTGAGTGAAGATTTCCTCATGGCCTCAATGGCCGTCACTGCCGCCTGAATGCCCTGGATCGTCGTGAAATACGGAATGTTCTGTTGCAAAGCCTCTCGTCGAATGGGCAGCGAATCATGATGTGAGGAGGCGGTACCCACGGTATTGACGACCAACTGAGCCTGGCGGTTTTTAATGTGATCCACGAGATGGGGGCGTCCTTCTTTGACCTTATTGACGGCTTCCACGTTGAGACCCCGTTCGAGCAAATACGCGGCGGTTCCCCGTGTGGCTTGGAGCTTGAACCCCAACGCCTGCAATCGTTCGGCGACGTCCACCGTCCCCGGCTTGTCGCCGTTTTTCACGCTCATGATGATCGTGCCCGTATGGGGCAGGCTCAAGCCCGCCGCCGCCTGGGACTTTGCAAACGCCCATCCGAAGTCCTGATCGATCCCCATCACTTCCCCGGTCGAACGCATTTCAGGACCCAATAATACATCAACGTTTCCCAGTTTTGTAAAGGGGAAAACCGATTCCTTGACCGCGATATGTCGCGCCACGGGAACCGTGGTAAAATTCAGACCACGGAGTGAATGCCCGACCATGACCTTCATGGCGAGTTTTGCCAATGGGACTCCAATGGTTTTGCTCACGAAGGGGACCGTACGGGAAGCCCTGGGGTTCACTTCCAGGATAGACACTTCATTTTCAGGAAACGGTCGGTGACAAGGAATTGACGTTCGACTATCGGCTCCGTCCCGGGCCTTGTCCCATCACCAATGCGCTTCGCATCATGGC
>JAHRAK010000123.1 GCA_020027535.1 Nitrospirales bacterium
GCAACTGCAAAAACTGACAAGCCAGGATCCTCAGGACGCCAAGGCCTGGCTCCTGTTGGCCCAGTTGGCCGAAAAGTCCATGCGTGAGAAGCAGGCGATCGAGGCGTACCAAAAGGCCTTGGGAATCTCACCTGACCTGCTTGAGGCCCATTACGCCTTGGGGTATCTCATGCAAGCCCAGGACCAACCGCAACAAGCGGTGAACCACTTCCAGGAAGTGGTCCGCCTGAATCCGAATCACGCTGAAGCGCAGCTCAACCTGGGCGTGCTCCTGGCGAACCTCGACAAGCTCGATGAAGCCGAGCAGGCCTATCTGGCCGCCCTGAAGTTGAACCCGAAGCTGGTCGAAGGCTATTACAACCTGGGGGTCTTCTACGAGTTTCACCGCAAGGATACGGATCGCGCTCTCGAACAATACCGTAAATACATTGAACTCGGCGGCCAGGACGACCGGGTTCGAAAGCTGCTGAAAAAAGTCGGGTCGTGAACCACGTCGCCTCCATGAATGCCTTCGGGCAGGACTCGTCCTTTCTGCGATTCGGGACGTGGTCCGTTCTGCTGCACGTCCTCTTTTTCGTGCTCGTCAGTCTCGTGCATTTTTCGCTCGACGTGGAAAAACCCCCGCCAACGGTCAAGGTCACCTTCGTTGAAATCCCGCCACCCTCCCCACCTCAACCCGAACCTGAGGCCCAGGCCCCGCCCATGCTCCAGACTCAACGGCTGCAACCGCAGCCTGTCCAACGGAAACAGGTTCAGCCTGCACCGAAACCGCCCGACATTTCTCAACCGGTCGAGATGCCCAAGGTCGTCTCCACGCAACCACCGCCCCAACAACCGCCTCCGCAGCCGTTAAAACGGCGAATTCTTACGGATAACCGTGCCACGGACACCTTAAAAGCACGAGACCTGACCAAAGTCGCGTCACGCAGTACCCGCACGACGGCGACAACCAAGGTTGACGATTCACCAGCGATGTTCATCCCCGGGTTTTCAACCGTCGCCGCCCTGGAAGGAGCCGCGAAGCGGCACATCGTACGCGCGTCGTTACCGCTCACGACTCCGGGCGGTTCAAGGAGAACCCTGCAGGCCGCTCGTGGCGAAGCTCAAGCCGCGACAAGCGTCGGGGTGTTACGCTCCATTCATCCGGTGTATCCATTGGTTGCCAAGAAGGCCGGGTGGGAAGGGACGGTCCTCGTTCGCGTGACGGTTGAGACGAACGGCCGGGCCAGCAAGGTCGTCGTGTCACGGAGCAGCGGACGTAAAGTCCTGGATGACGCAGCGGTCAAAGCCATCAGGAGATGGGCTTTCCGCCCTGCACGGGATGGGAACATCCCCATTCGTAGCGAAGTGGTCATTCCCCTCAAGTTTTCTTTAAGCAAACAAGGCTAACTCCATTTCAACCATAAGGATCACAAGCCATGATTGACATGTCCTTTGCTTTCATCAAAGTCCTGATGGCCGGCGGATTGCTCATGCTTCCCATCATCCTGTGTTCGCTGGTTGCCTTGGCCATTATTCTTGAACGAGGATGGTTTTTTTACCAGGTACCCTCTGCCGTGAAGGCCGATGAGATGATTGAGCTGGTTGCCCAGAAAAAATTCGACGACGCGCTCGCTCTCGTCGAGGAGACTCCGCATCCCGTGCTTCGGGTGTTGGCATCGGGCATTCGCTCGCGCTCCTCCGCTCCGGAGAAGGCCATGGAAGCAACCGGCCTGATCGAGGTGAGCCGCATGAAACGAGGCTTTCCTTCGTTGGACACCATCATTACGCTCTCCCCGTTGTTGGGGTTGTTGGGCACCATCATCGGGATGATTGATTCCTTCGGCATCATGGCCATTGAAGGTATGGGCAGCCCGCATGCCGTCACCGGCGGAGTCGCCGAGGCGTTAATCTGTACGGCCGGCGGCATTACCGTTGCCGTGCTGGCCCTCATCCCCTACAATTACTTCGTGGCTCGCACGGAAAACATCACCGAACAGATCGAACACTATGCCACGCGCAATGAATCAGCCCTGCAAGAAACGGCGGTGATGCCATGAAACTGTCTACGGCCGACAAGAAAAAAGCCAGGATTGAGATTATTCCCATGATCGACACCATGTTTTTTCTGTTGGTGTTTTTCATGATCTCCACCCTGTCCATGACTCTGCAGAAAGGCATGGAAGTGAACTTGCCGCAGGCCAGTTCGGCGTCGGATGATCTTCCCGAACAAGTCACCCTCACGATCGGCAGTAAAGGCGAACTCTTCTTTAATAAGGATACCTGCACGATCTCGGAACTCGAGCTGCGACTGCACGATCTCCTGTATTATGGGGAAAAACCCGCGGTGGTGATCAACGCCGATGAAGCCGTTTCGCATGGTCAAGTGATCGAGGTCATGGATGCCGTGAGAGAAGCCGGCATTTTCGACTTTGCGATTGCGACCAAACCGGACAAGTCCGCTACGTAGGAAACGTCTCCGCGAAGGCAGTCGACGACCCGTCATTTGAGAAAAGACAACGTAGGGAGTAGGCTAAAGGGTATAGGGCAGGGACTCTGTTCAGGGTTGCGTTCTCATGCAGAGGAAGTCATCCATGGCCCGTTTCGGAATACTCCCCGTAGCGTTCTTGTTGCTTCCTGCCTGTGCCGGGCAATCAATGATCCCGTTGGATCTTGAAAAACAGATAGATCCAACGCTGTCGTTTGCCCGGGTCAAAGAAGCACCAACGACTCATCAGGGAAAGGTCATTGTCCTGGGCGGTGAAGTCTTGGATGCCACACGTTTGAAAGAGCACACCCGCCTGACCGTGCTTCAGCTTCCAACTTCACGAAATCACGAACCGGCTATGGACCGTACAAAGTCCCAGGGACGCTTTCTGGCGTTTCAAACCGAGTTTTTGGATCCGGCCACGGTCCCGAATGGAACCCGAATCACGATCGTCGGGAAAATTTCGGGAGCAACCACCGAGTTGCTTGATGAAATGGACTATACGTATCCGACGGTGACCATCCAATTCCTCAAAGTTTGGCCCGAAGCCATGCAACTTCCGCCCAGGTACGGACGCTACGGCTTCCCCTATTCTTATGGGTATCCCTACTGGTATGCCGGACCCTACTGGGGCCCGTACGGGTTTTACAGGCCATTCGGATTTGTCTATTGGTAAGATTCATTCATTCCGGGGACGGCATGCGCCTTGAATCGAAAATCTGATCGTTCCCGTTTCTCCACCAATCGGTGGAAGAACATTGTGCCCGTTCATTTACATTTCAATGAGGAGGTTTCGTGATGGAGCGTTTTTTCAGAGTGATCCTTTGTGCTTCTTTCGTTGCATGTTTCGCCATGGTGGGCCTCGGTCTTGGAACGGCCGTTGCCGCCGGCCCACCGGCCCTCATGACCACCGCTGACTCCAAAGCCCACGCTGCGAACAATGAAGGCATTGAGCATTATAACCAGGAGCATTGGGACGTGGCGCTCGGCCACTTCAAGACAGCGGTCGAAGCCGATCCGGCGTCAGCGGAAGCGCACTACAACCTTGCGCTCGCGCTGGACAAGACGGAGCAGCACAAGGCAGCAGCCATGGAGTTTAAACAGGCCCAGGACCTCGGCAAAGACAATCCCGACATTCAGAATTCCAAAATCCTGCTGGGCCACGTCAAAATGCTTAAGGGATCCATGTGACGTTTCGTTTTTCCTTTACGGGAAACCGGAACAGGGCAAGCGGGCAGGAAATCCTGCCCGCTTGCGTGACCCGAGAGAAGATCTGACCTGATTGAAAAAATGGTGGGTCGTACAGGGATCGAACCTGTGGCCCGCTGATTAAGAGTCAGCTGCTCTACCAGCTGAGCTAACGACCCACTCAAGAGGCGGGATGTCTGTTATGGCGCGCCTGGCAGGATTTGAACCTGCGGCACCTGGCTCCGGAGGCCAGTGCTCTATCCACTGAGCTACAGGCGCTTTCTCTTTCAACTCTGGTCCGTTCAAGACTGAAACGGCCGAAGCGACGCTAGCATCTTTGCATGGTGATTGTCCAGAGTCGGGCTTGTCGGATTACGCTGCGCTAATCCGACCTACTGTCTCCTCTCCTTCTGTCGTCCCTCGACCTTCCCCTTCTGTCATCCTCGACGCTTGTCCCCGACATCCTTAATCGGGGATCCAGTCAAGTAAAGGATCCAGAGTTTTTGCTTTTTCCTTCGTCTGTCAAGAGAACGACTCTGGATTCCTATAAATCGTCTGGATCCCCGATCAAGTCGGGGACAAGCGTCGGGAATGACAGAAAGAAACTCTTTCCGTATCAATGACATATCCAACTAGTCACACGACAGGGCTTCCGCGGCCGTATCTTTGGTCGCCTTGATGACAACGCCTCCTTCATTGACGACGGCATCGGGCTCTTCCAACACGACTCCCAGCAAAAGTCCGGCGCCTTCCGGGGTCAGCCCGTTGGAGGGCGCGATAAACCGTTTGCGCGCCACCCGGCGTTCCTCCGGGTCGTCCGGTTCGTAATATCCGAGTAATTCCCCGCTCGTATTGGCCTTCGACAGCAACGCCGCCCAGGCATCAATCAGGGGACCGGTCCACGGGCCAATCCCATTGGCCTGCTGTTCCAGCTTCGTCCAAATTTGCCATCCGATGAACACCGCCCAGGTCTCGTTCAACACTTCCCAGGCGTCCTCTTCGGAAAGAAACCGGATTTCCGTCATGTCCCGACGCTGGCGGATCGGATTAATGCGCACGAAACGGTAATGACAGCGCATTTGCTCACGGGCAAACACCAGAACCCGCTTGGCTTGGGGACTCAACGTCTCCGGCCCCGGACCATTGAACAGATAATCCAGGTAGGAATGGAGTAGTTCATGATACAGGAGACTGATATCATGGTGGGTCATACGTTCCAGATCCATCAACGCCCCGCCGGCCTTATTGAACGACAACCGCATGTTCAAAATCATGCGATGATCTTCGGGATGATATTCGGCCGCATAGGTCCGCAGGTCTTCGAACGTCACCGTGACAAAATCGGGGCCGATCTCCTTGAGGAATCCCGTCGGCAAATCCAGGGATTCGGCTTGTGCAATGAGGTTGATCCAGGTATTCACGGTCCTGTCGGGACCCTGAGCGCTGTAGGCAAACCTGGTCAGGCCCAGCACGGACCCTAACAAGAGAATCGCGACAATCCATTTTATCGTTCCCGGCATCACGGCTGTTTACCTCCAGGGTTCGCCATGTTCAACCACGCTCCAGGGTTCGACCAGGGAAGCGGGCACGTCGTCGAGAAATCGCGACGGTTTCGAGAGCACCGACCCCGTGACTTTGTCATACACCTGGACGGGAAACGTCAGGTAGAGAAATTGCTTGGCCCGGGTCACCGCGACGTACAGCAACCGCCGTTCCTCTTCGAGTTCTTCCTCGGTGAGAAATGAATAGGAAGACGGAAACCGTCCATCGACCAGCCAAATGACGAACACGCATCGCCATTCAAGCCCTTTGGCGGAATGGATGGTGGACAACACGAGCCGTTCATCATCCCGGTCCGGAGCTTCGATAGCCGTCACACTCTCGTCCGGTGGTTCGAGCGTCAGATCGGCAAGAAATGCTTCCAGGTCCCCATAGCGCTCCGCCATGACCATGAGATGCTCCAAATCCCGAATGCGTTTGGGATAGTCGTCGTACTGCTCCTTGAGGATCGGATAATAATATTCCAGGAGTCGATTGACTTGATCGGCAGGCGATCCGTCCTCCACGTTGCCGACGGACTCCAGTGCCGCGGCCAGGTTGCGCAACCCCAAGGCCGACCGACCGCCCCCTTGCCGTAATACCTCATACGGCGCCTCGCTGACCACGAGTTGGGTCATCAGGTCTCTCGACCGCTTTTGTCCCACTCCGTCAACCAAGAGCAACGAACGGTTCCAACTGACGGTATCCAGCGGGTTATGGACGATGCGCAAATGAGCCAGTACATCCTTGACGTGCGCGGTCTCAAGAAATTTGAACCCGCCTCGCTTGACAAACGGAACGTCCCGTTTGGTCAACTCGATTTCCAAATCAAAGGCGTGAAAACTGGAGCGAAACAGGACTGCCATTTCATCCAACGGCACGCCTTCCTCCCGTAACTCCAGAATTTTCTGCGCGACGAACCGGGACTGCGAGTTTTCACCAATCACTTCGACCAGGGCCGGACGTTCACCCAGCCCTTTTTGGGTAAACAACGTTTTACTGTATTTTTCCGTTGCGCCTTTAAGGATGTCGTTGGCCAACGCCAGGATGGATTGCGTACTTCGATAATTCTCTTCCAGCTTGAACATTCTGGTCCCCGGGAACAACTCGGGAAATTCCATAATGTTTTGAAACGAGGCACCGCGAAAAGAGTAGATCGATTGCGAATCATCTCCGACGACCATCACGTTCTCATGCGTGGCGGCAAGTTTCCGGACCACGTCCGCTTGAAGCCGGTTGGTGTCCTGATACTCGTCGACCAACATGTAGCGATAGATGGCCGAGATCGTCCGCCGGGCCTGTTCATCGACCGTCAGCAGTTCCCGGAGACGGGTCAGCAGGTCATCATAATCGACCAACTGCCTCTGGCGCTTGGTGGATTCATACGCTTCTTGCAGTTTGGTCAACTCGCCGAGATATTCTCCAAAATGACTATATTCGGTCAGGAGCACGTCCTCGAGCGGTTGCATGGTATTGGCACATTTGCTGAACAGGTCGGCAATCGTCTTCTTGCGCGGAAAACGCTTACCGGTCTCGGTGAGACCGGTTTGGGCACGAACGAGGTTGACCAGGTCTTCGGAATCGCCGCGATCCAGGATCGTAAATCCAGGCTCCAAGCCGATGGTTCGGCCATAGCGCCGGAGCAGCACGTTGGCCACGGAGTGAAACGTCCCTCCCATCACCCGATCGCTTTGCGGACCGATCAGCAGACCCACCCGCCCCAACATTTCCTGCGCCGCTTTTCGAGTGAACGTCAACAGCAGGATTGAGGCCGGATCGACGCCCATATCGATCAGCCTGGCCACGCGATACACGAGGACCCGGGTTTTGCCGCTTCCGGCACCGGCAATGACCAGGGCCGGACCATCGACGACTTCCACCGCGGCGAGTTGCTGGGGATTGAGTTCCTGTGCGTAATCTCGAGAAAGGGGTCTGACCGGCGCCTCGGCGCGCTTCAGCACGTAGACTTTGGAATTGGCATTGGAGTCCATCACGGGTATGCAAGAAATTGGGTCGCGGGAATGGACTCGAGACCCATTCCATCCGTCGTGTATAACATAGGGTCTGCCCCCGTGCAATGACGGGTAAGCATCCGCCACGTATGGCCGTGGGGGGCGGACACCCGGGTCCGCCCCTACTTGCGAAGCCTTCCCTCCATTTGTTTAGATACGCTTCAGGTTTTTCAATTCATGAAACATTCCATCCAAGAGCACGAATCCCTTCTCAACGACTTGTCGAACACCATATTGGATGTTTGCCGGGAATCCGTGACCCTGATTAAACGGAGCGACCATGCCGCGACAGTCAACCTGAGTCAACAACAAGAATGGGAAATTTACCTGGAATTTCTGAAGGTCCTGTTCAACCTGGTGGATCGCGTTTCCGCGTTCTACGTCTCCATCCAGCAACAACCCGAATTCATGAATAGTCTCGAAGATCACGTGGGTGAGCGGCTCAAAACCCTGCTGGCTCCCTCTCTGAGTTCCGCTCAAATCGATGAGCAGGAAATTGTCGTCGCCATAGGCCGGACCGTGGCTGAAAGCCGCGAGACCTATGAACCCTACAAATTTGTGTTTTCGGAAGACACCAAAGAGCGAAATGCCTTTATGCAACACGTTGGTGAACGCGTGGCCGGCCGGGCCGGTGCCGTCAACAACCAGGCCATCGTGTCGACGACCACCCTCTGTATCAGTGCCGTGATTCCCGCATTGACGGCTCTCTTTGAAGGGAAAACCCCGGAACCCGAAGACAAGACGTCGCCTGCGACTCAACCCCAGGCGGCAGAGCAATCATCCGGCCCTTCCACCGGAACGTCCGGCACCCAACTGATCAAACTGATCAGCGTGGTGGCCTCAATTTCAGGAGAGGAATTTGAAACCCGGTGGGGTCTGCTCCCGCAATTTCGACGCGACCTGAAGCCGGATCAGGTGACAGCCCTTACCGACTATATGAACCGCGTGGCCCGGATCGTGGGCGACCGGTTTGCCATCGAATCCGCCAAGGTCTTAGGCAAGACCGACCCGCCCGTTGGGAACGCCTGATCAACGGGATTTGTTTCTTCTTTCGTTTTCAAAGAAAAACTCCGCACTCTTTTTTTTTATTCCCATAAAGTCCATAATATATCCTCATCTGAACCCAGCCACTCGAATCCACAGATAGGAACCCAACGATGAAAAAATTCTTGGCAATCGTCCTGATCTTGGGAGCTGTCTTTTTGGCGGGATACTACATGGGGCAACAACCACCGGAGGAGGTCAAAAAACAACTCCGGGAGTTGTCACAAGAAGTGATAGAGCAAACGATCGGCCCGGAAGAAGAGGAGATGGTCCTTCAAGAAGAATTTATGGATGAAACCGTCACCGATCTGAACGAAACGCTTGACCACTTGAAACAAGCCCGGGAGTAAGGGGAAAGGAATTAGGACAGGCACAGGGGCCTGTCCCTACACCTTCTCCTATTTCCTGCATTAAGCGGGAAATAGGGAGAGGGCTGGGGTGAGGGGGGTCAGGCGTTGGCCGGCTGTTTTTTCCACGCGACGAGAATACGTTCTATCCGCATCCGAACGACAAGGTCCGGATCTTTCATCAACGGCTTGATCGCATCCCGTCCACGCAAGTCCCCGATTTGTTCCAACGCAGCCGCTGCGGTCAGACGCGTCATCCAATCCTGATCCTGGAGCATGGCGATCAAGGGATCGACCGCCTCCGAATCCTTAATCTGGCCAAGCGCCAAAATCGCCTGCTTGCGCACGAACTCTTCTCTATCGGTCAAGGCCGCAATCAATCTGGGCACGGCTGGTTTCCCCAACTCAATAAGGGCCCTCGTGGCATCATCCTTAAACTCATCGTTGTGCAGCATCGATATCAGAGGATCCAACACCCGCTCATCATTGATCTTCCCCAATGCCTGGATCACGTACTTCCGGGACTCCCAATCGCGCACGTACCTGAGCAATAACTCGACGGCGGGAGACCCCACTCCGGCAATAGCTTCAACCGCCGCTTCCCGGACCTGCCAGTCCCCGTCACGAAGCGTTCTGACTATCGGCTCGACGCAGCGTTCGTCTCCCATTTCACCAAGGGTGACAACCGCTTCACGTCGGACGACCCAATCCGTGTCCTGAAGAAGGTCGATTTGGATATCGATCTCGTCTTTGACCTTCTCTTCTTCCAGTTCAGGCTCTTCGTCCTCTGCCTGTTCCTCGCCTTCCCCTTCCTCAGCTTCCGCCGTCGCAACGGCGTCGCCTTCCAACAAGGATTCCGATACTTCGTCCACGAACTCATCAGTCACTTCATCCTGAGAGACCGCATCGGGTTCCTCTTCTTGCGTTTGAGGATCTTCGGCGGAAGATTTCATATCGTCAGTCATGAACGTTCCCCTTTCACTGAATTCAGCGGGCGTGTTGGCACCCCCCGGTTTCCGGAGTTACGCCGCTTTGGCTTTTTTCCCGGCCGCCTTGGCTATACGTGCCGCCCTGAGACGAATTTTTCGCTGGACCCGTTTGAGGCGTTTTCGCAACTGTCGCGCGTCCTTGTCCACTTCGAGGTTTTCACTATCGGCTTGTCTTTCCTTGACCTTTTTTTCAAGGACAGCCTTATCATCCTCTTGCGTTCGCTTGTTTGCCATTCTTGCACTCCCCTCAATACCCTTCGACTTCGCTCAGGGCAGGCGTGAGACAACATTTGATCATTGAACAGCCGAGTCTAGTCAACGGTTCTTACGGGTGTCAACCGGACGTCCATCACTGTGCGCGGTTTTGCCAGTCTTTGCAAAAGCTTCGTTCATAGGCCAATATTTTCCAGGCTTCTTCTTCCGTAATCGTCACCGGAATCATCGGCACCATGCCGGTCCCCGGGCTGCCGTTCTTGATGATCCAGAACAGTTCGCCGTCGTGTCGTCTCTTTTGAAACCTGCAATTGGTGAAATTACGAGGACCGGGATTCAGACGCCTGCCGATCGGCCCCTCTCCCAAGCCGGTTTTTCCATGGCACGACACGCAGGCGCCTTTTCCTTCATACAGGAGTTTTCCTTCGTCAACGATCTCGGGCGAAGCCGTTTTCGTCGAACCGAAGGGCGGGACCAATTTCCTGGCCCATAGTCTTTCACTCACGGGCACCCTGGGACGCAACGGTTGCACTTCTTCAGCCAAGCCCGGGGCGGGACCGGCACCCCAACTCATCAGACCCAAGCCCACAACCAGCAGGTATCTGCTCGTGGATTTGAATGAGAGAGTGTGTGGTACGGATCGCACGTTCGGTTAAGAGAAAAAGCCCCGTTCAGGGTTGAACCTGAACGGGGCTTCGAGCACTGACTCACGTGACAAAACGACTACTTCTTTTTCTTGCGCCATTTCGTACAGAAGCTTCGCTCGTAGGCCAATACCTTCCACGCTTCTTCTTCCGTGATGGTCGCCGGAATCATGGACACCATACCGGTCCCCGGGCTGCCGTTCTTGATAATCCAGAACAATTCACCATCTTTCCGTTTCTTGTGGAATTTGCAATTGGTAAAGTTCCGCGGGCCGGGATTCAACACTTTTCCGGCCGGACCGGCGCCGTCTCCCTTTTTCCCGTGACAATTGACGCAGGTGCCCTTACCTTCAAAAATCTTCTTGCCTTCGGCAACGATCTCGTCGGAGGCTTTTTTCGTTTTCTTGTACAACTCGGCGGGTGGTTTGATTTTCTTGGCCTTCCCGCGATCAGACTTCGGAACCCGTGGCTTCAGCGGGTCTTTTTCGGCTCCGGCAAAGGCCAAGTCGCCACCGGCGAAGGCAAATGCCGTCAACAAACTACAAATCGCTAAAAACCGCTTCATGAATCCCTCCTTTGATAATGATTGCATCCTTTGTCTGGAAGGCCGTTTGGATTGAGGGTTAAGGCCCTCAGAGCATCGACGTTTGTATACTACACCCTCATCAAGATCAATATCAAAACCTCCAAACCTGTCGAACATATCAATGTGATTTTCCCCTGTCAAGAAATCAAAGTCGGTGGTTACGGTCTTAATTCCAAATTTCGAACCACAATGCCGGATCCACCAAAAGGACCGCGCAACTGGCCATTGAGCCTGACCTCGACCCCTCCGGCGTTCCCGAGCGTCAACAGAAACCGTTCATTGGCCTGCCATTGCACGATTTCACCCACCTGCAATAAGGCTTCCTTGGGTTTGTTTTCATCGGAACGAACCACGACCCAGGTTATTTCCAACGTCCGTAGTTCAAGAACCAACGGACCATCTTCCGACTCTGTCGTAGGAGAGGGAATTGGCGCGAGGTCCGGATGTGACAAGGAAGACGTAGGCGCCCCGTCATCAACCGGCGATACCGCAGGAATCTCGGCGACGTCCATCTCTGGGGCCGGCTCCATATTTGTCGTTCCTGAAGCATCAACTTGCCCTTCGATCCCGGAAGGCGGGCGATCCTCGGCGATTTCGTTGACAGGACCGGGTTGCTCCGGTTTTGATGCCACCTCGTCGCGAGGGTCAACGGCCTGTTGCGAAAAACGGGAAAATACGGACGTTGAAGGAGATTGTTGTTGGAGGAGCACCATTCCTCCAAGCAGGAGGAGCCCGCTAACGAGAAGGACAACCATGGTTCGGCTGGTTTTCCCTTTATACTCGTCTTTCTTCAGCAGAAACATTTTCCGCAGACCCTCGCCCTCTTTTCCTTTTTTGTAGAACGATGCGGAACCTTCTGCAAACAACCGCAGACATTCTTCTTCGTCGAGATCGAGCGATCGGGCGTAGGCTCGGACAAAGCCTTTGGTGAAAACCCGTTCGGGTAATTGCTCAAAAGAGCCCCCTTCCAAGGCCTTCAAATGCGGCTCTTGGATCCGGGTCCTTGAGGCCATCTGCTTCAGGGTCAACCCTTGAGACTCACGGGCGGTTTTGAACTTGTTGCCTAACGAATCCATATGCTCCGACGTTGAATGCGAACCGACGACCTCCGGAGAACGTCCTCACGAAAGGTCCTCGAAATGGGTGAGTCGTTTGAAATCGCGGAAACGGGATTCAATGTCCTGATGTTCCAGTTGCCGCAGGCGGTCGAGACTAAAGCCTTCCACGGTAAAGGAAGCCATGACGCTTCCGAAAATAATCGCCCGCCTCAAGCCTTCATCTGAAAAATCTCCCGTTGACGACAGATGCCCCATAAAACCGCCGGCGAACGTATCACCGGCACCGGTCGGATCCTTCACGCTTTCCAACGGAAACGCCGGCGCACCAAAGACGCCTTTTTCATGGAACATCAAAACGCCATACTCTCCTCGTTTGATAATGAAATACTTGGGCCCGCGTGCCAGCACGTCTTTGGCGACTTTGACCAGACTGAAGTCCTGGCCGAGTTCACGAGCTTCTCCGTCATTGATGATGAGCACGTCGATCTTTTCCAACACGTTCCATAGGGCTTCCCGTTTTCCATGAATCCAAAAATTCATGGTGTCACAGGCGACGATTCGAGGCCGTTCGACTTGATTCAGTACGTCCATTTGCAGCTCGGGGTCGATGTTCCCCAGGAACAACGTGTCGGGAGTCCGATAGTGGTCCGGGATTTTGGGACGGAAGGATTCCAGGACGTTGAGTTGGGTATCAAGCGTGTGGGCTTCATTAAGTTGATAGGTATATTCCCCTTGCCAGCGAAAAGTTCTTCCACTGCGACGTTCCAGGCCGGACAAATCGATTCCTCGACTTTTCAAAAAGGCGACGTGTTCGTCCGGAAAATCTTCCCCAACGACCGCGATCAAATCAACGCCGGTAAAAAAACTGGCGGCCGTAGAAAAATACGTGGCCGACCCGCCCAACACTTCCGTCGCTTCCCCGAAAGGAGTGCGAACCGTATCAAACGCCACAGAACCCACTACCAACAATCTACCCATGTCATTGACTCCCATTCGATGTTTTCACGTGTTTCAAAAAGAGGCCGTAGCGCTGCTTCACGGAGGCCGTCACGGCTTTCGGCGCGGTCACGATCGTTTGCCGAAGCGCCGTCGCGCATGGACAGGCTCTCGCCCCCCCGGTCCGTTGAATGGCGTCCCGGAGCAGGTTCTTGGCCTGAGCCACGTTCGCGTGCATCACGCTCAAAATCGCTTCGACAGAGACGGGCGCTTCACTCTGATGCCAGCAATCGTAATCCGTCACCAAGGCCAACGTCGCATAACAGATTTCGGCCTCCCTGGCGAGCTTGGCTTCCGTCGCGTTGGTCATCCCGATGATATCCACGCCCCATTGCCGATACAGCAATGATTCCGCTTTGGTTGAAAACTGCGGCCCTTCGATACAGAGATACGTGCCACCCACGTGGAACGTGGCTCCCATCGACCGGGCAGCCTCTCCCAGTTGATCCGCCAAGGCGTGACAAACGGGGTCGGCAAACGTCACGTGCGCCACAAGCCCTTGATCGAAAAACGTACTCAGTCGCTTGGTTGTCCGATCGATAAATTGATCGGGAAGGACCATATGGCCGGGGTGGATGCGTTCTTTCATGCTCCCCACCGCGCTGACGGAGAAAATGCGCGTCACGCCGAGTGATTTGAGCGCGTAGACATTTGCCCGATAATTGATCATGGAGGGACTGATACGATGCCCCCGCCCATGACGCGAGAGAAACGCGACGCGCCTGCCGGACAAGGTTCCCAGAATCACGGCATCCGAAGGTCGTCCGAACGGGGTGGACACGCGCGTCTCTCGCACCTGTTCCAGGCCATCCATGTCGTACAACCCGCTGCCTCCAATAACGGCAATATCGGCACGTGGTTTCGCTGGCACGGGCTTTTCCCTTGTCGATTATCCTTGAAGGGTGTTCACGAATCGTTCAATGAGTGTGACGACGCGTTGAGAAACCGATCGAACGGACTCGTCCGGTTGCACCTCGACCCACGTTAGACCCGGTTCCTTTCTGAACCACGTCATTTGCCGTTTCGCGAAATGACGAGTGTCCCGCTTCAATCGCCTCACCGCTTCGTCGAATGAATACTCTCCTTCCAGATACCCTGCCATCTGACGATAGCCCAAACTTCTCATCGAGACAAGGTTTCTGGAGTATCCTTTCGCCAACAGGATCCGGGTTTCGTCAACCAGTCCTTTTGCCAATTCAAGGTCGACTCGATGATCAATCCGTTGATAGAGAATAGCCCGCTCCATGGCCAACCCCAATACCAGGGCACGAAAGGGGGTTGCCCGTTCACGATGCTCTTCGTGGGCCTTCGAAAGAGCAACGCCGGTTTGCCGGTACACTTCCAGGGCCCGCAGCACTTTCACGGTATCGCGAGGATGCAGGCGACGCGCGGTGGCAGGATCCACACGGCCCAATTCCTGATACATCGATTCCCCTCCCCGGGCACGCGCTTCGTCTTCGAGTTTCCGGCGAAGAGTGCGGTCGCTGGGAGGACCGGCCCATAACCCGTGCAACAACGCCCGAACGTAGAGTCCCGTCCCGCCAACCACCAAAGGGAGAAGGCCTTGTTCAGACAGACGGGAGATTTCTCGAAGGGCCCGCCGCCGGAATTCGCCGGCATTAAACGGCTCATCAGGCTCCACCAGATCAATCAACCGATGGGGGACGCGTTGCCGGTCCTCTTCCGAGGGGGTATCCGTTCCGATATTCATCCCTCGATAGACTTGGGTCGAATCCGCGGTCAGGATCTCCGTTCCCAGGGCCTGAGCCACTTCAATGGCAATGCGACTCTTCCCGATGGCCGTGGGGCCCACCAGGACGACGAGGGGCTGCAACGCGGTGGAAGACTCTGCCAAGGTGCGGATCCCGTGGTTCGAAGAAAGGCGAGACTCGAGTGGTGGATTCATAGACGCCGAAAAATTCGATGCAATTCTTCACTGCCAAAACGTAAAGAGATCCTTCGGCCATGGGGGCAGGTCATGGGGCTCCCCTCACGCAGCCAATCGTGCACCACGTGTTGCATTTCCAGTGCTTCCATCCGGCGGCCGGCCTGGACCGCGCCCTTGCAGGCCATTGACGCCAGGACGGACCGTATCCGTTTGTCGAGGGAATCAACGGAGTTCCACTCCGACAGGTCTTCCAGGATATCTTCGAGTAGAGAGACATAATCCATCTGTCCGACAAGCGCCGGCACCGATCGAATGACAAACGAGGAAGGCCCAAAGCACTCCAGTTCGAGCCCCACTTTGGCTAATTCCGGCAGAATCTCAGCCAACGGTGTCGCCGCTGCGATCGGGAGGTCCACCGGTTCGGGAATCAGGAGCGGCTGAGTCTGGATGTGGCGGCTCTCCCATCCTCTCCACAAGCCTTCAAAGAGCACACGCTCGTGAATCGTATGCTGATCCAGTACGTGCAATTCATCTCCGATGTGCGCGACGATATAGGTGGCATGGATTTGCCCGAGAATCTGAACTTCAGGCTCCAGCGAATAGAGTGCCGGCGATTCTTTGACCTGATCCGTTTCGCTTCTTTGCTCTCTCCCGGAACCCCTTTGCACGCCGGTCGCATTGGAAGGGGCCAGCCGGTCGACAAACGGCTCACCCATCCTCACCTGCGCGGGCTTCGCCTTTTCGACATGATGCGGCACCCATTCTTCGGATCCGGGTGAAAGGGTCGGTGCCGTGACGTTTTTTTGCAGCGGAACACGAACCGCGCCTTTGATGGCTCGGTGGATCAGGTCGGGATTGCGAAATTTCACTTCCCGTTTTGAGGGATGCACGTTGACGTCCACCTCATGGGGGGCGACGTCCACCATCAGCACAAACGTCGGATGTCGCCCTTTCGGTAAAAAGGAGCCATACGATTCATACACGGCATGCGCAATCGTCGTGTTCTTGACGGAGCGCCGGTTCACAAAAATTTCCTGGGGCGTCCGACCGGTTTTCGCATGATACGGATTGACGATCATCCCTCGCACGTGCGCACCGACCTGCTCATCGTGAATGGGCAGCATGATGTCCATGACTCGCGGCCCGTATACCTGGAGCAGTCGATCTTCCAATGCGGTGACTTTAGGATAGTCGAACACCACGTGGTCATTGTGCGTCAAGCGCAATTGCATGTGAAGGTTCGCCAAAGCGGCTTGTTGGGCGACGTGCGCAATATGGGAAAACTCCGTCGCCGTGGTCTTCAAAAAGTTCCGGCGACCCGGGGTGTTGAAAAACAACTCTTCGACCTCGATTCGTGTCCCGGGTGCGGCGCCGCGTTCTTCGACGGATTGGACGTCTCCTCCCTCGATTGCCACGGCGGTCCCCGTCAGAGCCTGATGCCGGGCCGTCAGCATCCGAAAACGTGAAACAGCGGCAATGCTGGGCAAGGCCTCCCCGCGAAATCCATAGGTGGCAATGCCGGTGAGATCGCCTGGATGACTGATTTTGCTGGTGGCGAATCGTTGGCAGGCCAGCGGGGCGTCGGCTCGACTCATCCCTTCGCCGTCATCGATCACCCGGATCAGGGTCCTCCCGCCGTTGACCACGTCGATGGAGATCACCGTACTTCCGGCATCCACACTGTTATCAAGTAATTCTTTGACGACTGACGCCGGACGTTCCACGATCTCTCCGGCGGCGATTTGAGAAGCCACAGATTCCGGAAGGACTTTGATTCTGGATTCAACAGACTCCATGCAAAACGCTTTACGACGGAATCCTTGTGCCTTGATCCCTCTTCTGCTGGAGGGAACGGACTTCTTGGAGCCAGCCGGTTATTTGATCTTCTTGAGGGCCTGCTCTACTTTGATGAGTTGGGATTCGTGTGCATCGACCTTGGCGCCCAGCTTTTCGCCCATGGCCTTGAGCACTTCTTTCAACTGCGCGACGGATTTCGTGAGTTCATTGAGCTGCGTGACGTTGGTCTTTAAGCCCTGCTGAAGCTTTATGACGGTAGAGGACGTTCCCATCGATTTCGACACCCGCTGGGCCTGGGCCTGAATCCGGTTGGCCTGCTCGTTCAGCTTGGTGGACATCATGTTCTTGAATTGCTCAAACGATTCCCCGACCGACTGCACGCTCGCCGTCACCTCGTTGAGATGGGTTGAGACAGCTTGGGTATTCGATGCCTGCTCGGCGGCTCGGGTTGATTGTTCTTTTTCCAATCGCTCCATTCTTTCCGTCAACCGGCCAAGCTGATTCATGTGCTGATCCGTGCGGTTGCCCAACATACCGGCCATGGAATCCAGCACCTCTCGCATGCCTGCCACCGCTGTACTCAGTTCTTGAACGTGTTTGGCTTGAGCGTCCAATTGTGTTCGAGCTTGAGTGACGGACGCGGCGCTCGTTTGTTCGACGCGTTGGAGACCGGATTTGACCTTGATGAACTCCTGGGCGACTCGATTCTTTTCCTGATCAAACGCTTTCGCGATCGATCCCAAACTCGGCCGAACATCCTTGTCCAAATACCCGTGAAGGCCTTTCAAGTCAGCATCCAGCTTCTTAGCCAACGCCGCATATTGACCCTGTAATTGCTCAATCCGTCGTACCGTTTGTTCCAGGCCTTTCCCTTGGCTGTCCAATTTGGTGCCGATTTGGGTCCCGGTCGTCCCCAACACCTCACGGAGTTGGAATAAGGACAGGGTGATCTCCTCCAGATTCTTGCCGTGAAGGGTATCGGTCTGTCGTAGTCCCGCGAGTTCAGTGCCCAGTTTGGCGTTGAACTCGGACAAGCGTGTTGCCTGGGCGTCAATGTCAGTCTTCAAGTTCCGATTGCCTTCATTCAGGGCGGCATTGGTGGATTCGATCGCCGTTTTGACCTCGGTTTCCAAATAGCTTGTCAACGCCTGAGTATCAGAATCGAGTTTGGCTCCAAAGGCTTGCTGGCGCTTGTCGAAATCTTGCCGTATGTTCGCCTCGGCACTCGCTGCCCGCTTCCCCTCCTGGTCCACTCGTTTATCGACCTCGGCCAAGGCTTTCTTGAATTGACCTAATGAACCTTGAAACGCGGCAAACTGGTCCTTCACCGATTGACCCTGCTGCTTCAAAGCCTGCCCGAGGCTTTTGTCCAAGATGGCGATCTGATTGGACAGTTCGGCCTCACGTTGCTCCCGAAGTTCCTTCAGGGCACTGACGTCTTGGCCTTGCTGCTTCAGAACTCTTTCAAGGTTCTTGCGAACCTGATGTACCTGTGTCTCCAAATCACCGACAACCTTGGGCAGGTTTTCCTCTCGCAGGCTCCGCAACTCACTCTTCAATTGCGCGCGGGCCTTCATGATTTCCTCGTTTAACTCGGCCTTTTGTTGCTCCAAGGCAATATGGGCATCAGCGATCTCCTGCTTGGCGTCATCCTTGGCTTGCTTCAGAACCTGGGCCAAGGCTTTTTTCTCCTGATCCAATTTGGTGATTTTTCCCCCAAGATCTTTTTCCACTTTCACCAAGTCTGACTGCTGGGCGCAGGCGATCAAGCTGAAGACCAGACAGATCAGGCACAATCCCACTTTCAGGTCACGACCGGCTTTTCGTATTGAGCCCTTTGGGATCAAGAAAGACACACAATCAATCCACATGGTTTGTCACTCCCTTGCGATTTCCTTTTGCACGCCCCCCATTTCCTGACTTCGGAAGGCGACTCGTTAACCGAACTTCGGTCATTGGTGCGCTGTTGGTCCGCCGATGGCCGGGTGCCGTCGGCGGGAAAAAATGATTATTCCAGACCTGGAGACCAAGCGGGAAAACTGTGGTGGATCCCGCCTTTCGTCAATTGTTCCAATCCCGCGCCATCGAAATGAATCATGTAAATGTGATTCCGCCTGTGACTCTTCCTGCCTCGCGTCGAACTAAAAACCAAGTGACGGCCATCCGGCGCCCACGAAGGAGAATCATCGATTTCACTGGGGGGGCCGCTCGTGATTCGAAAACGTCGCTTCCCATCCGGAGAAATCCGGCACAACTTCAGCCCATAGCCGGGTATACGACAAACATAGGCGATCCAATCCCCCCGCGGAGACCAAGCCGGTGCGGCGTTGTGACGCCCTTTCCAAGTCAACCGGCGGACATGTGAGCCGTCGGCCTTCATGAGGTAAATCTGCGGTCGACCGGACCGGTCGGAAGTAAAAGCCAATTCTCGGCCATCCGGCGACCACGTGGGCGACAGTTCCGCACTGTGATGATCGGTCAATTGCTTTTTTATTTCCGTGCTCATGTTCATGATGAAGATATCGGAATTTCCCTTCGTGGCGGAATCCTTGGCGGAAGCATATGCCAACAACCGACCATTCGGGGAAACCGACGGAGTAATATTCAGCGTCTCGGGAGACACCAGGACTCGTTTGTTCCCTTTGCCCAACTCGAGCCACACGATTTCCTGATTGTTGCGGCGATAGGTCGTATACACGACGGAGCGACGGTCGGACGACCAGTTCGGCATGAGACTTAACTTGGGATCCGACGTCACGCGCTTGGGACCGAACCCGTCATAATCCATCATGAACAAATCCCGCCGGCCTGCTTTGTCTTCCGAAACATAGACAATCCTGGTCTGGGCAATGCCGGGATCGCCGGTGTAATGCGAGACCAATTCATCAGCCCATCGATGAACCATCGACCGCAGGAGCCTGATGGTAATCGGAGCACCGGTATACCGTTTACCAACCGCGATCACATCCGTCTCCCCTCCATCGTAGGCACAGACCTCCAGCAACAATTTCCCGTCTTGTCGACCGATTCTTCCCCAGGTGACCACTGGAGCCGTGCTTTCCCTGGCTTTCTCTATGGGTGCCTTTCCCCGACACCCTGCCTTGGAAAGGGGGAGAATCTCCGTCGATCGATCAAGGACCTCGAACACTTGGGTTCGTCGCAAATCAGCCTTGAGAATAGCGTTAACTTGGTCGCTGATGCCGGCATCATCCTGTTGCCGGGTTTCACCATCGGCGAACCCCATGATCCAGATGGGAATTTTTTGAAATTCCGACCGCTGCGTTTCCAAAAACACCTCGGCATCGTTCTCCTGCGCATCCGCAACAAACGGCAGAACGAAACAGAAGACAAACAAGACCAACTGCGTGACGTGTTTCATCATCGATTCGGCTTGACCTTAAACTGGTGTTGGACCTGACAGGAGGGTTTGGTCATGTTCGCGGGAAACGGCGGTAACGGGACGGCCGCCAAGACCGCGCGTTTCGCGACCAAGTCAAATTTGTTGTTTCCCGAGGACCGGACGACGTCCAGATCCGCCACCTGACCGTTCCGCAGGACTCGAAAAGTCAGAACCGCCGGGGCTTTAACACGATAATGGTACCGATAAATGTTTCTATGCATTCGATCAATCTGTTCCTCTACGTTTCCCCAATAAGGATTGTTGGGGGAACAAAATCCCGCCACCTGCAGACCCAGCGTTCCCTCCGAACCACTCTCCGTTTGTTTGGTCACCGGCCTGGGAGCCTCCAAAGCTGATAACTCGGGAATAGCAAGTTTGGCGATCTGACTGCCCAGGATATCCGGTTCTGACCGGGTTTTTGGAACCGTGGATTTCGCAGAGACCGGGTCTTGCTCCACTGGTACCTTTGCTAGCTGCGGGGCCTGGGGCGCCGCGATAGTTCGAGGGATGTTTCGAGCCTCGACCGCTCTTGGATGTTTCGGTGACGGTTCACGAATGAGTGGAACCACTTTCGAGTCGGGTTGCGGCGTCTTACTCTTGTGGATTGTCTCGGGTACCCGCACCGACTGAATCGCCTGCGTCAACGACTCCACAGTGCTGCTATTCCGCGCAGTTTGCGGCATCGTCTCCTTCTTCGGCACCTCAGGCGTCCGGACGGCCGCCAAGCGAGGTGCCTGGGAAGGCAAGATAATGCCTGATGAGCGAGGGGTCTCGGTTGTGTCCTGTTTCTGCTGACTAGCTGACGTGACCGTCACGCGGCTGGAAGCCTGCTTGGGTTTCTTGGGCACGGCAATGGTGTCGACACGCTGCTTCAACTTTTGGGCCAGAAGCTCGGTACGAGGGGAGGGAGTGGGCGTTTCCGACTTCCCGACCACCAATTTCGGGGGTTTCGGGGGCGCCTGGACGGGCTGAACGTTCATCTCCAAAGCAGGCGATTGCTTGACAGGTGCAGGGGAAGGAGCAGGGATGGGCTCCGCCTCCTGGAACAAAGCCGGGGCTTGTGGCTTAGGCACGACCACGGAATCGAGCGCGCCCATGAGCGAATCCGTCACCAGTTCCGGTTTTGGAACTTCTCCGTCATCTGCCTGGGGAGGAGGAGGGAGCTTGACTGCGTTCTGTTTCAGAATCGGCTTGGGGTCCGTCGAAACCGGTGGCGGAGGCGTAACGGCCTTGGGAGGTATGGCCGGGACCTGTAGCTTGGGTTCGTTCACGAGAGAATCCGCCACCTGTTTGGGTGCCCTTGCCTGGGGCCGGGGACTGGTAGTCCTGACTGCTTGTCTTGGAGGACTCACTGCTTTTTTCTGCGGTGCGGCCTTCACGGCTTTATGGGCCTTCGCCTTGGGAGGAGAAACCTTGTCGACGCTTCGTTTCGGCCTGGACTTGTCTTCCGGTGAAACAGTCGGGGAGGCGGCGATCTCTGAAAGCGTGACGAGCGTCACCTGGTAAGACCCTGAAGATTGTTCGAACGATGAGGCGAAACGCAAACTCAGAAACGCGATGAACACGAACGCGTGAATGACCAACGAACCGGCAAGGGGCCACGTCAGCCGTTCTTCCGCCGAGTCGTCGCGATCCGGCAGATGAAACGACAAAAGACTGAAAGGGGCTGCATAGGACATTGCGTCATTCCCACTTACAGAGGCTCAAAGACCTCCTCTTCAACCACGGTCCCCTGGGGGTTCGTGACCATGCCCAACCGTTCGATTCCCGCCCCTTTGACTTCATCCATGACCTGGACAATCCGGCCATAGGGAACCTGACGATCGGCTCGAAGGTACACGGACACCAATGGGTTCAGCGCTTTGGCTTCATCCAAACGTTTCCGTAAGTGAAACAACGTGACAAGATCTTTCCCCAGGTAAACCCGTTTGTCGGGTTCGATGGTAATCACGAGACGCTCCATGGGGACGACCGTATTCGATTGCGAACGCGGGAGCGAAATATCAATGCCCCGGTGTAACATCGGCGTCGTCACCATAAAGATCACCAACAGCACAAGAATCACGTCAACCAGAGGAACAATGTTGATTTCAGAAAGAAATCGACGTTGCTGGGGTTCAACAATCACGAACGGCTTCGACCTCTTTTACCGACAGGGGCCGGCGCGTCAAGGACATTCAGAAATTCGATGCTGAAGGCTTCTACGCCGAATATGGTCTTTCGAATTTGTGAAAGGTAATAATTATACCCGATGACCGCGGGAATCGCAGCAAACAGTCCGGCAGCGGTCGCAAGCAGGGCTTCGGAAAGACCCGGCGCCACCGAAGCGATACTGGCCGTGCCTTCGATACCGATTTGCTGAAAGGCATTAATGACGCCGACGACCGTTCCCAATAACCCGATGAAGGGGGTAATGTTTCCCGTGGTGGCCAGGAAGGGCAGGTACGCTTCCTGCCGGGTGATTTGTTGCTGAATAAGATACTGTATGACTTTTTCCAGATACTGGCGGTCCGGCCGGTGCCCCGTCTTCCGTGCCGCCACCGTGACGTCGTCCACGTTGAGATCGACAAGATGACCTATACGATTCACCACTTCGAGAAAAACAGAACCGCTGGGACTATGGGGCAATTCCGCGGCCACGTGTTGAAGGAGGTGTAGCGCTTTTTCGCTGGACGCGTCTTCCTCCTGATAGGCCTCAAGGAACTGTCGCTCCTCTTTCTTGATCCGCCGGATCATGCGCCATTTGTACAGAATGATGCCCCATGAAAAGACGGAAAACGCCAGCAAAATCAATAAGACGATGATCGAGATGGTCCCCAGGGAACCAAACAGTTCAAGAGGGTCGGTTGAAAACATTGGATGTGACGCTCAGCCCGAAACGTGATGGAACGCGAAAAACGAAAACTCACCGTGCAAGTGAGAACAGCCACAACGACGTGAATGGCGGGGCCGACGGGATTTGAACCCGCGACTTCCAGATTGACAATCTGGCGTCCTAACCTGGCTGAACGACGGCCCCATTCACGTAAGAGGGTAGCCCTTTAACTGTGATGTCGAACTGAGCCCCCTGCCTGGGCCACAAAACCCTTCAGGTTTCACGTTCGACACTCTAAATGGATAGTCTGAGATATATGGTAGGCGGAACAGGGCTCGAACCTGCGACCTCTGCCTTGTAAGGGCAATGCTCTCCCAACTGAGCTATCCGCCCCACACTCCATGCATTCAAGAATCCAACGTTTTTCATTATATCAGCCAAGTATACTGTGTCAACCGTAAGGGATACCGACCGTTTCAGGACCGCGTCGGCACAAAAATCGACGGTACCCTTGAGAAATACCGGTGCGACCCTTTAGAGTGCAACCTTCGTCATGGGATGAACGCCGAGATCGAACAATGACCTACAAAATCAGACACCTCAGCAAACAGGTGGGTGCCGAGAACCCGCAATTGTTATCCCGAAGCGAACGGATGTGGCTCTTTGCCGAACTCCATCGTCGGGCGCTCATTACCGGAATCATCGTAGCAGTCCTGGTGATGATCCTTCTCGGGGCCCTTCTCTGGATACAACATCAACAGGAACAGGAAGCGCTGGCCCTTGAACATCAAGCCGCCCAAGTCTACCTTGACCGGTCCCTTGATGACGTCGATGCCGCAAAAGAGAAGCTGCAAGAAGCCGTGACCCTGTATCGACGGATCATCGAGGAATTTCCGCGTACGGCCAGCGCCCAATCGGCGTGGTATTTTATTGGAAACGCCTTAGCCGAACAAAACGACCAAGCCGGGGCCATCGACGCGTATCAGCGTTTTATCGACCAGGCGGGAAATCCTCCTGCCCTGCTCGGATTGGTCTACCAGCGACTGGGATCCAGCTATCTGGCAAACGGCGAACGCGAAAAAGGCATCAACGCCTACATGCAGGTGCTGCAAATGCCCCAAACGCTCAACAAGGATCAGGTGCTTTTCGAACTCGCAAAACTCGAGGAGCATGAAACGCGCAATGACGAGGCGCTCGCCCGTTACAAACAGTTATTGGATGAACATCCGAACTCGCCCTATGCGAGTGAAGCCGCCTTACGAGTCAGGATTCTTGAACCGCCCGCCTCGGAACCCGAAACCTCAAAGGAGGGAACCGGACAAGAAGAGAGGGAAGAGGGGGAAAAAACGGAGGAATGAGAAACAGGAGGGGCTTTTTCAGGAAGCGATCATCAACATCCGCCCGGCTCGAATCAGACTGCTTCGCAAATTATTCAACAGCTTCAAGTCCCGCACCGATACCCGGAACCGTTTGGCAATACTCCAGAGGCTGTCACCGCGCCGCACACGATACCACTTCGCCTCTCCGACCTCCTTCACGTTTTTGTTGACGCGCAACCGTTGTCCGACCCTGATCAAACTTCCCGAGAGATCATTGAGAATTTTCAATTTCCTGACGCTCGTCCCGAAGCGATGCGCAATCACCGACAGACTGTCTCCTCTGCGCACGCGATACCACGTCCGTTGAGGCGGCGAGGGCGGCGTCCACGTGTTCATTCTGGATTTGGCCTGTTCCACCTGACCTGCCATGCCCATGGGGACCTTTAAGGCATAGCCGTCTTGATCCGGTGGAATAACGCTACGACGGAGTTCGGGATTCAACCGCCGAAGTTCCTCAAAGGCAATCCCCGTCTCCTTGGCAACCGACCGCAAATGGATGGATGCGTCCATGGGAATCTCTTCGTATTGATGCACCGGTTGGGAGTGGGCGTGAAAACCGAACAGTGCGGGACGCGTGGCGATAATCATGGCAGCCATGAATTTAGGAACGTATTGCCTCGTTTCCCGGCGGATGTAGCGAGTCCGCGCGATCGTCCAGAAATCCCGGGTGCCGGTTTTTGCAATCGCACGACTGATTTTCCCCGCCCCGGCGTTATACGCCGCAAGCGCCAGGGGCCATGAGCCGAAGAGGTCATAGAGATCACGCAAGTGGACGGCCGCCGCGACCGTGGACTTGATGGGATCCCGGCGTTCATCCACGTACCAATTGACCTTCAAGCCGTAAATCCGGCCCGTGCTCTTGATAAACTGCCAGGGACCCGACGCGCGCGCGCGCGAATAGGCCCTTGGGTTAAATCCACTCTCGACCAACGACAGATAAATCAATTCCTTCGGCAGGCCCAACTCGACGAAGATCTGTTCGACCAACGGCTTGTAGGCAAAAAATCTGGTCAACCATTCTTGAAAGCGGTCGTGAATCACGTTTTGAAAGTAGTGAATATTGCGTTCGACCGCGGGATTGACGATAACGGGCATATTCTCATACGTCTGGTTTCCGCTGCTCTGGAGATTATGACCCCCTCTCCCCTGGCGGGAGAGGGCTGGGGTGAGGGGGACGGGAGTCGGAGAGTCAGGTCGGGAAGCCGGAGGAAAATACCTAAGACCCCTTGAGTTCGCCGGTGAAGGCAGAGCAGACGTAACAGCGGCATTCAGCGGTTGGGGAATTCCGGAAGCGACAACGTCGCCGGCACTAAAGAAAAACCCTGATAGACAGAGCGTAAAGACGACCTTAGCAGTCAAGAAAGACCCGTTTCTTCCCAACCAGTTGATTTTTCTCATATTTTCTTCTGAAGTTCCAGCGTTCCCGAGAAAATGTAACGGGAAAACACGTCTCTGTCAAGAAGTTAATTTTTGGCCCATCCATTTAAGTCGACTTTATGCTCAACCACAAGCTGTAGTTATTCGCACAGGGCAACATCGGAATCCACTCACAAGATGTAGTAGTTTGTTCAGTTAAGTAGGTCATCCCCGTTAATTCAGAATTGATTTATCGGTTATTATCATTAGCTGTTTTTACAGTTATCAGCGCAAGCCCATATCCGCCTGGTGGCAACGCCGCCCTCGAGCGGAAGTCACTGCTACGGCGTCGGAAGAGTGGCGGCACATCGGAACCCGGTCGAATGATTCCGGTCGAGCGGATTGCTGGCGATCCGGGTAAAAATTCTCACCTGTGGGGTTTCCACTTGCCACCCGGAACTGCGAATGACCCGGCGGGTCCCCGTCGAGGGCCCCTGAGGATTCCGGCGTGGGCTCATGGAATAATACGTCGCGTCATACCAATCGGCGACCCACTCCCAGACGTTACCCGCCATATCGTAGACCCCGTAGGGGCTTTGACCTTTTTCATAAATCCCAACCGGCACGAAGGTTTTCTCACCTTGCCAGGACTGGTTGAAATTAAGATGCCGATGCGTAGGTTCGACGTTCCCCCAAGGGAACCGTCGATCATCGGTCCCTCGCCCGGCCTTCTCCCATTCGGCTTCGGTCGGCAACCGCTTACCCGCCCATTGACAATAGGCATCGGCGTCAAACCAATCCACGTTGACCACCGGCAAGGAAGCAATAGACTCCGGCATGAGCCCACCCTGCCACAAATTTTTCGATGGATCGGTCGGGTGCGAAGGCGTTCGATGGCCGGTCGCGCGAATAAATTCCAAATACAGGCCATTGGTCACTTCATATTTGTCAATGGCATAGGCGTCCAATTCCACCTCGTGATTGGGGTATTCATCCAACCCGCCGTCTCGTGCCCATTTGGGCACACCCATAAAAAACGGACCGGCAGGAATGCCCACCATGGGTGCGCCATCCCTGCTCGAAACGGCCGCGTCCGCGTGAGCCCGGTCGATGACGGCATCGTTCCCACCCATTCCCATAAAAATACACGCAGCGACAACCAGCGTCCTTGCAATCTTCGTCATCATATCTCCTCTGTACGCCAAAACAGTCAGGCCCCGATGTCGAGCGACATGCAGGCGGGCGAACCACGCGTTCTTTGTCAGCCCGTGCTTTCCTGCTCGGCCCGTCTCAACGCGCGCATCAGCACGGGGTCGTTCAACGCCACCTCACTCAGCGCATCCATGACGTGAAGGCCCTTGGCGTCCATCAACTCTTTGGCCTTGGCATATTGTTTGGCATTGAAGCGGGCGACAGTCGGTTGGTTATTGATCACCTGGCACGCCAGCACCCCGCCTTCAAGGTCCAACGTCCCTCCCTCCTCCATCAACGTCTGCGCCTGCGCGACCGTGATGCCGTGGAGTTCGGCAAACTCCCCGATCCCGCCGGTTTCGACCATCGACCCGTCCGGCATCGAACACTTGCGTTTGAAGTAGGGCGACCAGTCTTTACGAAAATCGATATAACGAACGTCTCCCCCTTGAGCCACCGACCGCTCCAGCTTGCTGTAATCAAGCCCGAGATTTTTCTGTTTGAGGCGTTCCTGCAATTCCTCGGAGAGCCCCCGGTAAAACACGCGCGTCGCGGCCTCGGGCAAGGGAATATCCGAAAACCTCGCAAGTTGTTCGGCCTGCGCGGTCTGCTCCAAATCCAGGACCCAGGTCTGCTTGGGTTCCTGTCCGGCCGGATCGACCCGGCACACGAACAACCCGCGCGTCACCACTGCTCCGGTTTCCGGATACGTATACAGCCCCCCTTCCGTCAACAGCCGGTGCATCTCGTCAACCGGGATCTCATAACTTTCCCCGAGAACCTTCGCGTGATGCTCGATATTCTCCTCACCGGCCATGGCGCACACCATGACGTTCCCCGGAGGATCGAAATCCGTATAATTCTCCAACACGTTATAGAGTTGCGGCTCTTTGGCCGGTTTAAGCGGCCGTTTTTTTATCTTAAACATGATCGTGTCCGGCAGGAGGTGGCATAACGCTGATTTTCATCGTTGTCATTCCCGGTCGTCAAATGCTAGATCTGCTTTTCATGGATGCCTCACAACAACTGGCAACCCTGTTCTGGCAATACAAGGCGTTCAAATGGGACCCTGACAACGGCTTTGTGCTCGCGTCCGGGGAAACCAGCCCGTATTACGTGGACTGCCGGGCCCTGCTTGCGCATCCTGATGCCCGGTGGCTCGTGGCGCAACTCGCGTGCGCGGCCATCCGCGACCTCTCCCTCGATGTGGTGGGTGGCCTAGAAATCGGAGCCATTCCCCTGGCCACAGCTATATCCGATTATGCCTTTGCAACTCAACCGTCGAAAACCTACGACACCTTTATCGTGCGCAAACAGGCCAAGGAGCATGGACTGGGAAAACGAATCGAAGGCGCGGTCAAGGCCAATGATCGCGTGCTGGTCGTCGATGACGTGCTGACGAGCGGCGGATCGCTCCTGCAAGCCCTCTTAGCCGCCAGGGACGCGCAACTCCACGCCTCTCACGCCCTGGTGATCGTGGACCGGCAAGAACAAGAGGGTAAAAAGATAATCGAAGCGCAAGGGGTCTCATTGATCAGTCTATTAACCTTGGACGATTTAAAAACCGCCCAACCCAACACTTGATTGACACCCGAGCAATTACTGATGTCGAGGATCGCCTTGATGCCCGACAAGATCGAAGTGATCGCGCCGAATCTCAAGCGACGCCTGTCCGGTGTCACGGCAACGATCGCGCGGTTGTTGCCGGTGCAGGCCCGATCGATCGGGATCGTGGCGACCGGACCGGGGCTGCCAGCGCACGTCCCCTGCATCCCGCTGCGGTCCGTGATCCGGATGTCCGGGCGGGCGTATCGGATTTGGCATGCGCGGCGCAACACCGAGATGCTCCTCGGTCTCATCCTGCGTCACGTCCTCAGAAAGCGCCTGAAGCTCCTGTTTACCTCGGCCTCGCAGAGAAATCACACGCGCTACACCCGCCTGCTGATCTCGGGTATGGACGCCGTCGTCGCAACGTCACGAAAATCCGCGTCCTATCTGCGCCGCTCGTCGCGCGTAATCATGCATGGGATCGACACCGGGACGTTCCACCCACCTCCCGACCGGCGCGCTCACCGGCGCTCGCTCGGTCTGTCCGAGAACGTGACCATCGGGTGCTACGGGCGCATCCGGCGCCAGAAGGGCACGGACGTGTTTGTCGACGCGATGCTCGAAGTGCTGCCCAAACACGTCGGGGTGACCGCCCTGGTGATGGGCCGTGCCGCGCACAAGCACGGACGGTTTCTGCAGGATCTGCGCGAGAAGGTGGCACGGGCGGGACTCCAGGACCGGATTCTGTTCCTGCCGGAAGTGCCTGTGGAGGAGATGCCGCGCTGGTATCAGGCGCTCGACCTGCTCGTGGCCCCGCAGCGCTGGGAAGGCTTCGGGCTGACCCCGCTCGAGGCGATGGCGTGCGGTGTGCCGGTGATCGCGACGACTGTCGGCGCATTCGACGAGTTGGTAGTGGAGAGCGAGACCGGGCGACTGATCCCCCCCGGTGACTCAAAGCGGATGCGCACGGCGGTCGATGCGGCGATGGCCTCACCCGCCACGCTGCAGCAATGGTCGGCGGCAGCCCGCCGCCACGTTGAGGAAAGGTTTCGGATCGAGGATGAGGCGGCGGCGCTCAACGCGCTCTACCGGGAACTGCTGGACGGCAATGAAGACGGGCCATGACGCTGACACGAACTGCGGCCCATACTGATTGATCTACCTAATGTGGCAGGACAGCCCGCTATGACTTTTGGCATCCCGTTTCAGCGCGTCAATCAATTCCTTAGGTTGAGAGATGGAATATTCGTTCAGGGTAATTTTGCCGCGCCGTTCTAAATCCCGGGTCAAGGCCACCAGGGGCCGGTCTATAACTTCTTCTATTTATGAGATAGTTTCTAGTCAATCCAGTGCTGTTCTGCCCATTGTGCAGAACGGCATACACGCCGCGGCGACAACTCAAAGTTTCCTTTGACTGCGTGTGAGGGTTTCAATGGTCCGTTGAATACCATGACCCGTGTTCCAGGGGGCAGGACGGGCGGCCAGAAAAAGCTGAATGGATAAACAGGTCTTCTATGCTTGAAGCTGGATGCCCACTCTGAAGGCCACCAATTGATTTGATCTCCCACAACGTGGGTGACCCAGTCCTGCTCAAGTTTAATGTTTTTCAAGATCTGTGGCGCCTCGTTCATCCGATCGATAACGAATTGCATTGAGTTGGCTTCAAACCTGAAAATCGAAGTATTCATGCCAATTGCCTTATTGAAAAGTCTATTGAATAAGCGCTTATAGGGTGGGAGCCACTCGCGGCAAACACAAAACTTGCCCGGCATATATTCGAAAAAACAGTCAATTGATCGGACGATAATGACATCCAGATCGAAGTAGAGACATGGGCCCTCAAGATCGCCTATCCCATTTTGAAAAAGTCCCAATTTTCGATATTGTCCCAAGTGAGCTGCGGCTTGAAGATTTATTTCCGGTAACGGATACACTTCTACCTCTGGGCGAATCCCCTGCGAATTGTCAGTAAAGCAGACGAATCTGAATGCGGCGCTTAAGTTTCGTTGAAGCCCCGCATACAAGCGATTGACATAGTGGGGCCCATAAAGATTATCGCCCCATTTGATTGTGATGACATTAACGGGCATGATTTTAAACACAAATCGAAGGTGATATTTTTCGTAATCTAAGGGACACAACTCAGTTTGGCAATAAGAATCAGGATTTTTCGGTATAATCGTAAGCTTCCCCGTTTAAAAGACATGTGATAAGAGGAGCTTTCTGATATATTCGACCTGCAACGAAAAGACTTCTCCAACTTTTTTCAGCCGCCAGTACCCATAAGAGAAGAACAATGAATTCAGGCTCAGCTTTTGCGGCTGTTCTTATTGCCATTAATGTGGTCACGCTATCGTTCATGGTCCCGTTGAATAGTCACATCTTAGCTCATCCCTATGAACCGGTCTGTATTTCCTGCCTTTTAACCGTCTACGGAGGTGGGATACTCGTAGTGGGCTTTTCCCTGTTTTTGGCGAATTGGTGGGGAGGTGAAAAGATTGCTTTACGTGTTCAGAAATTTCTAACGGTTATAGGCATCATATCCTTTTTGCATCTTATTCAAGTGACTATGGTTCCTTCCGGATGGAGAACCCTGTCTGTCATTCTTTGCGTCGTGGTGCTTGCTCCGGCTGTGATAGGGTTTTTACGAGGACAGAAAAAGACGGTTATTCTTGTGCATCAATTTTTTTTCCTCCTTTTTTTGTATGAAGTATTGAATTTTGGCCGGGTCATGCTTCAGGCGCACGAAGTGGAAGCCAACAGCGAGTCTACCCATAACAGGGTAAGACCGGTTGCTTTAAACGAGGATGGGCATCATGTATTTTGGATAATTTTCGATGAATTTTCGCTTGTCCAGACTTTGGAGAGAGATAGATTTGACGTTGACGTTGCTCCGAATTTGGCAACATTCTCCCGGACGAGTACGTGGTATCCTCATGCGCGAACCCTCTTTACATCGACCGAACGAGCCATTCCAGGCTTGCTTTTGGGGAAGAGAGATGTCACCGACTTTAAAGGACAATTTTTATACGACTTCGATTCCCAAAATTATCTTTCGTCCTTAGCTCAAAACATGGAAGTATTCATCCTTGGAAATTATTTGCCCTATTGCCGTGCTTTTCAGGAGGTAGCTGAGAGGTGTCGGGTTTATCTTGAAGGAGGGTTTGCTGACTATGTCCACTTGGCCAACAGTGTTTGGCGTAGATCTGTCCCCGGGATACTACGCGATACCAAAATAGGAAGGAAATTACGAAGACTGATTCTCCTGCAATCTGATCAACGCGCTCTTCAAGGACGCCCAATCACTCGTGCACTCAGCATGGGCCAATCTTTCGACCATCCCACGTTTACCTTTATTCATGAGGGCTTGCCTCATTTCCCCTATCGATTTAGAAGTAATGGTGATCTCAGGGAAATAGCATATGATAGTGGTCCCCTACAGGAAATGAGTCACGACGAGCTCGAAGAAATGCAAGAATTTTACAGAGAACAGGTGACGTATGTAGATTCCTTGTTTGGAGAATTTGTCGCCCAACTCAAGGCCAAAGAACTATATGACCAATCATATATCGTGATCATGAGCGACCATGGAACAAGTTTCGATCCTGAAAAGCCTGGCCGCCCCCTTGAGCATGAGCAGGTGGCCCGTGTGCCCTTTTTGATCAAGTCACCCGGACAAACCAGGGGTGCGATGAATCCACGGTCTATTAACACATCCGAGTTTTTTGGGGAATTACTGGATCAGATGGAAAGTATGAAACAGCAGAGACCGTTGCCGCCCAAGTGACCGTGACTTACACAAGGATGAAGACCATGCGAAAAACGATAGGCGCCTTTTTAATAGGTATAATTTTGGTCGAGCCTGATTATGCCCTGGCTTACATTGATCCGTCCGCCGGAGGTTTGCTGGTTCAAATATTACTGGGCGGTATTGCCGGCATCGGGGTCTTGGTCAAACTGTATTGGGGAAAACTCACCAAGCTTTTTCGTAAGGAAAAGAATGACAAGCCCTGAGTCCATCCCGGATTTCGTGCGGGCTTCAGGATCCTACCGTGATCCCGAAGGGTTTGTCTTTTTTCAGGGCGACCGGGTGTTTCGGGCACTGACGAAGGATGGGTTAGCCTCGTACCATGACTTTCGCCAAAGTCCTTTGAGTCAATGGTTGGAGGAGGAAGATTGGATAACTCGAACGTGGGAAACTGATTCAGCGTCTGCGGGTGGCATTGCCGCGAAGTTCCCTGAGATTATAGGAGTCATTGAACAGAGCCGAATTCCCTTCATCAGCTATCCCTATGAATGGTCATTCGATATGTTGAAGGATGCGGCATTACACACGCTGGATCTTCTGCTTCACAGTGGGCAATATGGATTTACCCTAAAGGATGCTACCACCTATAACATTCAATTTTTTGGACGTCGTCCGATTTTTATTGATATCCTCTCGATGGCGAAATATGTTCCTGGCACACCATGGGCTGGCTATACGCAGTTTTGCCAACAGTTCTTATTCCCCTTGGCTTTGACAGCCCATAGAGGCGTCCCTTTTCAACACTTCTTGAGAAGTTATCCTGAGGGGATTCCGCTCCATGTGATGAAACCTCTTCTTGGAGGGTTAGGCTGGAGAAAAGCCGGCATGTTCAAACACGTTATTCTCCAATCTTTTTTCCAGACCGGGTTTCAGGCTGATAACCCTGCGCTGAAGTCGAACTTTCAAACGCTGAAATTTTCTCTGGATCATGTGACGGCCCTTGTTCGTGCCATGAAAAAGATCATCACCCAATTATCCTCATCGTCCCCCAAAAGTCACTGGGCCGGCTACTCTGAAAATCGATCTTATACGGCTCCGGAAGTTGAAGCCAAGCAGAGATTTG
Source organism: Nitrospirales bacterium (assembly GCA_020027535.1). Classification (GTDB taxonomy): domain Bacteria; phylum Nitrospirota; class Nitrospiria; order Nitrospirales; family UBA8639; genus Bin75. Next base: position 33,329 of record JAHRAK010000123.1, read on the forward strand.
TAGAAAAACATTTACAGGATATACAGCCAAGTTCCGTTTGGGACCTGGGGTGCAACACGGGCGAATTTTCCTTGATAGCCCGAAAATATGCTGATCTGGTTATCGCGGCGGACGCTGACCCGGAATCCGTGAATCGCCTTTATCGGCACTGTCGAGAAAATGGAATTTCGGAGATTTTGCCGTTGGTCCTGGATGTGACGAATCCCTCGCCCGGTTTAGGATGGAACAACCTTGAGCGGCAGGGTTTCCTCGACCGAGGCAAGCCGACCGTCGTGTTTATGTTGGCCCTTCTACACCATCTCTGTTTCACACACAATGTGCCCTTTGAGTATATTTTCAATTTGCTTCAGGTTATTGAGGCCGAGTACGTCATTCTTGAGTTTGTGCCCAAATCGGATCCTATGGTGAAGAAACTCCTTGCCAACCGCGAGGATGTCTATCCGTGGTATACCCTGTCGGCCTTTGAGTCCGAGGCTTTCAAACATTTTTCACTGGTTGATCGTCATGAACTTCCCACAGGAAAGCGTGTTTTGTATTGTCTGAAACGACGCGGCCATTGATCCTCCAATACCAACAAATGTGTGGTTGCGGCGATAGTCGCAGTTGGTCTTGAGCGGTGCTGTTTCCATGGCTCGACCCTCATATCGTTGAGCATCAAAAGCCAAGCAAAGAATCAGGCTCACAGTACTCCAGGGAGGAAAGGGAATCCAGGCTGCGGCAGATCTTCTCGGCCGCTGCCGCCTTTCGCCATTCACCCCATTCAAAAAGCCAGATTTTGAAACGGGGTATCTCTTCCGTCTTCGTCAAACCCGCTTCCCTTGTCTTTGCAAGAATGATCGTTTGTTCGTCTTCATCAGGCCAGCGGTGAAAAGCCAGTATGATCCCTATGGCCTGAGGATTGTCCGGGTCGAATTCAGGCAGGGGTTCCGGAAATTTCCTTTCACCAACGGTTAAGAGACGTTGCGAAGACGCAGATTCAGCCAAGACAGGTCTTGTCTGACCGGCAGCGTTTTGTAAGGAAAAGACCGTTCCGCCGGCCAATTGGGCCAACAACAAACACAGAACAGCAAGTCGCCAAAAAGCAGCTAAATTGCCCCAAAAATGAGTAAAAAAGTATCTAAAAGTATGCATAACAGCTCCAAAAGTGGTCAAAATGGCTCCAGCTATCACCCTCTGTCGCGCCATCTCTGCCCAACCTTGTAAATGTTCGTTGACAATTTCCACCAACGGTTAGGGGATCCATCGTCCTGCATAACGCGCCCCATTGGTCATCCTGAGCGAAGCGAACGGATCTGCTTTTCCAGGCGTTCGCTTGTTGAGCGAGAGATTCCTCTCTTCGCTCGGAATGACCATGATGGCGTAGGCGGATGGGCGCCGGGGGCATTACTGAATCCGGCGGATTCCTTCATGCGGTTGCTGAGAACGAGAGGGCGAGGAACTGATGCAATGCTCCTGAACCGTATCCAAAATGCGATCGGCAAGAAGACGTTTCGGCAACCGTTCGACCTCAATGGGTATTCCCTGACGAGGGAGGAGAATGACCTCATTGGTCTCGTTACCGAATGCCGATTCCGGCCCCGTAATCCTGTTGATCACCAGTAAATCGAGGTTTTTTTGATGCAGTTTTTTGCGGCCGTTGGCGAGCAGGTCCTCGGATTCCGCCGCAAAGCCGACCAGCACGTGGTGCGTCCGTTTCCGTGACAACGCTTGCAGAATGTCCGTGGTCCGCTCGAGTTCCAAGGGCTCGCCAGTCCATTCGTGTTTTTTGGCCTTTGCGGGCGAGGGGTGCCGGGGCCGAAAGTCCCCGACCGCCGCCGTCATCACGAGGACGGTGGCCCACGCAAACCGGGCATCCAACTCTTGATACATCTCTTCAGCCGTCAGCACCGAGACGCGCGTCACGTTGGGGGGAGACGGCAGCGCCGTCGGTCCGCTGACGAGAAGCACTTCCGCCCCCCGTTGGGCCGCGGCTTCCGCCATCGCGTATCCCATTTTTCCCGAAGAGGCATTCGTGATAAAGCGAACCGCATCGATCGGTTCCCGCGTGGGGCCGGCCGAGACGAGCACCCGCTGCCCGGACCAGTCCCGCCGAAGAACGAGACGGGAACGCACCGCCTCCATAATCACGTGTTCGGCAGGCAACCGTCCTTTTCCGAGCAGGCCGGACGCCAGGGGGCCGTCCTCCGGCTCCAATACCACGATCCCGCGATCGCGCAACGTCCGCGTATGCGCCACCAGCGCAGGATGGTCCCACATTTCGCCATCCATGGCCGGGGCCATCACGATGGGACATCGTGCGGCCACGAACAACGTGCCCAGCAGATCATCCGCCAAGCCCAGTGCACATTTGGCCAGGCAGTTCGCCGTCGCCGGGGCCACCAGGATCAGGTCCGCCTCTTCAGTCGCTCTCAGGTGCGGCATGGATGGGGAATCGGTAAAGAGCCGTTGAAGAACCGGCCGGCCGGACAACACTTCGAAGATCAACGGCGCCACGAACTGCGTGGCGGACGACGTCAGGACCACTGACACCTCCGCCCCCTCCTCGACAAGCGTCCGAAGCAACGACACGGCTTTATAGGCCGCAATGCTGCCCGTGACACAGAGGACGATCCGTTTGCCTTGTAATACCTTCTCGCTCATCATGGGTTCTCCATGTTCGGCCATGCTTTTCTCGTTACCTCCCCACCAGCCTCTTTCTCTACCTCCCAACTTTTCCCTCTTCGGAAAAAGTTCCCGTCCTTACAAAGGAGGGGAACCGGCGGCGGGCCGCTCTCACGCCTAGGCCTCGGGCTCTGCCTCCACGGCGGGTTCCTTCGGCGAATCGTCGATGTAGACGCTGAGTTGCTGCTTGATTTCCTTGGTGTCTTCATTAGCCTCTGTCAACAGGGCCGGTTCGAATTCACCGTCCAGGCTTCTCTTGACTTCACGAAGAGCCTGACGCGCTTCCTGTCCCATCAAATATTCCACCTTGTCTCCCAACACTTCCTCAAGAGCCATGGAGGTTTCCTTTGCAAATTTACTCGTTTGCGATGGCGTGGTCCCGCGCATGAGCTGTTTCGCCCGTTGGGCGGCGATCAGCACGACCCGATAACGAGAATCGAACTTGCCGTCTCTATCGTCCGGAAGCAGTGGAAGCGTATCAATCATGATCGAAACTCCTTTAGTGACTAAGGTTACGTGGTCATCTTCTTCATTGTCACGGGTTCGACCAACCCATTTTCCACAAGGGATTCAGGGTCCAATCGGTTGATCTTCACCCGCTCGGCCAGAATAATGGACTCCAATTCTTTCGTCGCCTGGAGGAGTTCTTCATTCCGAATGAAGTAATGATAGGCTTTAAAATTGGCTATTTCATCACTCGCTTCATGCAGACGACGCTCGATGTCCTCCGGAGGATCCGAGTCCCGTCGACAGAGCCGGTTGCGAAGGACGTCGAGCGACGGCGGGGCCACGAACACGTACACGGCCCCGGCAAAGCGTTCCATGATTTGTTTGGCGCCCTGTGCATCGATCTCCAACAACACGTCGACTCCTTTATGCAGGGCCTCCAACAACGCTCGTTTCGGAGTGCCGTACTTGTGGCCATACACTTCAGCCCACTCGACGAACGCCTCTTCCTGAACCAAGTCCTGAAACTGTGCATCATCGACAAAACAATACTCAACCCCCTCGCGCTCGCCCGGCCTCGGGCGCCTTGTCGTATAGGACACCGAAAACGTGGTGCCCGGCACCCGGGTCACGATATTCTTACACAACGTGGTTTTCCCGACCCCCGAAGGTCCCGACACCACAACCAAGACTCCGTCAGCCGACATCAGACACGCTTTCTCCGCACGAGGCACTATTCCACATTTTGCACCTGCTCACGAATCTTTTCCAGTTCACTTTTGAGTTGAATGACGTGCTTCGAAATCTCCGCGTCATTCGCCTTGGACCCTATCGTATTCACTTCACGACCCATTTCCTGCAACAAAAAATCCACCTGCCGTCCGACCGGCTCCCGTTTTTTTATCATCTCTTCAAATTGCGTGCCATGGCTCCGGAACCGGGTGAGTTCTTCCGTGACGTCACACCGGTCGGCAAAAAGCGCCAATTCATGGTTGAGCCGCGTCTCCTGATCATGTGTCGAGCCGACCAACGCCTGTACGCGCGCGCGCATGCGTTCCTGGAAGCCTTTGACGACGAGGGGCAGACGACGCTGTATCGACCGGTGAATTTCGCGAACCACTTTCAGCCGGTTCGTGAGGTCGACCTGTAGAGCTTTTCCCTCTTTCGACCGCATGAGGTCAAGGTCCGCAAGCGCACCCGACGCGAGCCGCTTCACCACCCGACTCATGTGTTTGTCATCGAGCGGGGTCTCGGCAACACAAAAAATTTCCCGGAATGAAGCCAGGAGATCGATGTCGATTTGTCCCCCCAACCGGAAATCCCGCTGCAACGTTTCGAGGGCCTGATAATAGTGCCGCGCCAAAGAACGATCAAGCGTGACGTGTTTGCCACGTTCATGGCCTCTCCCATAGGCGACAAGAAGCTCGATTCTTCCCCGGCGACATTTTCGGGCCACCAGCGCTTTCAGTTCCTCTTCCCACTCAAACCCGCCTTTGGGCACCCGGATGACGATTTCCCGAAATCGATGGTTCACCGACCGGACTTCCACGTCCACGGCGAGCCCGTGACAGGTTCCCTCCCTTTTTCCAAAACCCGTCATGCTTTTCAACATGGTCGCAGCAGCTTTCCTTCCCACTCACAGTCTTCATACAGCACGCAGGAGGCACAGTGGGGTTTCCGCGCCAGGCATACGTAACGGCCATGGAGCAAAATCCGCTGCGAGCCTTCGATCCAATCCCGGGCGGGCCAGACCGCCTGCAAGTCAAACTCGATTTTCGTCGGGTCGGTATTCCTGGTGAGTTGCAATCGCTGGGCCACGCGTTTCACGTGAGTATCCACGACAATCGCCGGCACGCGGAAACAGGCACCCAACAGCACGTTGGCCGTCTTTCTTCCAATCCCGGGCAACGACGTCAATTCTTCCATGGTCCCCGGCACGCTCCCCGCAAACTGCGAGATCAGGGCTTGACTGCACTTCACCAGATGTTGCGCCTTGTTCCGATAAAACCCCGTTGGTTTGATCAGTGCTTCGAGTTGCGCTTGCGACGCGCGGGCTAATTCCCGGGCCCCGGGATAGGTCGCAAACACCGCCGGCGTCACACGGTTCACCCGTTCATCCGTACATTGGGCCGACAGGATCGTCGCCACCAGTAATTCAAAGGGAGTGGTGTAGCTGAGTTCCACCGGCGCGTTCGGGCCCTGCGTTCGAAGGCGTTTCAGAATCCGTCCGGCACGGGTTTTCACGGATGCCCCCCCGCCTTTCGTGAGACCACGAGCCTCATTCATGGTTCGACGTCCTGCTTCCGGAAGCCCCGGCAACCAAAGCCAACGACGGTTCCCCCCTCCAGGCCGTCTCCGCCACCGGCACATTCGATTCCAAGGCGTCGGTAATGGCGTCCCGTAGCGGGGCCATGGTCTCTTTCCGGAGAGCCGAGACACACAGGGCACTTCGACTTCGCTCAGGGCAGGCCTGAAAACGTCGATCGAGAATGTTCACGTCTTCCGGCGACAATTGATCGCATTTATTCATAACCAGCACCCGGGCCACGTGTTGCAACTCAAGTTCACGCAAGAGTCCTTCGACAACGTGTATTTGCTGATCACGATCCGACGCAGTCGCATCCACGACGTGCACCAGCACGTCAGCCTGGTGTAGCTCATCGAGCGTCGTGCGAAAGGCTTCCAGGAGATCCTGAGGCAGGTCTCGAATGAACCCGACGGTATCGGTCAGAATCACGTTCCGGCCTGAAGGAAGCCTGAACCGTCGATTGACGGTATCCAAGGTTTCAAACGGCTGATTTTTGGCCGAGACTCGGCTATTGGTCAAGGTATTCAGCAAGGTGGATTTCCCGGCATTCGTATAGCCGACGATCGACACGACCGGAGTACCCTGGCGCAAACGCCTGGGGCGTTGCTGCTCCCGTTGACGACTCAAATCCTTCAATTCACGTTCGAGATGATGAATCCGATCCCGTACTCGTCGCAGATCGGTTTCCAGTTTGGTTTCGCCCGGCCCCCGGGCCCCGATGCCTCCTCCCAAACGGGAGAACGCCGTGCTGGATTGAGACAATCGAGGCAACAGATACTTGAGCTGCGCAAGTTCCACTTGAATTTTCCCGGCGCGGGAATGCGCCCGGCTTGCAAAAATATCCAGGATCAATTGCGTCCGATCGATGACCTTCAACTCGATCATCTCGGATAACGACCGGATCTGGGTCGGGGTGAGATCCCGATCGAAAATCAATAAGTCAGCCCCGCTTTGAAGCGCGTGGATGATCACCTCGGTAATCTTCCCCACCCCCAACACGTACTTGGAATTGATACGAGATAATCGTTGAACCACGGTTCCGACCACTTGAATGCCCTGCGACGTCGCCAGTTCCTGACATTCCCGCAACCGTTCTTCCTGGTCGGCCCGATTCCCCTCCGTGACACTGACCAGCAACGCGCTGGGTTCGCCGTCCGTTCGGCGAAGCGCCGGGGTTGCCTTGGAAATTTCAGCCTCCAGCGATTGCACGAAGTGATCACACCGGAACTGAAACGTCTGTAAGTTTTGCGGCGCCCATGCCTCATACGCTTTCCCTTGCGTGTTGGGCGGCAGCAGGTGCGCTAACGAGATGGAAACGGGTTCTCCCCCGTCTCCCACGCCAAGCACCGCCATCAAATCCAAGCGAAGCAGCGCAAGGTCGGTCAGGTCGTCTTTGGTTAACGGTTGATTGTTGAGATGCGTATGCACGAACCGAACGCCGCGCAATAACCGTGGCCCCGACCGGCTCCGCGCCAGTTGCGGGATCACCAACTGACGGTCCGTTCCGATGATGACGGATTCAATGATGCCCCGTCGATTGATCAACAGCCCGATTTGCCGTCGAATTTCATGCGACAATTCCGTGCAGGAGCGAGCCAACTCCGGAGAAATGATTTTTTCGACGGGTACGCGCCGGCGATAGAGACGTTCAAGCCGTGTAACCTGGCTGGGTTTCAACCCGGTCAGATGTCCAATGGCATGTGGAATAGAGGTCCTCCTTTTTCTTTTCCTCCCCTTTGTAAGGGGAGGTTAGGTGGGGTAGAAGTCCAACGGCGTCCATCGGGGCCGCTACCTAGCTAGGCACGATCCGCCCAGGCTCTACCTCCCCTGGCCCCTCCTTACAAAGGAGGGGAACAACGGCTCTCATTTCCTCAGAGATCCCGTACGTACGTTTGTGTGTGCATATGTAAAACGATAATCCCCTTTAGAATGCTCTAGGTTTGTGAAATCAAATCATCCCCCGGTGACATGGCCTCGATAGCCAGACTGGGCTGGGCATCCAAGTCCCACGAAGACCACCGCTGTTGTTGGTAGGCCCACCACCCGGCAGCGGCCACCATCGCGGCATTATCCGTACAAAAATGCATGGGCGGCAACGCAAGACGAATCCCTTCTTTTTCCGCCCGAGCGTGTAAGGCCGCCCTCAAGCGAGAATTCGCGCAAACCCCGCCGACCACCGCCAATCCGGCAACGTGATGACGACGCACCGCCCGAAACGATTTTTCGACCAGCACGTCCACGATGGCTTCCTGATACCCCGCGGCGACATGCGCCGGCGAGGGCGACGCCTGACGTGACTTCTGATCCCTCAAATAATACAACAACGAGGTTTTAATGCCACTGAAACTGAAATTGAACCCTCCCCGGTTCAAGTACGGACGCGGGAAGCGGACGACCGAAGGATCCACCGATTGCACCAGACGATCGAGCGCGGGACCGCCCGGGTAGGAGAGTCCCAGCATCTTGGCGCCTTTATCAAACGCCTCTCCCGCGGCGTCATCAAGGGTTTTTCCAAGAAGCCGGTATTCACCGCGTTGGGGGATGAGATACAAGTGGGTATGACCTCCGGACACCACGAGCACGATGCAGGGGGTCACAAAATCAGGATATTCCAACCACGCAGAGGCAATATGCCCTTCCAAATGATGCACGCCGATACACGGCACGCCCAAGGCGTACGCCAGGGCTTTTCCAAAACTCACCCCGACGACCAGCGCGCCGGCGAGTCCCGGCCCTTGCGTGACCGCAATCGCCCGAAGATCCGACCAACGGACACCCGCCTGATCAAGCGCGGCCTGCGTCACCCCTTCAATCCTTTCCAGGTGTTTTCTCGAAGCAAGCTCCGGCACGACTCCGCCGAAACGGCCGTGCACCTCGTGTTGGGACGCCACACGATTCGACAACAGCTGCCCTTGCAGCGAGAACACCGCGGCAGCCGTTTCGTCACAAGACGTTTCGATTCCCAGGAGACTCGGGGGTGGCATGCACGAGGGAGGACTCGTGGGGTCTTGGCCGTTTCGACGCATCACCGGAGAAAAGTCGTCATAAAAAACAACGACTCTCGCCACGCGGGGTAACGAGAGTCGTTTATCAAGGGAAGGAAAGCAATTCGTGAATGATTAGTTGTCTTACCGCCACCGACGACGCAGCATCAGAGGTTCCTCAGACGCTCGCCATCGCCTCTTCTTCAACAAAAATTGGAGCGTTGTCTCGAAGTGCGACTTTGATTTTCTTGGCATCCTTGAAGCGCCCTCGAATGAGTTCATCGGACAAGGGATCACCTAGAAGCTTTTGGATGGTTCGCCTCATGGGCCTGGCCCCATACTGCGGTTGATACCCTTGCGTAATCAGCCATTGCTTGACGTCGTCGCCGATCTCCAATTGGACGTCACGCTCCGCCAACCGCTCGTTCAACTCGAGAATCAGGATATCGACGATGTTCAGCAGATGCTCTTTTTCCAACGAATGGAAGACCACGAACTCATCAATCCGATTCAAGAATTCCGGGCTGAAACTCCGTTTCAATTCATCCAGAATATCGTTCTTCATTCGCTTCCGGGTTTCCGCCTCTTCGACTTTTTGGAACCCGAGAGACACGCCTTTCTGAATGAGTTTCGTTCCCAGGTTGGACGTCATCACGAGAATGGCATTCTTGAAATCGACTTTCCGCCCCAGGCTGTCCGTGAGCACCCCGTCATCCAAGACCTGCAAGAGGACGTTGAAGATATCCGGATGGGCTTTTTCAATTTCATCGAACAACACCACCGAATAGGGCCGCCGCCGCACTTTCTCGGTCAACTGCCCGCCTTCTTCATAGCCGACGTACCCCGGAGGGGCGCCGAACAACCGGGAACTCGTAAATTTTTCCTGGTATTCCGACATATCGATTCGAATCAGGGCATCCTCGGTATTAAACAAAAAGCCCGCCAAGGCTCGGGCCAACTCGGTTTTCCCGACACCCGTCGGCCCCAGGAAGACAAAGGACCCGATCGGCTTGCGCGCCTCCTTGAGACCGGCCCGGGAGCGACGAATGGCGCGACAGACCGCCGAAATGGCTTCTTCCTGCCCCACGATGCGCTTGTGGAGAAAGTCTTCCATGTGCAGCAGCTTTTCCGACTCTTCCTCTTCGAGTTTAAAGAGCGGAATGCCCGTGATCTTGGATACCACAAAACTGACTTCTTCAGCCCCGATCACCGGCTTATGCTGCTCCTGGTTCTTCTTCCAATCACGCTTGGCATCCTCCAACAGTTTCCGCAGTCGTTCTTCTTCTTCCCGAAATTTCACGGCATCTTCAAAGCTTTGCAGCCCGATAGCGACTTCTTTTTCGTGCGCCACGCGCTTGAGCTCCTGTTCCAACGATTTCAACTCCGGAGGCAGTGAATAGGATTGCAACTTGGCTCTCGACCCCGTCTCATCAATCAAATCAATCGCCTTGTCGGGAAGAAATCGATCCGTGATGTAGCGATCGGTCAATTTTACGGCTTCCACCACCGCGTCATCCGAAATTTCTACCCCATGATGCTCTTCATAGCGGTCCCGCAAGCCCTGAATAATCTTGATGGTTTCTTCCACGGAAGGCGGATTCACGTAAATGGGCTGGAACCGCCGTTTCAAGGCGCCGTCTTTTTCAATATGTTTTCGGTATTCATCCATGGTGGTCGCCCCGATGCAGTGAATCTCGCCCCGGGACAACGCCGGCTTGAGCATATTGGCGGCATCGATCGATCCTTCAGCCGCCCCCGCCCCAACCAGGGTATGCAACTCATCAATGAACAGGATCACGTTGCCGGCCTGAACGATTTCCTTCATGACCACCTTCAACCGTTCTTCAAACTGTCCCCGATACTTCGTGCCGGCCACGAGCGACCCCAGGTCCAGGGCAATCACCCGCCGGTTCAGGAGATTATCGGGCACGTCCATCGAGACGATTCTCTGGGCCAACCCTTCCACGATCGCGGTTTTGCCTACCCCGGATTCGCCGATCAGGGCCGGGTTGTTTTTGGAACGGCGGCTCAAGATCTGCAAGACCCGTTCGATTTCATCGCCACGGCCGATGACGGGATCCAACATGGAATCCTGCGCCAATTGCGTCAGGTCCCTGCCGAATTCATCGAGCGCGGGGGTGCTGCTTTTCTTGTCCCGCTCCCGTGTTCCGGATTTCCGCAAGAAGGTCACGGTCAATTGACGCGCCGTGAGCAGGTTGCCGCCCAGGCTGCGAAGCACCTTCCCGCCGATCCCTTCCTCTTCCCGCAACAAGCCCAACAGGAGATGTTCGCTCCCGATGTGATTGTGTCCCAGAAGCCGCGCCTCTTCGACACCGTATTCAATCACCTTCTTGACGCGGGGGCTGAAGGGAATTTCCCCGAAGGTGACGGTCGTTCCACCACTGGGCAAACTGCGTTCCACCTCCAAACGAATCTGTTCGGGAGACAACCCCATCTTCTTAATGATCATGAGGGCAATGCCATCGGATTCCCGGAGAATGGCCAGGACTAAATGCTCCGTGCCGAGATAGTCGTTCTGATGGCGTTCAGCCTCTTCGCGGGCCAGAATGATAATCTTGCGACCTCTGTCCGTGAATCGCTCGAACATTTTCCCTCCTTTTAGGGTAAAGAATTCACCCTGTACGCGTCAGATCAATCACACCGTCATACGATCGTTAGTCTATCCATCCCCTCTGAAAACTGTCAAGGCAAGACCGCGACTGATGCTGATAACGTAAGGTTTCATATTCCGACACCGACGTCAAGAGGAACGGAACGCCCGCAACATTTCTCCGTTGACTCCGGATCGCGGTGAACGATATAATTCGGCTTTCGTCACTTCAGAACCGCGTGGGCACGCCTCGACGTTTCAGTTCCCCTTCACTGACCCATCTTTTCCATAAACGCATGAGTCGCTCGTGACTGTCATCGGCATCCTGACCAAGCCTCAATTTCCCGATATCAGTCCTCTCCTTGAGGAACTGCTCGACTGGCTCCGACGGAAAGAGAAAACCGTGCTCGTCGGCTCCTCGTCCGGGGAATACTTTCACGAAGGCGCGCAACCGATCGATGAGCAAATCGCCGATGAGGCCGACCTCGTACTCGTCCTCGGCGGAGACGGCACGATGTTGCGTGCGGCCCGGCTCGTCGAAGAACGATCCGTTCCCATCCTGGGGGTCAATTTGGGAGGCTTGGGGTTTCTGACGGAGAGCACGATCGAAACGATGTACGACTCTCTGGAAAAAGTGTTTGCGCAAGACTTCTACGTGGATCACCGCCTGCGCCTCGATGCCCGGATCCGTCACAAAAACGGAGAACGGCAGCAACGAACGGCATTGAACGACGCGGTCATCAGCAAAGGGATTTCGGGACGAATGATTACCACGAGCATTCAGGTAGACAAACAATTCGTGACGACGCTCCGAGGTGATGGGTTGATTATTGCCTCTCCAACCGGATCCACGGCCTACTCCATGTCCGCCGGCGGCCCGATTTTGGACCCGGGGCTCGAAACCCTGATACTGACGCCCATCAGCCCCCATACTTTAACCCACCGTCCACTCCTTGTCCCAAGCCAAGTCTCGCTGGAGATTGAATTGACCAGCCAGGAGGGAGGCACCGTGACGTTTGACGGACAAATCGGGATTCACCTGGAGCATGAAGACACGGTCACGCTCAGCGCCTCACCTCACAGAACGCGCCTCATCCGCTTTCCCGACCGGACGTATTATGATGTCTTGAGGAATAAACTCAAATGGGGAGACGGCTAAGCCGGGTTACATCACGGCTGGCATTCGGGGCATTCGGTGCGTTCCTGCTCGGCCCGAAATTCATCGGACGTCAAAGGGAAAATCTGGTTGCACGTCGCACAGGGGCGGATTTCGAAAAACGCTTCTCCATCCTCGTGAATCTCGCACGGCAGCAACAGATCCTGCGGGTCATAGCCCAGGGTTTTCCCATCGGGAAACTTCACGATAGCCAAGCGCACGTTGAAATGCTGAAAGACGCTTTCTTTGCCTTTCCGATCCTCACCGGACCCGACGACGCAAACGGGTTGCCCGGGTTTGCGTGCACGAAGATCTTTTAAGGTGCGATGGGAATCCATCGCCACCTCAAATTGGGTCGCTTCCGGAGCCTGTGGGGTCGCCATAATCGTGGAAGTTGTGATTTCGTACAAGAAGGTTAAAGACAGTGTCCAGCTTGTAACACACGCAGAAAAATTCCGTCAAGATAACGAGCAGCCTTCCTGAAAGGGGGAGACGATGGCACCCATTATCATCTACCAGAAACCAACGTGTTCGACGTGCCGGCAAGTCGTGAAGCTCGTTCAGGAAAGCGGGCACGCCTTTACGGCCGTCAATTATTACGAAACGCCATTGTCGAAAACCACGCTCAAAGCCTTACTGAAAAAGGGCAGCCTCAACGCCCGGGACGTGCTGCGCACGAAAGAAGAGAAATATAAAACGTTACGCCTCGCCACAACCGACAAGTCCGAAGATGAATTGATCGAACTGATGATCACGTATCCCGATCTACTCCAACGCCCCTTGGTCGAACAAGGCCAAACGGTCATCCTTGCCCGGCCGGCGGAAGCGGTGAAGCAACTCTGGGAACAGTCGTGAGCATGACATCATCACTCAGCCGGCGTCGGCCTCTTATTCCCATCCTTTGTATGGAGGGGCAAGGGGAGGTAGAGGTATTAGCAGGGCCTTACCGTGTTTGATCTTCCGTCCCGTGAGCTTCGGTGCGCGGAATACTGGAATCCGCCCTGAGAAATTGGTAGGCCTCGATGATGCGCCGCAGTTCGGGTTCGGCGCTACGGTCACCCTTATTAATATCGGGATGGAGCTTCTTGGCTTTTTGACGAAAGGCCCGGGTCACCGCCGTCATCGAACTCCCGAAGTCCAGGCCCAAAGCCTGATACGCTTCCTGGTGGGAGTTGATTTCGCCTTGCGAAGCCGTGACCTCCCCGCTTCCCGTCGCCCTCTTGAAGAAGTCAAACAGATTAATCTTTCGCCGGCGTTGCTTGGGACGTTGATAGATTTCGCTATTGAAATCTTCAAAACGATCCTCAATGAATTCGAGGCGGGCTTCCAAGCGCTGGGCATGGGTCAGTTCCCGGACTTCATCCAATTCCTCTTCGATGAGCGTCACCATCCGATCGATTTCCGCCAGACCGGTTTCAACCTGAAAGTAACTCTCGGCGCGTTCCAGCATCATCGTGTCGATGGCAACATCCAGACTGCGTTCCGATTGGGCTCGTAATTCGACGATCCGGCGACGCATGCCCGAGAAATAGCGAGCCTTGGCCCGCTCGTCAAAAGGCATAGCTACGCCCCCAAGGTATTCGTGTCAGCATCATTTTCCCGGCCATAGGGGACGCCGTAGGGACAGGCCTGCGTGCCTGTCCTACCGTCCCGAATGGATTGCGCGGCATTCTAGCACAAAACCTTCCCCTTTCCTCCAAATGGGATGACAAGCCTCGTTGTTCCTTCGGTGTTTGGTAGGTGTTCACGTATTCTGGTAGGGACAGGCCTCTGTGCCTGTCCTTCGCACCAGCACCCAGGGCAACCACAGGGGGTTGCCCCTACGACGTTGGTTAGAGTAAAAACGTCCAGAGCCTCCGGCCCCGGGGACTTCATCTTTAATACATTCATCGAGGAGGAGAGTGCCGTGAGAAGAAGTATGTTATGCGTCGCGTTGAGTGCCGGGTTGTGTGTGAGTTTTTCAGGAGTGGCCTGGAGCGTGAATCCGACCGGATACGGGCAAGCCGGCGGAGAGTACGACATCAGGATTCCCCGTGTGCCGGCCGGTCATTTGGCCAAAGCCAAGAAAGTCAAACCACCGTTTGAAGCGACGCCGGAAATACTAGCAGAGGGCAAAGCCATCTTCCTGGGTGTCGGAGGGTGCATCAGTTGCCACGGCCCCGAAGGCAAGGGGGACGGTGCCGCCGCCAAAAACCTGCCGATCCAACCACGCAACTTCACGAATCCGAAATTTCATAAATTACGAACGCCCGGCGAACTGATGTGGATCCTCAAGAACGGAAGCATGGGCCAATCCGGTCGTGTCCCGGGTACCGGCATGCTGCCCGTTGTCCAACCCAAGGGGTTCATTACCGAAGAGCAAGGCTGGAAGGCGTTGTTATACGAACTGAGCTTGGGGAAATAGCCGCAACGTTCAATCTGTTCACGATCCCGTCGCCTCCGGGAGACCGGTTGGGACGGAGACCTTCATTGACATCACCCGGACCCAGGGTTAGAATTTTTCTGACTCCGGGAAGCTCTCTTGGGCCTGTCGTCAGCTAAGGAATGATCCCCCCTTGTCTTCTCAATTCGTTCACCTGCACCTCCACACCCAATACAGCCTGCTGGACGGCGCCAATCAACTGAATCCGCTTCTGAAACAAGTCCGTGACTTTCAACAACCCGCGCTTGCCGTCACGGACCACGGCAACCTCTTCGGAGCCATCGACTTCCATGAAAAGGCCACTGCCCACGGGGTAAAGCCCATCATCGGGTGTGAAGCCTATCTCGCTCCCGGCAGCCGGCGACAACGCGAAGGCTTGCTGGCCCATAACGACTACTATCATTTGATTCTCCTGGCCACCAATCTCAAGGGCTACCATAACCTCATCAAGCTATCGAGTAAGGCCTATCTCGAAGGGTTTTACTACAAACCCCGGATGGATAAGGAACTCTTGCAGGAACACCATGAAGGCCTCATCGCCTTATCCGGGTGTTTGAGCGGGGAAGTGCCGTATCTTATCGGCCAACAGGATATGGAAAAAGCCGCACAAACAGCCGGACAATACCGCGAGATCTTCGGGAAAGACCATTATTATCTCGAAGTCCAGGCCAATGGGCTCGATCATCAATTGATCGCCAACCGGGGCCTCGTGGACATCCATAAGAAACTCGATATTCCTTTGGTGGGGACCAACGACTGCCACTACCTGAAAAAAGAGGATGCGCGCCCGCATGAAATCATGCTGTGCCTGCAAACCGGCAAAACGTTAAGCGACACCAATCGCCTGAAGTTCGACACCGACCAACTGTACGTCAAGTCCACGGAAGAGATGATCGCGGAGTTTTCCGAACTGCCGGAAGCCGTGTTGAACACCTGTCGCATTGCGGAACAATGCAATCCGGACCTGAACTATGGCACGTTATCGCTCCCTCACTACCAGGTGCCCGAGGGATTGACCCATGAAACCTACCTGGAAACCTTAGCCAAGGAAGGCTTGGCCGAGCGCCTGGCGGCCCGGCCTTCGAGCTTGCCGCCGGAGGCCTACCAACTGCGCCTTCAAGAAGAACTGGCCGTGCTCACGCAGATGGGCTATGCCGGCTATTTCCTGGTGGTCTGGGACATCATCAAATTTGCCCGGTCCCGCGGCATTCCAGTGGGGCCCGGCCGGGGGTCGGCAACCGGGAGTTTGATTGCCTATGCCCTCTCCATTACCGACTTGGATCCACTCGCGTACAACCTGCTCTTCGAGCGGTTCCTCAATCCCGAACGCGTGAGCATGCCAGACATCGACATGGATTTCTGCATGGACCGCCGGGGAGAAGTCATCAATTACGTGATCGAGAAATACGGGGAAGACCACGTGTGCCAGATCATCACGTTCGGGACGCTGGGCGCCAAAGCCGCCATCCGGGACGTGGGACGCGTGATGGATATTCCCTACGCCGAAGTGGACCGCGTCGCCAAACTCGTGCCGACACAACTCAACATCACCTTGAAAGAGGCTTTGACCCAAGAGCCACGCCTGCAAGAGTTGGTCGACGGTGACACACGGATGAAGGAACTCATGACGACGGCCCAAGCCCTCGAAGGCCTGGCACGCCACGCCTCCACGCACGCGGCTGGTGTGGTGATTTCACAGAAGCCCCTCATCGAACACGTCCCGTTGTACAAAACGGGCAACGACGAAATCGTCACGCAATATTCGATGACGGACATCGAAAAAGTGGGCCTGGTGAAGTTTGATTTTCTCGGACTGAAAACCCTCACCATGATTCACCAGGCGGTGGCCATGGTGAACCAAAGACGGGCCCCGGAAGAACACCTCGATATTGAACGGCTTCCTCCGAATGACGCAAAGACCTATGCCCTCCTGGCCTCCGGCAAAACCTCCGGGATCTTCCAACTGGAAAGTTCGGGCATGCGCAATTTATTGGTCCGCATTAAACCGGAATGCTTTGAAGATCTCATCGCGATCCTCGCCCTCTACCGGCCGGGACCTTTGGAAAGCGGCATGGTGGACGACTTTATCAAACGCAAACACGATCCCTCGAAAATTGCGTACGACCCGCCGGAGTTGGAATCCATTCTCAAAGAAACCCACGGGGTCATCGTCTATCAGGAACAAGTCATGGCCATTGCCAATCGCATGGCCGGGTTCAGTTTGGGGCAAGCCGATTTGCTTCGCCGGGCCATGGGAAAGAAAAAGCCGGAAGAGATGGCCAAGCAAAAAGAATTGTTTCTCGAAGGGGCCAAGGCCAACGGGTTCACGGAAAAGAAAGCGGAAAAAATCTTCGACCAAATGGCCTACTTTGCCGGGTATGGATTCAATAAATCCCATTCGGCGGCTTATGCCCTGGTGACGTTCCAAACGGCCTACCTGAAAGCGCATCATCCCACGGAATTCATGGCCGCGCTCCTCACGAGCGAAATGGGGAATACGGACAAGATGGTGGGCTATTTTACCGAATGTCGTGAACGCGGGATTCCCATCCTCCCGCCGGACGTGAATGAAAGCCAGAAAAACTTTACCATCGTGGAGGGAGGCATTCGATTCGGGCTGGCGGCCATCAAGAACGTCGGCGGCAGTGCCATCGAATCCATCATCGCGCGTCGGGAAGCAGAGGAGCCCTTCTCGTCATTTTTCGATTTCTGCTGCCGGATCGACATGCAAAAAGTCAACAAACGCGTGCTGGAAGGCTTGATCAAGGTCGGTGCATTTGACTCCACGGGGACCAAACGGGCTCAATTGATGGCGGTGATGGAACAAACGCTGGATGAAGCTGGCGCCATTCAAAAGGAGCGCGCCTTGGGACAGACGTCCTTATTCGAGGCCGTCGAAGCGGATGACTCGAACTCGCCTGCCTTGACTCGACCGCTGCCCGCGATCGACGAATGGCAACAGGCCCAAATCCTCCAATTTGAACGGGAACTCACCGGATTCTATATCACCGCCCATCCGTTGGCCCAACACGCCGAAGCCATCCGCCTACTGTCGACGCATACCACGGCCACCCTCCATGAGGCGCGCGAAGGCCGGGAGATCAAAATCTGCGGCGTGATCGGCAGCATCAAAGTCACCACCACCAAAAAAGGGAACCGGATGGCCTACGTCCAATTGGAAGACCTGCAAGGCTTGGTGGAAATCATCGTGTTTCCCGAACTCTTTCAAAACTGTTCGGAGTTTCTGAATACGGATACCGTCATCCAGGCCATGGGCACGGTGGATCACATGGATTCCGGCGCCCGTCTCAAGGCCACCAAATTGGAGCCCCTGCACGACTTGCAAACCAGAACGGTGAAACGGGTCACGATACGCCTCGCGGAAACGCCGGAAACGTGGGGCAAGCTCCCGAAACTGCAGGAAGTGTTACACCGTCACCCGGGGCCGGCCCCGATCGCCTTTCACTTCCATCTCGATTCCCAGGTGCAAGCGGAGAGTGCCCCGTTACCGAATGTCAGCGTCTTGCCGAGTTCGGACCTGGTATATGAAGTGGAGCAAATTCTCGGAAAAGAGACCGTGACGTTTCACTGACGCGTACAGGACGAATCCGCCATGCGTGATTTTTTGGAATTTGAAAAGCCGCTGAAAGAACTCGAAGAACGGCTGGAAAAGCTGAATAAATCGGGTTCCGAGAGAAAGGCCGTCCCGCGGCTGATTCGCATTCTCCAGGCCCGGTTAGCCAAGACGGAGCAGGAAATCTTCGGCAACCTGACCCCCTGGCAGCAAACGCAAATCGCCCGCCATCCCCAACGCCCGTCGATCCTGCACTATACGAATCGCCTGTGCGAAGATTTTCTCGAACTCCACGGCGACCGAACTTTCGGAGACGACAAAGCCATTGTCGGCGGATTTGCGACGTTCCGGGGCCGATCCATTTGCGTCATCGGCCATGCAAAAGGACAAAGCTTCAAGGAACGGGTGAAACGAAATTTTGGCATGCCCAATCCTGAGGGCTATCGAAAAGCCTTGCGACTGATGCAGTTAGCCGAAAAATTCAAACGCCCGATCGTCACGTTTATCGATACGCCGGGCGCCTACCCCGGCATCGGAGCCGAGGAGCGGGGCCAAGCCAGGGCCATTGCCAGAAACCTGTTCGCGATGTCCCGGCTCAAGGTTCCGATCGTCGCCATCATTACGGGAGAAGGAGGAAGCGGCGGAGCCTTGGCTTTGGGGGTGGCCGACCGGATCGTGATGCTGGAACACTCGATTTACTTGGTCATTTCCCCGGAAGGGTGCGCGGCGATTCTCTGGGAAAATTCGACCAACACGCAAGCGGCCGCCGCGGCCTTGAAAATGACGGGTGCGGAACTGCTTAAATTAGGAATCGCCGACGAAATCGTTCCCGAACCGCTCGGTGGCGCGCATCGCGACGTGGACAGCGTCTGTCAAGCGATGGCCCAAACCCTCCACACCCAACTGAGCCAACTGCTCGCCACGTCCACGGAACAACTCCTGGCAAACCGGCACGAGAAATTCCGCCAAATGGCCGCGTTAAGTGACGTCTGATCAACGTCAGCACATTCCTGATGTAACCATAGACCTTCTAAGTTCGTTTGCAGACAATATGTGACTTGACCACATGCCTGCAGTTGCTGACCTTGGTTCCATAATTGAAGTGGGTATTTTCCGGTCCGCTATAGGCTAGTTTTATATGCCACACGGCGTTTGCAGATATTGTGGTTGTTTCTATATTCACTAGTTGAGCAGTGAGGAACAAAGAAAGGACCAGTGGCAAACATCTACTTCTCAGATTGGTTTGGTCTTCCGTCGGCTAGGGTCGAGGAATACGGAGCTTTTGACATTTCTCTTGTCAATGACCTTCCTTTATTCGTGGATTCGTTCCTTCTGTTCAATAGTGAGGATCCCGAATATCAAGCCCTACACAAGGAGATCATCCAATACATGCGCTTCCTAAAGGGAGTCTCCCTCGACGGCCCGATCCCGCAGCCGCTTGTAGACGCGTGGTTCACTTTTCCCGAAGTAAAGCAGAACTGGCTTGGTTTTAGCCATCAAGGCAACGATGGGCATGGGCTCGGCAAAGATTTCGCGCGGGCACTTAACAAGAATCTGAAAGACATATTCAAAGATTTCGGAGAGGAAACCGTCACACGCAGCAGTCATCTAGAAAAGTTATGTCTCATACGAGAAGGGGTCGGCAGAGACAATATCAGTGATTTTGCGACAAATCTAATCAAAAAGTTCCTCCTCGACTACACGCAAGAGTTCGCACAGACGCATCTTGCAAAACATCAAAGACGCCGTGTTCCCGTTAGAAAGGTCAAATTCAACTATGGCACGAGAAGTTGGGTGACGGAAACATTTGACCTACCCTTTGTAGATGGCGATTTTGTTCTTCTTACACCAAAGAACATGTTGACGAAGGACGAAGCATGGATAAATCGTCTTGATCTGTTGGATAAGCTACCTGATATCGCAGACGCTCTACCAGATGCCGTTCTGCGCGCTCAGGTAAACGACTATCTTTTCAAAGTCATGCCAGATGACCCCAAAACAACAAAAAAAGAAAAACGAGATGCAGCTAGTCGCGTAGCAGGGAAATTCCCTGAAGTTCTCGATTACTACATACGTGAAAGGGAGGATTCCGGAGACCGAGCAACGTCGATTGCGGAAGCGCGAGTCCATGAAGTCGAAACCAGATTCGTTTTCCAGGTTCGACACCTCGTCGCTCAATTTTTGGACCCATGTGGATTCTACAGAACGCGAGGCAATACCTACGACGAGGCACAGGAACGTCTTAACTTTTTGAAGGACATAATCGAGAATAAGGGCGGCCATAAGATCTTTTATATGGATGGGCAACCAATTGAGCGAGAGAGTGATTTACACATTCTCTACCGACTAACGTGGCATGCAACACCTTCAGATGTCAGTCGCGAAGTGAATGACGGCAGGGGACCAGCTGATTTCAAGGTGTCGCGTGGAGCTGCTGACAAGACAATCGTGGAATTCAAGCTAGCCAAGAACCCCCAACTTGAGAGGAACTTGGCGAAACAAGTCGAAATTTACGAGAAGGCGAGCGACGCAACCCACCCATCTCTCAAGGCAATTATTTACTTCAGCCACAGCGAGTACGAGCGCGTGCTGCAAATTCTGAAGAGACTGAAACTGGAAGGCAACCGAAACATCTTCCTAATTGATGCGTCGAATGACAATAAGCCATCGGGGTCGAAAGCATGAATTCCAGCCTTCAGCCATCTCTACCTTACTCCTGTATGGTGAACCAGGTAGGTCGGATGAGCGTAGCGTAATCCGGCATCCTTTCTATTCGTGACCAATCTTCTCGTCAACAGATAGGGCCTCCTCTCCCTTGATGGGAGAGGATTGAGGTGAGGGTGAAAAATAGCAGGTCGGTCGAGATTTCCAAACCCTCAATGGAATTTCCGATAACGGCAAGGTTCGGTGCGCCGGTCATTGGTCGAGTACCGTGGCGAGGGCGGCATCGAACGCTTGAGGCTGGTCGATCATGATGAAGTGGCGGCTGTTTTCCACGACGAGGATTCTGACGTTTGGCGCCTCGGCGTACTGCTCCCTGAAGAGCGATTCTCGTTGAGCCTTGGTTATGCTCATGGCGGGATACCAGGCAGCCAACACCGTGACCGGCTGGATGACGTCCTTGAGCTCCTGGCGAAAATCCGTGGACAGCGATTCCTTAAAGGCTGTCTTCGAGGTCGCCAGATCGGAGGCGTCAGCCCATGCCTTGAGCGTGGCGAGAAACGACGGCGATGAGGTCAAGGTCGACAGCAACCTGACCCGCCGGTTACCGTCGAGCATCCATTGTACTACCGCTGCCGCCTGCTGGGCCGCCTGCCAGGGCGTCGCACCGGGCATGAACGTTTCGGCGAGGTACGGCAGGCTGTCCACCACGAACACGCTTCCTACGCGTTCCGGCTCGGCCCGAGCCAGCATCAGGGCGATCAAGCCGCCGAGCGAGTGACCGACGACTGTCGCCCCCTGCGCCCCTTCCGCAGCCAGGAGACGGGACAAAGCGGGAACCAGGCGCTCGCAAAAACCGTGTTCGAGTCCGGCGGCTTCGACCCCGGCGAAGCCCGCCGGCGTGACCGCGATAAGCCGTTTGCCGGCTGCCAGAGACTCCATCCAAGGGCGCCAGAGGTTACCGTGGGTGTTCAGTCCGGAAAGGAACAGGACCACCGGGCCCGCTTCGCCAAGGCGATCGACCTGCATTGGCTCCGCAGACGTAACGTGAGAGGTGTGGACCATGACGAGCAAAAGAGCATTCAGGGCAGGCTTAACCCAACACTATTCTCACGGAATTGTTGGATTACGCTACGCTAATCCAACCTACAAGCTTTCTCACCCTCACCTTTGTCCTCTCCCGTCAAGGGAGAGGAGAGAATGAGTCGAAATCCCGTTACGGGTTATGCCACAGGGCCCCTTCGTGTTCCGGATTAAACTGGTGCGTGAATTTCACCACGTCGCCATCTTTGATTTTCGATTCCACGGTACTGACTTTTTGATTCACCGTGACCATCAGTTCGCTTTTTTGCAGGAATTCCATTAACCCGCCCAGGGTTTCCGGATTTCCTTCCAATAATTCCCGCACGCTGACCGGCGCGGAAATCTCACATTGAATCTCCGGCTCGTCCACGCAAGGGAGCAGGACCTGCCCAAACACTCGTATCGTGACCATGGTAAACATCCTCCTTCGATAAGACGGGCGGCCCTCTCACCCCGGCCCTCTCCCTCACCTCGCCCCTCCTTACCCTTCGACTTCGCTCAGGGCAGGCAAAGGAGGGGAACAGAGGCTACGGAAGGCTCGGCGGCAGTCCGGGGGATTCGTCCAGGACCTGAGCAATATGCTTGACGGCGGTGCCGTCGGGCAAGCCGTTCTTCAATTGAATCATGCAAGCTGGGCAACTCGTCGCCACAATATCCGCGCCACTTTGTTCGATCGCCCGTCGCTTTCGTTCGAAAATTTGTTGTGCGGTGTCATACTCCTTCATGATGTAGGTTCCCGCTCCGCCCGCACAGCGGTCGGCGTCCTGCATTTCGACGTAGTCGAGACCCGGGGTCGTAGCCAACAAATGCCGGGGCTGGGAAGCCACCCCCGCCGCGCGCAGATGACAGGACGAATGATACGTGACCTTGCGCGTCTCCTTCGCCTGAGCCGGTTTCGAGCGCTGAGGGTCCAACTCCATGACGTATTCCGCGATATGCTTCACGTTTCGGGAAACCCGCCGGGCTCGTCCCTCCTCGGGTTCACCCTGGAAAAGCTTGGCGTAATCCTTGAGCGCCAGCGTACAGGAGGCACAGCCCGTGACGATCACGTCATACCCGGCAAGATTGTCGACGTTGTAACGAGCTCCTTCCTTGGCCAAGGCACGATGCCCATACGTTTCAATGGGCGTCCCGGAGCATCGTTGCGGCGGGAGGTCCGGGGTCACGCCGTATCGCTTCAGGACGTTGATCACGGCGTCACCCACTCCGTCATCAAAGTAATTGGCGGCGCACCCGTGAAAATACGCGACCTTCGGTGGGGAGCCGGCTTCCCTCGTTCCGTGACCGTCTTCGTCTCCCGGAACGAGAGCGGGAGGAGACGACACACAAAGCGCGTGATGCCGTTCACGCAACAGCGACGTCGCCAGGCGCGGCAGTTTCATGTTCCAGGGAAGCCGTGCACGCTCGGAGAGTCGCGCCAGGAACGGGCGCAACACCACTTCACCGATTTTCCGAATAAGAGGCCGATCCCAGAGCGCTTGCGTTTTCGCGGCCAGCTTGATCAACCTGCCAAAACGCTCCTGTTGCGTGTGCAGGGCAAAGATTTTCCCGGCGAGCGCGTTCGGATGGTCCGCCCGTCGTTGCAGGATCAGCTCGGACACGTCCACGTCCGCCGGGCAGATGGTCCGGCACGATTTGCAATTCAAGCATGCTTCCACGACGCGCTTGGACTCCAGATAGCTGTAGTCCGGGGCGGTCACGATTTCATACCATCCCCGGGAACTCATGTCCTCGGATTGAAACACGTCGTACACCGGGCAGACCGAATTACATTTCGCACACGTGGCACACGATTTCCCCAACCGCTCAAAGTCGATGTGCTCGGTAAACGCGGTCTCACTGATTTTCACGCCGGGATTCAAAATCCCGGCCGGGTCCATCGCGTGCTTGACCTGCACGAAGAGACCATACAATTCTTCTCCGAACATCCGCCTGACCATTTCGGCACGGACACGGCCATCCCCATGTTCCCCGCAAATGGAACCTTGGAACCGATTGAGAATCGTGTCATGCACCTCATAATATGTTTCCACCATGCGCTGAAAATCCCCCTCGTCATTCACGTCCAACAACGGCACGACGTGGGCATTGCCGTTCCCGATATGTCCGAAAATCGCCACCCGGACCTTCGCGGGACCGAAGACCCCGTCCAGATAGCGAATCAACTCGCCCATGTGTTCCGCGGCCACGACCACGTCATCGACGTAGTTGATGGGCTTCTTCCTGGCGTCGTACCGGTATAACGTGGGATAGAGAGCTTTTCGAGCTTTCCAAAGATTCCGTTGGTGCTCCAAGTCGGTCGCGACGACGGGATCACCGGTCAGACGATAGTGCCGGCAGGCCGCCTGCAGTTGCGCAATCCCGCCGTGGTCTCCCGCTTGATCGAATTCAATGAGCAGGGTTGCCGCGGCGTCGCCGGGAATCCGGTACTGCGACCGGCCGATGAGGTCCAACGTGTTGGCATCCATCACTTCCAGGGCCAACGGATCAAGCCGCAATAAGTGATGCACCGCCTCGCCCATTTCTTCGAGATGCCGGAAATGAAGCATGCCGGTCACGGTCGAGCGCGGGCGATCGACGAGCCGGATCGTCGCCTCGCTGAACACGCCTAACGTACCCTCACTCCCTACAAACAATTTGGGAAGGTCAAAGATCCCTTGCGTGAGGCCTTCCGCCACGTCAAAGAGGTTATACCCCGCGCTGTTTTTACTGACGTGTGGGCGCTTGG
>JAHRAK010000128.1 GCA_020027535.1 Nitrospirales bacterium
CCGGCCCGTTCATGGCAGCTAGGTCTTCGTCGCGGATACCCAACACCGTGACGTGCCCATGGCAGTCGACGAGCCCCGGGGTCGCGGTGAGTGAAGAACAATCGACGCGGCGAACGTCGCGACCGGACCGGGCCCGATGCGGTTTTACCGCTTCGATTTTACCCCCTTCCACCCACACGTCGACCCCTTCATGCACCGCCGCCCCGGTGCCTGAAGTGCCGTCATACAATTTCCTGATGTTGGAGAAAACGATCATCGTGTCACCCTGCGTGGAAGTTGTGAATTTTCTTGTGTACCGGAACCTCGAAAATTTCTCAAGCCACGAAAACCAGGTGCTTCGGCCACCCCCTCACCCCAACCCTCTCCCTCATCGGGGAGAGGGAGTAGAAAGCACGAGGTCATCGGCGTTATACTCCCTGACACCATTGAACGAGACACGGAACGATTCCTCATTTACCGACAATCGGCCGTCACCCGGCGTAAAAAGTTCTGATCGTATGACTGATTTTATGAATTTCGACGAAATGTTCGGCACGGGCGAAACGCGTCGCGAGTCCTATCGTGACTATCACCAATGGTTTGAATCCCAGGACGCCGCGTGGCTGCATCGGAAGTCGGATGAAGCCGAGACCGTTTTTCGCAGGATCGGCATCACCTTCAGCGTGTATGGAGAGGAGGAGGCCAGTGAACGACTGATCCCGTTCGACGTCGTGCCGCGCATCATTTCCAGTCGTGAATGGTCACGGCTTGTTCGCGGGATTCGGCAGCGGGTCCAGGCGATGAACGCCTTTCTGCACGACGTGTATCACCGGCAGGAAATCCTTCGGGCGGGTCGCATTCCGGTAGAGCTGATCGCTGAAAATGATGCGTTTCTTCCACAGATGATCGGCGTTTCGCCGCCGGGGAACGTGTATACCCACGTCGTGGGCGTCGATATCGTCCGCACCGGCGAAAACGAATTCTACGTCCTGGAAGACAATGCGCGCACTCCGTCCGGAGTGTCCTACATGCTGGAGAATCGGGAAATCATGCTCCAGATGTTTCCGGAACTGTTTGCACAGATCAACGTCCAGGCCGTCGGCAACTATCCCAAAAACCTGCGACGCTCGCTGGGCAACTGCGTTCCCCGTTCGTGCGAGGGGATGCCGGTCATCGCGGTGCTGACGCCCGGCATGTACAATTCGGCCTATTTTGAGCACGCGTTCCTTGCCGGCCAGATGGGCGCGGAGCTGGTCGAAGGTCATGATCTGCGCGTAGTCGATGGACGCGTCGCCATGCGGACCACCCAAGGGTATGCGCCCGTTGACGTCATTTACAGACGCGTGGACGACGAGTACCTTGACCCGCTCAACTTCAATCCGCAGTCACTCCTGGGGGTGCCGGGCATTTTCGACGTGTACAGGGCCGGCAGGGTCACCATCGCCAACGCCCCCGGCACGGGCATTGCCGATGATAAGGCCATCTATTCGTATATGCCGGACATCATCGAGTTCTATACGGGCGAAAAGGCACTGCTGAACAACGTGCAGACATGGCGGTGCTCCGAGCCTGATGCGCTACGCTACGTGCTGGACCACCTGTCCGAGTTGGTCGTGAAGGAGGTGCATGGTTCCGGCGGGCATGGCATGCTGGTCGGGCCAACCTCAAGCAACGAGGAACTCGTCGCATTCCGGAACAAGTTGGAAACAAGCCCCGGCAAGTACATTGCCCAGCCCACCCTTTCGCTTTCAACGACGCCGATTTTGACCAAGAACGGCCTGGACCCGCGCCACGTGGACCTGCGTGTCTTTGTCCTGGTGTCGCCGGAGGAGATCCATATGACGCCGGGCGGGCTGACCCGCGTGGCGTTGAACAAAGGGTCGCTCGTCGTCAATTCCAGCCAGGGCGGCGGCACCAAAGACACCTGGGTCCTGGAGGAGTAACCCCGATGCTCGGGAAAACCGCCGACGGCCTGTTCTGGATGTTTCGTTACCTTGAACGAAACGAAAACACCGCGCGCCTGCTCGACGCCGGGTTTCGCATTGCCCTGACTCGCGCCGCCGCCGCGGAGAACGAGTGGGCGTCCGTGCTCACCACGGTCGGCGTCAAGCAGGCCTTTCAGGAAAAATACGAACGGATGGAGACGGCCCACGTCATCGATTTCCTGTTACGCGACTCCTCCAATCCTTCCAGTGTCATGTCGATGATTCAGTCCGCACGTCACAATGCCAGGCTTCTGCGCACCGCGCTGACGCGTGAACTGTGGTCGGCCACCAATGAATGCTGGCTGACCCTCAGGGAATTGCTTGCCCGTCGCGTACGAGAACGGGAGTTGCCCTTTGTCCTCAGCACGATCCAACAGCAAAACGCCCTGCTCGGTGGCACGCTCCACGGCACCATGATGCGCAATGACATATTCAATTTCGCCCGTCTCGGCACGTTCCTGGAACGGGCTGACAACACGGCGCGCATCCTCGACGTCAAGTATTATTTGCTGTTGCCGTCCGTCTCGTTGGTCGGCAGTTCCCTGGATAACGTCCAGTGGGAAACCATTCTCAGGTCGGTGTCGGCCCAACGCTCCTACCATCGGCTCCATAAAGGCGAAGTTCGCCCAAGAGAGATCGCGAATTTCCTGATGCTCGATCTCCGGATGCCGCGTTCGCTCGCCTTCTGCTATTCAAAGATCGTGGATAATCTCACGCATCTCGCCAAAGTTTACGAAGTTCGCCAGCCCTCCTTCGATCAGGCGGAAACGGTGTACGTCAGGCTGACGGACCGCTCAATCGAAGAGGTCTTCGAATCCGGATTGCACGAATTCATCCAAGACTTCATCCGGGACAACAATGCCCTGGGGCGGCAGATTGAAAAGGATTACCGCTTTTACGGATAGCAGGATGAGACTGAAGATTTCCCATTTCACGAAATACGAATACGATAAGCCCGTCCACTACGCGTTACAACAGGTTCGCCTGACGCCGAAGTCGCAGGTGTCGCAAAACGTGTTATCGTGGGGCATGACGGTTGAAGGCGGTCGCAAACAGCTCGAGTTTACGGATCAGCACCACAACCTCGTGACCTTGGTCAGCCTCAATGAAGAGCAGGCGGAGATCAGCATCCATTGCAAAGGGGAAGTCGAAACGATCGAGCAAAGCGGGATTGCCGGCCAACAGTACGGCGACACGCCATTGTGGTATTTCAAACGATCGACCACACTCACCACGCCCGGTGAGCAGATCCACGATCTCGCCACATCGCCGGTCGATGACGCCCGGGACGACCTGACGAGACTGCACGCACTCTCCGGTCTCGTTGTGAAGGCCGTGTCCTATAAGAAGGGACTGACCAGTTCCCAAACCACGGCGGAAGACGCGCTACGGGCAGGGCACGGCGTGTGCCAGGACCATACGCATGTTTTTCTCAGTGCGGCACGGCTCCTTGGCTTCCCGGCTCGATACGTCAGCGGGTATCTCATGATGGACAACCGCGTGAAACAGGATGCAAGCCATGCCTGGGCGGAAGTATGGGTCGAGAGCCTGGGATGGACCGGGTTTGACGTGTCGAACGGAGTCTCGCCGGATGAGCGCTACGTGCGCGTGGCAACGGGTCTTGATTACAGAGAGGCCGCACCCATTTCCGGGGTTCGGATAGGAGACGCCAAAGAATCCATGCTCGTCACCGTCCACGTGCAACAGTAAGAATCTCTAACGACGGCAGATCACTTGGCAGGGTCCGGAAGACCATGATAGGCTTATGCATGACGTCGAAAACGCGTGCGATCGGCCATGAACGCCAACCACCGCCGCCGCAACCTCTTCAAATTCGTTGAACGCAATCGCATGTGACGTCTCTACCTTTTCGCGACGTTGCGCTGAAAAGACCATGAGCCACCGCTTTCATCCAGATTGAGCCTCGCTCTTTCCTCGCTACATGACTGACCGCACCCCACAGAATTGGTTGAAGCCCGCCAAGACGTTTCTTGATCGACACGTAGGGCCGACAGAGGCCGAGATTCGGGAGATGCTGAACGTCCTCGGGTTCCCATCGCTGGAGACGTTGGTCCACGCCACGGTCCCCAAGGACATTCGCCTTCACGAGTCCCTCGACTTACCGGCCCCACGGAGCGAGGAGGAGGCGTTATCCGACCTCCGGCGCATGGCCCGAAAGAATCACGTGTTCCGTTCGTGTATCGGGATGGGGTATTACGGTTGTCACACGCCGCCGGTCATTCTCCGGAACATGTTGGAAAATCCGGCGTGGTACACCCAATACACGCCCTATCAGGCAGAAATTGCCCAAGGACGCCTGGAGGCTCTTCTCAATTTTCAAACGATGGTGGCTGATCTCACCGGCCTCCCTTTGGCCAATGCGTCCCTGCTGGATGAAGGGACCGCCGCAGCGGAAGCCATGGCCATGTGCAAAGCCATCACCGGCCGGCAGGCGTTTTTCGCTTCGGAAGAGTGTCATCCGCAAACGCTGGCCGTGGTCCGGACTCGCGCCGCATCGCTCGGTCTCCATTTGGATATCGGCGCGGTCGATGAGATCGACTGGGAACAGGCGTCGTATGGCGGGCTCCTCCTGCAATATCCCACCACGGACGGCACGTTTCGCAACGACCACGACCTGGTCAAGCAAGCCCATGACGCAGGCACACAGGTCGTCGTGGCCACGGACCTGCTCGCGCTGACCCTCTTCAAACCACCGGGAGAATTCGGTGCGGATATCGCCGTGGGATCCAGCCAGCGCTTCGGGGTTCCTATGGGATTCGGAGGCCCGCATGCCGCGTTCCTGGCCACGCGCGAAGACTACAAGCGCCAACTACCCGGACGAATCGTCGGCGTCTCCAAAGATAGTCAGGGGCGAACGGCGTACCGGCTGGCGTTACAAACCCGCGAGCAACATATTCGTCGCGACCGGGCCACGAGTAACATCTGTACCGCTCAAGTGCTGTTGGCCAATATTGCCGGCATGTATGCCGTGTATCACGGACCCGACGGGCTGAAACGCATTGCCGAGCGCGTCCACGGCTTGACCCTCGTCCTCGCCGAAGGCTTGACACGTCTCGGGTGTGGCGTTCCGGACGAACTCTTTTTCGATACGTTGCGGGTGTCCACCGACGCGCTCCCGGCGGACCGGGTCCGCGACCGGGCCGAGCAGCATCGTCTCAACCTTCGGGAATATGCAGACGGCTCTTTCGGCATCGCCTTGGATGAAACCACGACCCTGGAGGACGTGGAGACTCTCTGGAAAACGTTTTCAAAAGACGGTCAGGTGTGGTTTACGGCAAAAGAACTGGCGGAAACGCGCTCCGTCTCGCTGCCGGCCCTGTTTGCCCGCACGACCCCCTTTCTGACTCACGAAGTCTTTCATCGGTATCATTCCGAACATGAGCTGTTACGCTACATGCATCGTCTCCAGTCGCGGGACCTTTCGCTGGTCCATTCCATGATTCCCCTGGGCTCCTGCACCATGAAACTCAACGCGACGGCGGAGATGCTTCCCGTGACGTGGCCGGAATTCAGTCACATTCATCCGTTTGCCCCTCCGAAACAGACGGAAGGGTACACCCAACTGTTCAAGGAATTGGAGACCTGGCTCTCGGAAATCACGGGGTATCCGGCAGTCTCACTCCAACCCAACGCCGGCTCCCAAGGGGAATATGCCGGGCTGCTGGTCATTCGGGCGTATCACGAAAGTCGCGGACAAGGGCACCGGAACACGTGTCTGATTCCGGCGTCGGCTCACGGCACCAATCCCGCGAGCGCGGCGATTGCCGGCCTGCAAGTCGTTCCCGTAGCCTGTGACGAACGCGGAAATATCGATCTTGTCGATTTACACGCCAAGGCCGGCCACCACCACGAGACGCTGGCCGCCCTCATGGTGACGTATCCCTCGACGCATGGGGTCTTCGAAGAAACGATTCAGGAAATCTGCCGTATCGTGCACGAGCACGGCGGCCAGGTCTATATGGACGGCGCCAACATGAACGCGATGGTCGGGGTGTGCCGGCCTGCTCAAGTCGGCGCCGACGTCTGTCATCTCAATTTGCACAAGACCTTTTGCATTCCCCATGGCGGGGGCGGACCCGGGATGGGACCGATTGCCGCCGCCGCGCACCTGGCCCCGTTTTTACCCGGACATCCGATCCGCGACACGGGTGGAGCACACGGCATCGGGCCGGTCTCCGCGGCATCCCACGGGAGCCCGAGCATCCTGCCGATTTCCTGGGCGTTCATTGCGCTCATGGGCGCCAAAGGGTTGACCCGGGCCACCATCGTCGCGATTCTCAACGCCAACTACATGGCCAAGCGATTGGAGAAGGATTTTTCCATCCTGTACACCGGAAAGGGCGGCCTCTGTGCCCATGAATTTATTCTGGATTTGCGACCGTTCAAGAAGTCCGCCGGGATTGAAGTGGAGGACGTGGCCAAACGCCTCATGGATTTTGGATTCCACGCCCCGACCATTTCATGGCCCGTGGCCGGTACGATGATGATTGAACCCACGGAAAGCGAATCCAAATCGGAACTCGATCAGTATTGCGATGCGCTTCTGACGATTCGACAAGAGATTAGAGACGTTGAAGAAGGGCGACTCCCGCGAGACGACAATCCACTGAAACACGCCCCGCATACGATTGAAGACGTCACGAGACCGGACTGGAATCATGCCTACGGCCGCGAACGGGCGGCCTTCCCCCTGCCGTGGCTCCGGGACTTGAAATTCTGGCCGGCTGTCTCACGCATCGACAGCGCGTATGGCGACCGTCACGTCGTGTGCACGTGTCCTCCGATCGAGCATTATCAATAACATCCGAACGCCCTGATGACGGGGTTCAACCGAAGGCGCCATGAAAACGAAATCACCAAACACGCTGCTGTGGGCAATCCTGACGGGCATTGTGTCCGGAACGATCCTCGGGGGAACCTGGCCGGAAGCCGGTCATTCCATCGCGTTCCTCGGGGAACTGTTTCTCAAAGCCTTATTCGTCCTCGTGGTTCCCCTGGTCATGAGTTCCATCATCGTCGGCGTCACCAGCCTCGGCGACGTGCGGCGACTCGGCCCGCTGGGAGGCCGCGCGGTCCTGTATTTCATGACGACCACGGGCATCGCGGTCGTCATCGGGCTGGTCCTGGTCCTCCTGATCCAGCCGGGGACCCCGGGATCGGGTGAATCCGCCGCCGGCGACATGACCACCGTGTCCGAACGATTGGCAGACAAACCCGACAGCGTGCCCGAACTGCTCCGGACCATCCTGACCGGGCTCATCCCGAAAAATCTGTTCTCGGCCATGGCCAACGCCGACGTCCTGCCGCTGATTATTTTTTCCCTGGTGTTCGGCGGAATCCTGACGACGGTGGGCGAACGGGGCAGGCTCGTGATTCAGGTCGTCGAAGGCGTGAACGAGGCCATCATGGCCATGGTCCATTTGCTGATGTGGTTTGCGCCGGTGGGCATCGGCGGATTGATAGCCGGCCGGTTGGGCGAGGCGGGCGGATTCAGCGGCTTTTGGCCGCAATTGGTGCAATTAGGCGCCTATGCCGGCACCGTCATCCTGGGCTTGTTGATCCACGGCTTGATCGTGATTCCCCTGCTCCTCCACTTTGTCGGGAAACAGAACGTGTTCGCGTATGCGCGAAACATCGGGACCGCCCTGACCACGGCGTTTTCCACCAGTTCGAGTTCGGCCACGCTGCCGCTCACCATGGAAGCCGTCATCGAGGAAAACAAGGTCTCGCCGCGAACCGCGCGCTTCGTGCTGCCCTTGGGCGCCACGATCAACATGGACGGCACGGCCCTCTACGAGGCGGTGGCGGCCGTGTTCATTGCGCAGTCCTATGAAATCGAACTCGGGTTCGCCCAGACGGTGATTATCGTGCTCACGGCGACCCTGGCCGCGGTCGGGGCCGCCGGCATTCCCGAGGCCGGTCTCGTCACGATGGTGATCGTGCTCAAGTCCGTCAACCTGCCCATCGAAGGCATTGCCCTCATTCTGGTGATCGACTGGTTCCTGGACCGCTGCCGCACCACGGTCAACGTCTGGGGCGACGCCGCGGGATCGGCCGTGATTGACCGGTTGGAGAACCGGGGCGGCAGTGGGTGAATGCGCCGCTTGCTTAGCGGCTCCTCAAGCATTACCAGCAGAGACTCCGGAACACCGATCTCCAGGCTAAAACCCGTATATTATCCCGATGCCGATGTCATGCCCGCTGATTTCGACGTCGAACTCTGAGCCCGTCAGGTCCCCTTTGAAGGTCGGGGTCTGGGTCGCGAAGTATCGCCAGTCCAGGCTGACAGTGATTGAACGGCCCTCCTCCAAGGGAAACTCGTAGCCGATTCCCGCACCCACCTGATACGCGAAGACCGTATCGCTGTCGTCGGCAAACGAAATGCCATCCGCAGACTCGGTATCGATCGAAATAGTCGCGACCCCGAGGCCGCCGCCGACATAGGGTACCCACCTGGACCCGGTATCAAAATCATAGTCCACGTTGGCCATGAAGGCGAGCATCGAAAAAGCGCCGTTGACTGTCACGGGTGAAGCAGCCACAACTCCATTTTCGATAAGATCCTTGGTAGGTGTAGTACGAGGATCAGCGCCTTGGGGAAGACTTTGGGGGAGGGCACGGTACGTTTCCTGAACTTGCTGAAGTGCAGGACTGCCTGGACCCAGCGTACTGGGATCAATACCAAGGAGGGCGTTCTGCAACAGGGGTTACGACAAGAGTTCCAGGGCTTGTGACGTCCATTTCGCCTGTACCGTGCCTGCGGTAGTCGATCTCGGCCTCCACGCGAAAGCCACTGGGAAAGGCGTAGCCGGCCATGCCTCTGATGGCAAACCCGTTGTCGGTGGTCGCGTTTGCGTTGAGCGCTTTAAACGGGTCACGGGCGGGAGCCGTGACGCTGGAATCGTTGAGAATACTGAGGCCGCCCCCGACCCCGACGTAAGGCCCATCGCCGGCATAGGCACTCGCGCCCAAGGAGACGAGCACCACGGCGAGTGCGGCCAGCACGCCTTTCGTCGCCATGGGAAAACGCCGCATGCCGGGTGTCAAGGCCGGTTCGTGGGAAACGACAATCAATGAAGTATCAGTCCGCATCGCTTTTTCCTCCTCGCTGAAAAAAATATTTAAAGCATGCCTCACCAATGACGCGATCCGAAGTTTTGCTCAACATACTTATTTGCCATGTTATAATCAATAGAGAATGAGCACGACTCACACCATCGGATCCCTGGTTCTGGATCGCTTGCACCGGCTCGGGCTGAAGCATATTTTCGGCATTCCGGGCGACTACGTCCTCTCGCTCTTTCAACTGATCGAGGAATCGCCCATCGAGCACGTCGGGACCACTCGTGAAGATTGCGCCGGGTTTGCGGCGGATGCCTATGCGCGGATCCATGGCATCGGCGGGGCCTGTGTCACGTATTGCGTCGGCGGGCTGAACATCGTCAACGCCATTGCCTGCGCGTACGCGGAGCGGTCGCCGGTCGTGCTGCTGTCGGGGTCGCCGGGACTGAAGGAACGACTGACCACGCCCTTTCTGCATCACATGGTCCGGGATTTCTATACCCAACGCGACGTGTTCGACAAAGTCACCGTGGCGTCCGTGATCCTGGATGATCCCCTCACGGCCGAACGGGAGATCGATCGCGCCCTGACCGCCTTACTGAAATACAAACGGCCGATCTATCTGGAAATTCCCAGGGACATGGTCTTCGCTCCGGTCCGGGTTTCTTCCTCCACGCCTCCCGCGACGACCGGTGAAAGCGATCCCATCGCATTGAAGGAAGCCGTCGCCGAAGTGCGCGGCATTCTTTCAAGCTCGGAACGGCCGGTGATTCTGGCCGGCGCGGAAATTTACCGGTTCGGACTCCAGAACGAACTCACGGCGTTGGTCGAACGCATGGGTGTCCCCGTGGCCACGACGTTGCTGGGCAAATCGGTCATTCGGGAGGATCATCCCTTGTACATCGGCGTGTACGGCGGTCTCGTGGGTCGCGACGAAATCCTGGAATTCGTGGACCAAACCGATTGCCTGCTGACGTTGGGCTCGCTCCTGACCGACGTTGAAGACGTCACCGTCCAACCCACGCTCCTGGCCGCCGGACAGACGATCCATGCTTCGGCCGATTCGATTGCCATCAAGCACCACTGCTATGAAGGCGTTCGATTCGAGGACTTCATCCGGGCGCTTTCAACGGCCCCATTGCCCTCGTTTCTGCCCCGCCCCCTTCCCACCCGGACCCCCGGCACGTTTGAGGCGCCGCCGCCGGACACGCCCGTCACCCTTCACGATATGTTCGGCTACCTGGACGGGGTGCTGAACGAGCAGACCGTGGTGATCGCCGACGTGGGTGAATCGCTCTTCGCCTCCGCGGACCTGCACGTGCGGAAAGGCGCCGAGTTTCTTTCTCCGGCCTATTATACGTCCATGGGGTTCAGCGTCCCCGCCGCGCTCGGCGCAGGATTCGCCGACCCATCCCTGAGACCCCTGGTCCTGGTCGGCGACGGCGCGTTTCAGATGACCGGGACCGAACTCGCGACCTGTCTCCGGCACGGGCAAACCCCCATTGTCATCATTCTCAATAACCGCGGCTATTCCACCGAACGGGAAATTCTGGAAGGGCCGTTTAACGACGTGTATGAATGGCACTATGACAAAATCTGCACGTTACTCGGCGGCGGCATCGGGCACCGGGTCGAGACGTTCGGAACCTTTGTGCAGGTCCTGGATTCGGCCATGGCGGATTCCGAACACCTGCACGTCCTCAACGTGATCCTGGACCCCAAGGACCGCTCCACCGCCATGACCCGGGTGGCGCGTCGATTGGCCAAACGCCTGTCTGAGCAAAGCCCCTCGCCTTCTTGACCCTCCCCCTCCCGTTCCCTTACCCTTCGATGAACACCGGTTGTTCCCGCCGGCGTCATGCCAATGTGAGGTCCATTCATGAAAGCGCCGTTCCATCAATTCAATCCCAAGAAATTCTCTTTTCAAAAAGATCCAGTGCTGGTGCTGGAAAATTTTTGGACCGAACAGGAAATGGAAACCTTTCGGGCGGCGATGATGCATTCGACCTGGACGGGCTTACTGGACATGCCGGCGGTGTCCCGGGCCTTCCCCGATTCAGGAAATTGGCTGAAGGCCGAAATCGGTTCTCGCGAGCGGCAACTCTTTCTCGACAAACTGTCACTGCCGTGCATTGCGGCTTACATGGAATCCTTTCCCAACATCAGGCAACGGCACGTGAATTTTAATTACTATTCCTATGGCGCCGGAGACTGTCTGCCGACGCATGATGATACGGATGAAGCCTACGCCGCCAACCGTCACCGCCCACCGCCCCTCAGGCGGCTGGCCCTGGTGACCTACGTCCATTCCGAATGGAACACCGATTGGGGCGGAGAACTCATCATCTATCATGCCAAGAAGGATTCACGCGGAAACCGCGTCCTGGAAGTGGCGCAATGCATCGCCCCGCAACCGGGATCGCTCGCCCTCTTTGCCGTGCCCCGGTTCCATCGCGTGTGCCGGGTGGATACGATGGCGGGCGACCACAAACGGCTTTCGATCGCCGGCTGGTTCATGACGGAACAGTACGACTGACGCAGATCGCGTTTTTCCTTGGGTCCTGCTCATCATCACGGCAGTCACGTTTCTCCCAGCCCCACCCATGCACGCCATCACCACCATTGATTGTCACGTTGCCGGCGAAGCGCTTCGCGTGGTGACGGCCGGATTTCCCGAGCCTTCCGGTTCGACCATCCTGGAAAAACGCCAATATTGCCGGACGCACCTGGACCATCTTCGCACGGCGCTCATGTGGGAACCGCGAGGCCATCACGACATGTACGGGTGCCTGTTGGTCGCTCCCGCACACCCGCAAGCTGATACCGGGGTGCTGTTTTTTCATAATGAAGGCTACAGCACGATGTGCGGGCACGGGATCATCGGGCTCACGACAGTCATGCTGGAACAGGGGTTGTTTCCGGCTTTAGGCCCGACCACCACGATCCGGTTCGAGACTCCCAGCGGCCTGGTGACGACAACGGCGTCCCTTGATGCAGGCAAGGTCCGAAACGTCGCGTTTCTCAACGTGCCGTCCTTTGTCCTCGACGTGGAGCAGACGGTCCGGGTGCCGGGCATCGGCGCGGTTGACTATGATCTCGCCTTTGGCGGGGCGTTCTATGCCTTTTGCCAAGCGGAGACGCTGGGTTTCGCCCTCGAACCCAAACACGCGCCGCAACTCCAAGCCCTGGGCCTCGCCATCAAACAGGCCATCATGGCCGAACGCACCATTTCCCACCCAACGGAGCCGGAGCTTGGCTACCTGTACGGCACGATCTTTGTCGGCCCTCCCCTGACAACCGAAGGGGATGTGCGGCAGACGTGTATCTTTGCCGATGGCGCATTGGATCGATCGCCGACGGGAACCGGGGTCAGCGCACACCTGGCGCTCCTCCACGCTAAGGGAGACCTGGGAGTGGGACAATCTCTACGATTTGAAAGCATTGTGGGCACGTCGTTCGGAGGAAAAATCATGGAGGAGACGCAACTGGGCCCCTACCCGGCGATTATTCCCGAAGTCGAAGGCCACGCCTACCTCACGGGGCGTCACGAATTCATGATCGACCCGGACGACCCATTAAAAGACGGGTTTCTGTTGGGCTAGGGGTTCCGACGTCGAAGACAAAGCGCCTGGAGGCCGATGATGGTCTTGGCATCCTGGATCACGCCGTCCTTGATACGATCGATGGCTTGGGCAAGCGGCATTTCGATGATCTCCAGGACTTCATCCGCACCCAGGTTTTGCGTGCCCGGAGAGAGTTCGCTCCCCACAAAAATGTGAATGATTTCGTTGGTAAAGCCCGGCGTGGTCAAAAAGCTCAGGATCGGCTCCAACCGGCCCACCTTGTAGCCGGTCTCTTCTTCCACTTCCCGAGCCGCGCAATCCCTGGGATCTTCGCCTGGATGAAGCTTGCCCGCGGGGATTTCATAGATGAAGCTTCCGACGGCATGACGATATTGCCGGACCATGACTACTGTCCGGTCGTCTTTCATCGGCACGACGGCCGCGGCCCCGGGATGGGCAATGACCTCGAGGTCGGCCGTGGTCCCGTTCGGCAGAGTTACCGTCTCCACGGACAGATCGATAATTTTTCCCTTATAGATCAGTTTCTTCATCGTGAACCATGCCCTGCTTTCATGGCATAAACGGGATTCTCACGCCGTCTCATGCCAGCGGCTTGGGCTTTTTATAAAACGGAAGGGCGACCACCCGGGCGGGCACGCGCTTGCCTCGAATTTCGACGTCGAAGGCCGTGCCGGCCGCGGTATAGGCGGGGTCCACGTACCCCAAGCCGATGCCTTTTTGCAGAATGGGCGACAGGTTTCCGCTGGTCACCGTCCCGATCGGTTCGTCCCGAGCAAACAATTTCATAGCATGACGGGGTACGGCTTTTTCCAGTAATTCGAATGCCACCAGGCGTTGTGACGGTCCCTCTTGCAGTTGTTGTTTGAGGACGGGCTCGCCGATGAACGTGCCCTTGGCAAAGCTCACGACCCATTTGGCGTTGGCCTCGATCGGGGTGATCGCTTCGGTCAGGTCATTGCCGTACAACAAATACCCCATGTCGAGCCGCAGCAAATCCCGCGCGCCCAACCCGGCGGGCTTCAGGCCGAACGCCTCTCCGGCCTGCATCAGTCGATCCCACACGTGGCGAACCCGCGTCGCCGGCACGTATAATTCGTACCCGAGCTCTCCGGTATAGCCGGTTCGCGTAATCAGACACTCGACGCCACCCACCGTCTCTCGCAGACATTGTCGCGGCTTCAGCCCATCGAGTGATGCTTCCACGTGCGCCTGCAACAGCGACTTTGAGGCAGGCCCTTGCAGAGCCAGCTGGGCCAGATCTTCCGATCGATCCTCGATGCGAAGACTCCCCTGTTCTTCTTCCTGCTGTTGGAAAAGCCAGCTTCTGATCTTGTCGAGATTCGACGCATTCACACACAGCAGAAATTCCTC
This sequence comes from Nitrospirales bacterium, assembly GCA_020027535.1. GTDB lineage: Bacteria > Nitrospirota > Nitrospiria > Nitrospirales > UBA8639 > Bin75. Next base: position 14,003 of record JAHRAK010000128.1, read on the forward strand.
CGCACCCAAGCGATACAGGAAAATATCGTCTTTGACGCCCCCATCAGGGTTGCAGATCATCGAGTATTGGGAACCCATCGGCTCGACTCGTTGCACGTCATTCGTGGTCACGCGCTGAAGGAACGGCAGAACCCCGGGGCCCTCGACGTGAAGGCGCCCCATGTGACTCACGTCAAACAATCCTGCCGTCGTGCGGACCGTGTGATACTCATCGAGGACGCCTGAATACTGGAGAGGCATGCCCCAGCCGGCGAAATCCACGATTTTGGCCTTCCGGGCCACGTGGGCCTCATGCAGGGAGGTCTGTTTCATGTGCAAGAGAAATCGGAAGTCGGGCAGATCGGGGCGTCATCCCGTGAAAAAACGAAAAGAACGACTCCTTACCGGAGATCCATGAGTTCCACTTCAAAAATCAGCGTGGCGTTCGGAGGAATGATGCGACCCGCGCCACGACTGCCGTATCCGAGATGGGACGGAATGATCAACTTGCGTTTCGTTCCGATTTTCATGCCCACGACCCCTTCATCTCAGCCTTTGATGACTCGACCGGCACCCAATCGAAAAGAAAACGGGTCCCCGCGGTCCACCGAACTATCGAACTTCGTGCCATCTTCCAGCCACCCCGTATAATGGACGATCGCGGTTTCTCCCACGTGAGCCTCCCGGCCATCGCCCGTCACCAAGTCCACGTATTGCAGCCCGGACGACGTCTTGACGGGTTCGGGTTCGGCTCCGAGAACCGTTCCCGGTCCTTGAAGAAAGAACGATCCACTCATCATCACGACCCATACCCATGTTCTGATGTTTTTGAACGGCATTGACTTTCGTTCCTTTCGTTTTGCTGATGGACTCATTCCGTCGAAGCCTGTCTCCACTCCCCGATTAGATCCCCGATAGAGAACGTCGGGGACAGAGCTTGTCCCACAGGCCGTTAACCATGACCCGGACCGTGACCCGGGAGAGGATCTCTCTCGGGAAACGGCTCGGCAAATAACGCCGCACTCGCGGTATACCCGTGGATAAAATTTTTCCCGCCCACCGGCCCGATTTCTCCGGCGGCAAAAAATCCCGCGACCGGAATCCCTTCGGCCTGTCGTTGGAGGGCCGTAATATCATGATTCGGTTCGGTGAAGAATCGCCGGCCCCGGCCGTTGCAACTGAACAAGAGGGCCCCTTTGAGAGGAGAATGCGGATAGTCCAGGCGATCCTGGGCCAGCAATAAATTGAGATCTTCGCTGGCGGCCCTCGGATCCCTCACGTGAAATTGAATCGTCTGCCCTTCCTTCACGATATCGGATATCGCCACGCCTCCGGTTCGTTGGTCCGCCCCCAGCAACCCACGAATGAGAAAATCTCCCCGGTCAAACCGCTCGCGCTGCTCATCAAACGCCACGCCGACCTGCACCGCCATGGCGACCCGCTTCCCCCGTTCCGGTCCCAAGCGTTGGAGCGTCTCCTGGAGCCGTTCCAGGGTCGGCACACCGCCTAACTCATACATGATATTTCGTTCGGCCTTGGTCACCACGTAACGCTCCCCGATGGGTTGGCAGCCCTGAGACACCAGGGTTCGAATCCATACCGGTCCCCAGAGGGCCACTCCAACGAGACCTTCCTTCACGATCCTGCCGTTGAACACCAATCGATTTTCGCCCAGATCCGTCCCCCCGCCCGCAATGCCCCCGATCGCAGGGGCACCAGGGCAGCGTTCCTCCATTGTCTCAAACACGTCTTCGATAGGCGTCGAAAAAGGATCGGCAAAGACCAGGAACGTCGGCCTGTCCGACAGCGATTCCAATTCCTGCGGCCATCCCTCAAGGCCTGTCCCCGTCTGTGACACGGGATCAGAGGATTGCTTTTCCCTTTCATGGAACGTCAAATGAAGAGGGACCATCCGTACCCCGGGCAACTGTGCCGCCCACAAGGTCACCACCGACGCGTCTTCATATTCCTCGAACGGCCCGATCACGCCTTCGCCCATACAACCCACCATCACGTGCGGGGCCAATTGCCGGTGGAGCGTCTCGACTAATTCCTGTGAGGCGTTCGCATAATGCGGTGAAAAAAACAGGCAGATCAAATCAGGGGACGTCCGGCCGAACGCCTCCCGGACGGAGGCGACTAACGCCTGCGCCGCCTGGTCGGCGTCCGACTCACGCGCTATGGCTACATGAAATTGCATGGAGTATCTAAAAGTCTAACAGCGGGTCCGCACGAAAGTCTACCGGAAGTAGAGAACAACGATCGTCGTTTCCTGCAGCGATTGCGGTTACCCTTGTGTGTTTCCTTCCCTCAGATCGTTGCGACGAGGGAAACGCGTTTGGTGTATGCCCAAATTGGTTTGGCGTTATTCACTCGGTCTGGAAGGCAGGATAAAATCGGTTTCAAACACTTTGTATGGTGCCGCCGCCAGGCCGACATGCGCATACACTCCTTGGGCGACGGCGTTGTCCTGTTCCACGTATAGACGAATGCCGGCGACGTTTCCTTGGCATTCTGCTTTCCGTAATACATAGTCGTACAACGTTTTGAACACGCCGCGGCGCCTCCATTCCTTGTGGACGTACACGCTTTGCAACCACCAAAAGACGCCATTCCGCCAATCGCTCCATTCAAAGGTGACCAACAATTGCCCGATCGTCCGCCCGTTGGGCTCATGCTCCATCACCACGTAAAAGCCTTTGGCGGAGTCGGCCAGTATCGATTCCACTCCCGCCTGGAGGAGGGCCCGGTCCAATTGTCTGTCTTCCGTTTCCCACGCGAGAGCCAGGTTAAACGTGACTAACGTCTCAAGATCCCGGGGTTCGGCTAACCGGATATGGAAATCTGACTGGTTCATGGCACGAACATTCCTCGATGGGACCCTGCTGACACCTGTGGGGATTGGCGTCGAGGACAGGCCTAGGGAAGCGGTCGGACGTGAGGTTCGACTGCCAGCCACCCCCGAGGCGGTCGATACAGCCCTGCGGAGAATTCCAATTTCATGGCCTCTTCGGGACGCAGCTTGACGCGGTGGACCTTCGATTCCCCCACGAAAGCCAAATAGCCCGTAAAGGGGTGAATGGCCGTCGGCACAAACACCATGATGAGTGAATCGTCTTCGGCAATTTGGAGCATCCCGGGTGCGGTGCCCATCAGAAATCCGATCGCCCACAGGCCGGTGCGGGGAAACGGAAACACGACCACCGTACTTTGGCCGAATCGTTCCCGGAATTGAAACACGTCGGTCATCCCCTTGAGTGTGTAATAGATACTTCTCACCAAGGGGATCCGTTCGAACAGTTCGTCCACCCTTTTCACGAATCGTTGCCCGACGAGGCGGGTTCCCAGCATCCCCGACCCCAAAATGACCAGGAGTAACAGCGCAATCCCCGCTCCCGGAATTTCAAGTGTCATCACGGGGCCCAGCAGATCCACCCACAGGCCATCCAACGTCACGAACAAGGTGGACAGAATCAGGAAGGTTCCCCAAGCCGGGACGACGACAAACAATCCCGCGACGAAATATCGTTTGAGTTGGTGCAATCGACTGCGCTTATCCATTGGTCACGTCCAACCGGAACACACGCCCGTTAACCCTGACTCCCTTGAGTTGCCTTGCAATCCATCGACGTATTGACTAGTGTATGAAAGACCTCAGTAGAAAACAACTACACAAACGGGAAAGAAATCTCATGAGTCCTGACAGCGATTCAGCCCCGGCGATGCCTCTCGACCCCATGCTGCTGGAGATTTTATGTTGCCCGGAGACCAAGCAAGCGATGACGCTCCTGGATGCCGCCTCCCTCGAAATCCTGAACCGAAAAATTGCGAATGGGGAATTGCAGAATACGGGGGAGAACCTGGTGAAAGAGCCACTCGATGGCGGGTTGATCCGAAGCGATAAAAAGGTCGCCTATCCGATCAGGGAGACGATTCCGATCATGCTCATCGAGGAAGGAATCCCCATCTCCGGCATCCTGTAAGCCCGAGACTTCTTCTCACGTCACTTCCCAAGCAGGCTCTCTCGCGTCAGGCTTGTTCCTGCGAATCGGAGGCTCGCTCACCCCTCCACAACCACCACACCGAGCGAAGCAACTGGATACACACGTAGACGGAGAGAGCGAGTAACAAGGCATACAGCCATAGGGTCCCGGCTGGCCATTGTTCCGGCGCGTGCAGCAAGAGGGCCAAGGCAATATGCCCCCCCAGGCCAAGACAGACGGCAAAAATAATCCACTCCCTTATCCAGCGTGACTTGAATCTGTCAGCGGCAAACATCACGTCCTCTCCGTCAGGACGGTACGGGGTCCGTCCCCTCTATGAGGGGGAACATGCCGACCGGAAATGCCGGCACAATGGAAACCGTTAGACCGGGCTCTTGGCCGATTCGATTTCCGTGGCCGTAATCAAACTCGTGAGGTAATCGGTCACGAAGATCAGCGCTTCTTCTCTTCCATCAGCCCTCCTGCCCTTTTCTCGTCGTTGGACGGACAATTCATGCTCAAGATCCGACTTGACGTCGCCTAGCAATTTGTGCAGCGAAGCTGTGGTGAGATTCTGGTCCACGTCTTCAAATTCCTGGCATCGATCAAGCACCCAATTGAGCCCTTCCACTCGCCCCAAATACCGATCGTGGTCAGCCGAATCGATTCGAGCCATGGTCGTGGAAAACGCCTGTGCTTCATAGATCAGGTTGTAAAAACTTGACATCGCTCGATGTAAAGTTGAGTTCATTGTACCTCCTACATTCCTCCTAAAAAACCGGGCTTCGGACAACGGGTCAGGTAAACAATAACGGATGAAATTCTGCCATAAAGCCGTAATACAGGGGAGCAAACTCCTTCAAGCTGTGGGGACTGGTTTCCTTTAAGCGCTTAAAAAAGAAAATCTGCTGACGGGCATCAATTTGCTCGAGAATGGCCGAAAGCTGGGGGATGGAAATCGATTTCGAGGGGATGCTCAACACATAATGGACCAACCGTTCGACAAATTGTTGAGTCACGTACTCCGTCCTGAGATACTCATCGGGTACCTTCCCGGTTTCCAGGAGTTCCCAAAAGGGAATGGCCCTGGCTGAAAAAGGAACGGGATCAGGAGGAGAGACAGAGACGGCAGGAGGGCCGTTCCCTATTGTGCTGGTGCGCTCTATTCCGGTTTCTCCCATATCTCGGGATCGCGTCTTTCGTCACGGTGTCTGAATGAGAGCAAGAACATCTCTTTAGGATACACCATTTAGAGAAGGAATCTAAGCAAATTTTTTGAGGGTCTCTTCTCGATACACGGTCTTTCAACAAAAAAAAGCCGGAGGTCCGAAAACCTCCGGCTTTTTTTCAAACCCTACCGGCTCTTACAGCCAGGTAGCGCGTTCGGCTGGCCGAATGTAAATCGGCTCTTCCACTTGCTGCCGGACGGCTTCTTTCCCGGACTTGTTGAACCCTAACACGGTGTCGTTGTACATCTCGAACTTCCGACCGTGAATTTGGGTCTCAAACACTTTCGGCCCAGGAATGATGTCATACCGGAAGATAATTTGTTGGCTCGCTCTCCAGAGTTGGAGGACGGCTAACAATTCCCGGCTCGGCACCAAGTACTTCTCGATCGCATTGTCCACGCCCGGCCCGAACATCTGCCGGATGTAGCCACGAGGCGCTTGCCGTGGGGGAATGTAAAACCCGTTCGGCTCCGTGCCCCATTGCGGGTACAGCGGTAACGCCACCTGTTCCACCCGGATGGTGTAATACAGGGGGTTCCACCGATCTTCCGCCCACAGCCCATCCTCGCCAACCTTGACGAGGTTCTGTAAGCGAATCTTACCCACGCAGGCCGCCATACACCGGGTTTCCATCGGCTCTCCACCGGTGAGAGGATCTTTCCCCTCGACCCGCGGATAGCAGGCGATGCACTTCTCGGTCACCCGAGTCGTACCCCGATACATTGGCTTTTTGTATGGACATTGCTCCACGCACTTCTTGTATCCACGACACCGATTCTGGTCGATCAGCACAATCCCATCCTCCGGCCTTTTATAGATGGCTTTCCGCGGACAGGCGGCCAAACAACCCGGATACGTGCAATGGTTACAAATACGTTGAAGATAGAAGAAGTAGGTTTCATGTTCCGGCAAGCTGCTACCGGTCATGCGCCATGGTTCTTCTTTGGTAAACCCAGTCTTATCAATGCCTTCCACAATGGCGCGCATTGACGTGGCCGTGTCTTCATAAATGTTGACAAACCGCCATTCTTGGTCCGTCGGAATGTACCCGATCGCTGCCTGGCCGACTTTCGCCCCGGCATCGAAAATGGTCATCCCTTCGAACACCCCATACGGCGCATGGTGTTTGCGGCCGACCCGCACGTTCCACACCTGTCCGCCCGGGTTGACTTGTTCAATCAACTGCGTGATTTTCACATCGTAGAACTGTGGATATCCACCATACGGTTTCGTCTCCACATTGTTCCACCACATGTACTCCTGGCCTTTCGAGAACAGCCATGTGGATTTATCCGCCATGGAACAGGTCTGGCAGGCCAAGCAGCGATTGATGTTGAACACAAAGGCGAATTGCCACTTTGGATGCCGTTCCTCGTACGGATACAGCATCTTCCGTCCTAATTGCCAATTATATACTTCTGGCATAAGTTCCTCCGTTTCTTTGAACCAAAGTTAGTCCAATGTCTAAAAGTCCACATTTGATCCCGGTTATATGGTTACACCTTGATCTTAATGTGGTCGCCTTTGAGCCACTTGATCATGAACTCATTTTCCTGCCCAGGCGTAAACCCGGTCCGGACTGGCTCCCATGGACCCCTGCCGCCGATACCACCGTCCTCTGCTTTGGTAATCCGCATCAGACATTCTTTCGGAGTGGTGTTGACCGCATGGTTGTCCACTTGATACCCGAATTTGAACTTCCAGCCCACTGCATGTTTCCCTGGCAGTGAGTCGGTTTGGTGCATCGGCATCAACCAGTCCCGCGTAAAGGACTGTTGCGCCCCATACCGGAAGTTGGATTGATAGCCCGTATCCATCGCGATGGCCCGTCCATCCGGTCGGGTTTCGTGACCCTTCACGGATTTCGCGGTTGCCACGTACGGAGCGTGTTTCGCCATCGTCACGTGGTACGGGAACGCCGGGTTGTACTTCGACCGAATCATCAACCGAGCCACTTTGTAGTACGGGTCACTCGGCTTCCATCCTCGGTATGGCCGATCAACCGGATTGCCGTCAACGTACACATAGTCACCGTCGTTGATGCCCCGGTCTTTCGCCGCTTGTGGGTTCATGTGTAATTGATGCTCACCCACACCCGGTGTCCGTTTATCCATCCGATACGCGTCACCGAAGTTCGACTCGTACATCTGCACCCAGTCGTTGACCGACCATTGGCTGTGTACACGATGCCGCGTCTTCGGCGTCACGCAATAGAACTGATACCCCTTCTCCCACAGTGGGTTGGAGTACCGCTTGATTTCCTGCCACGGCAACGCAATGTTACGTACCGTTTTGTCATCATGGTGCTGCGCCGTGATGGGAATACCATAGTCATCCGGCCGCACGTAGGGGTTCGTCGTCATAATCGCGTTCGGCAAGTATGGAGTGGCCTCCGTACCTTCCCGGTGCGAAATGAAGTTTTCCCCGTATTCAATGGCTTCCGGCTCCGTCCGGTAGTTCTCATACCGGCCAGTCCGGGTCCATTGTGGTTTACTTTCATTCGTCTCTTCCCAGAACGGTTGCCGTGGATACGTCCGGCACAACACCATCCAGCCCTTCTCGGACTTGAGCATGGTGTCGACGCTGTACCCGTACCCCGTACAACTGGCATCCAACAACCGTTGCACGTACACGTCCACCCGGTTGTCGTAGACGAATTTGAAGTAATCCCGGAACCGCCCATCGCCCGTCATATTGGTCAATTTGGCGGCTACGCCGGCTGTCGTATCCAGGTCGTTTCTGGTGTCATACAAGGGCCGAATGCCCCCTTTCCACACCTGGAACCACGGATTCGACACCGTCGCCGTATGCTCGGGATAGGTGAACTCCATCCACGTATTCACACCCATGGCCACGTCCGCATGGTTCACGTCCGAGGTCATCTCGATATCCTGGGTGACGATACATTCAATGTGTGGGTCCACGTTCCTGACCATGTCATAGTGGTGTTTGGCGTTGTTCAACACGTTCACGTTCGCCACCCACCGGAACTTGGTCGGGGTCGGCATGTGCGTTTTTCCGGTAAACACCCGGCGCCCATACTTCGGCGTGTTCACGATCAACGCCGTATCCCCATGGTTCCAGTAAGCCACCTCTTCACCATAGTAGTAGCCACGCACGTGCACTTCTTTACCGTGTGCGTTCGGATCCGTCGTGATTTTGAACGGATTTTCCGCAGTGTGCGTGCCCAACCCACCGCCGGACCACGGGGTGGCGTTCCAGATCCCCGCTTTGTAGTTCCCGGCCCAGGTATGCTGCCCGGTCCCGAACTTCCCGACGTTCCCGGCGAGAATCAACACCATCGCCGCGCCACGCGCAATGATGGTTTGGTGGAAGTAGTGGTTCGTACCTTCCCCGTTGTGAATCGTTGCCGGTTTGATGGTACCTGAATCTCTGGCCCAGCGGACGATCAAGTCCTTCGGGGACCGGTTGATCTGATGGACCGTATCCAAGTCGTAGTCCTGCAAGTGGACTTGATACAACTGGAAGATCGGTGCCACGTCGACTTCCCGGCCGTTCAGCAACTTCACCCGGTAGGTTCCGGTAAAGGCCGACTCGATGCCGCTGTTCTTGTAATGCCAGCCCACCAATTCACGGTGAATCGGCACGGCTTGGTTCTTATTCGTGTCCCACACCATGAACCCGCCGAGACGCGCAATCTTCGCCGGATTCAGGGTTTGCACTTTCCCCGAATAGGTCTTCGAGAAATCCGGCAATGAATAGCCCTTGATCACGTCGCGCGGATCAAGATATTGCAGCGTATCCGTACGGACCAGAATCGGCATGTCCGTATAGGCCGCGCAGAAATCATGGTCATGCATGTTCTCGTCGAACATGATCTTACAGGCACCCAAGAACAAGGCCGCATCCGTCTCCGGGCGAACCGGAATCCAGTAGTCGGCTCGATACGCCGTCGGGTTGTACTCCGGCGTGATCACGACCACCCGCGCCCCACGCTCGATACTTTCGAGCTTCCAGTGCGCTTCCGGCATCTTGTTTTCGACGAAGTTCTTGCCCCAGCTTGTGTTCAACTTCGCGAACCGCATGTCGCTCATGTCGTTGTCAGAGGTTTGCACCCCGGACCAGAACGGATGCGCTGGGTTTTGGTCACCGTGCCAAGTGTAGTTCGACCAATACCGGCCGCCTTGGGCCTGGTTGGGCTTCACTTTCCGAATGTAGTGGTCGAGCAACGCGCCGCAGCCACCGTTCATCCGGGTGACGGACATCTTGCCGATCACGCCCAGGATGGGCATCCCCGCGCGGAACTTCATGGTCCGCACGCCGGAACCCTTGGTCATCTCGATCATTTCCGGCGGATAGCCTTGCTCCCGCAACCGACGGGCACCGGCTTCGCCGCTGTACCGCTCCGCGATAATGACCATGGCTTTGGCCAGGTACGTAAACGCCGTATCCCAGCTTACCCGCAACATGTCATCCAGGAACCGCGAAGTGAATTTGTATTTATTCATGACATCCGGAGTGAATTCCGGGCTTCCGGCATCCATCCAGGCTTTCCAACCACGGCGCATCAAGGGGCCTTTCAACCGATAGGGCCCATACACCCGACGATGCATCGTGTACCCCTTCAAGCACATCCGGGGATTATGTGCAAACGTCCCGCGATTGCCGTAGAGGTCTTCATAGGTTTGGTGGTCGTAGTTTTGCTCGACCCGCATGACCACACCGTTACGCACGAAGGAACGCACGCGGCAGGCGTGGGTGTCGTTCGGGGAGCAGACCCACGTAAACGACGAATCATACCGATACTGATCGTGGTATACCCGCTCCCAGGCGCGATCAGGATACTCGCCCAGCGGATTCCCCACTTCGACAACCGGTTGCAGCGCAGTCAAGGCCAAGGCTTTGTCCGCCAACGCCACTGCCGCCACCGTCCCGGTGGTCACTTTCAAAAATTGACGTCTAGAAAGAAACATTGTGAAACCTCCTCGTGTAAAGGCCGATCGACCTAACGTGGAATAGATTAATTGAAAAACCCCCTGATGGGGAAAACTTCTGCCCAACCACCTCCTTTCCTGATTCTTGTTTCATCATCCTGTTGATCATCCGCCATGAATACAGCTTGGTTCCTTTACCATCTCTATTTCTATCTAGCAATTTTCGAGCCATCATGAACGTTTTTGAAATACCTCTGTAACATGTTGAAAATAAATAGAAATTAGCTTTCTAAACCATATAGGATTTTCCCTCACGTTTCCAATTGGTAGCATATGAGGGCCCGAATGACACCCATGAGGCCAAAATCTCGGACGCAATGAAGACATTTGCTCGATATTTCTTGAATTTTAAATTTTATATCAATAAAAACAATGCGTTAGATTCTGATACGAGACACCGTTCAGAATGGATTGCTCGTGAAATGTTTAGTTTTCGTAACGCAGTGATCCATTCATGCCATCAATAGTGCCACAAAATCCATGATGATTTGACATAATAGTAATTTGGGCGGTCAACATAGGATATTTTTGGGATTTATCCCTTTAACTTGACGCCTATCTTGTGGTTGGGTGGCGTCCTGATGTATGTAAGCATGCCATTATATAGGTATTCAGCATACTTGATTCTCTCGGGAAGACCTGCCATAGTGCCTGCGT
>JAHRAK010000104.1 GCA_020027535.1 Nitrospirales bacterium
CGCGCCACCGGTCATCTTTCAAACAGGGAATGAGTTTCGGGACGGGGCTTGTCCCCATGGAGGCCATGGCGGACACGGCCTCATCCTGCACTTCCATCATATTGTCGTTGAACAACGTGATGAGCGCGTCGATGGCCACGTCCCCGCCGATTTTGGCGAACGCCCACCCCACGTGCACCCGGACGGCCCAATAATCATCCTCCAGGGCAGTAGAAAGGGCTTCGATGGTCTCCGGATCGCCCAACTCCGCGAGCGCCTTCGCGGCTTCTTCCCGCGTGACGTCGTCAACGTCGTCTAACGCTTCGATCCAGTGTTCTACCGTCTGTGACATGAGCTGCTGTTGCGTCTTACGGGGCGGAAGGATAATCGTAATCGCGTTCTTGCTTATACGGTTGCGTGTGGCTGCACCGGATCACGAGCCTGGCCGTCCCGAGTCCGTCCACGCATTGCGTTAAGGATCGAGCAAAATCCAACGTACCCTCCAACGTCACCAGAAACGCAAAGTCGAACGTGAAGGTCCCGAAACGATACTCGCCCGGTTTCAATGTAATTTCCCGCATGTCGGTCGTCTTATAGGATTCATACGTAATGGGGTCATTGGTCCAGATCAAAGGGGTGACGCCCGGCACGTGCCACCACGTCGGGGGATCGAGCGCCGTGGGATCGATCGTAATCGCATATTCCCGCGTTAACGGATTCACGGCCTCCCGCGCCGCGCCCACGTCGCCGACCAGCACGGTTGCGACGAGACTGCATGCCAGGATGCTATTTCTGACGAATCGGGGAAGATTTAAGCTCGAACGTCTCATTTCCCGTTGTCCTTCGTTCGGGTCGCTTTTGAAAGATATCCGTCAACGCGCGGCTTTCCCATTCGGTATGGGTTTCCAATCCGAGTGCTTCAAGCACTGTGGCCCCGACGTCCATGATATTCACGTGATCGGGTATGGTATACCCGGACTTCACGTTTACCCCCCAGGCAAGCCACGGGACCGCCGTTTGCCTGGGCGTCCCCATTTTCGCGTTCGAGGCTTTAGGGGAATCCGCTCCCTTCAAGCCCGTTACCATGACCATGGTTTTGTCCAGGACCCCGTATTTCTGATAGAGCACCATCACGTCCGCGATAGCCCTATCAACGTCTTGGAGGGCCTGGGCATACTGCCGTGACTCCCATCCGCGTTTGTGCGCGACGTCCGCCGGCTCGGGGAGATGGGCTACCAGGAGCCCGGGTATCTCGAAGATACGAAAATTAAAGCCACCGGGGCTGGTCACTTTTTTCAGGTAATCCTCAATATATTCCACCTGAGTTGAGGGATTGCACTGGGGTTTGGCTTTTCCGCACGTTTGCAGATCCACGTAAATTTCCGGTCTGGCCAATTGATAAAACCGCTCATCCATGATGAAAAGCGCCGTATCGACTCCGCCGGCGAGATCAAGATAATCGAACATGGTGGGAGCACGAAGAAACGACCGCGAAAAATCGTAGGTTTCCCATTCCTGATTCACGCGGTGCTTCTTGACGGGCAGTCCCGTCAGGAGGCTGGCCATGGACGGGACCGTGTACGGAGACACCGATTGGGCTTTCCAGGTGACCGCCCCTTCCTGGGCGAGCTTCTGGAGAACCGACATGGTTCCGTTTTCAATCACGTCATTACCCACGCCTTCCAGGACAAACAGCAGGACATGATCGGCTTGGGTCGGGGTTGAAGCGGCAAAAGCCGGGGGCTTTCCGGAAAAACCGAAAGCCAACATCGCAATGAGAGAAATCGTAATTTTTACAAACATGGTTCCAGAATTCTGTTTTCAGGGTTATTGAAAATTATTGGAGGACATGGTGTCGACACGCAGGAGACTTGAGCACGCACCGCCGTTCTGTGTTTCCAATAAAAAGCCTCAAATGCCTCTCTATGACAGGTTAGAGAGTTAAGTTACCACGCTGGATTTTCCATGGTCAACTACGCGAACGAGCGCGCTGCAACCGCCCTCACCGCCGTTCCCGATTTGCGTAGCGCTCCCTGTTCAAGGTATGACAGCGGGGTAAAGCAACTTTCGACCCATCCAAATTTCTTCTCATGCCCAAGGTTCTTCTCATGCCCAAGGCCAATAACTTCATGCATGCCAAGTATTCCCGCTCGGATCCGGGGGACCGAGCCCGGTACGTGTCCTTTGAACCCGGGGCTCCGCCTTTTTCCCCTGCCTGGCGCGATGCACTGGGACGCCTGGGCACGCGCATGTGGGACGCGGGAGTCCGCGCGGTCGTCCTGGTGTACGGCTCTTTTTTGGGGGCCGATCTCTTCGGATCGGGACGACTCGATGAAGTCGGGGGGCTGAAACGAGGCTACTCCCGCGGCATTCCGGGTCTGGAGTCTCTGCTTGCGGCCCTTCGCCCCAATGACTATCAACGCTCATCTCAAGATCCCTCATGCCAACCCCCTTTTGTCAATGATGATAGCGTCAAAACCACGCTGGACAACCTTCTGAATGACAAAGCAAACTTTTCCGAACAGTACGTCAGCGCACTCAGGGACGGACTCGCGAGCACTCACGCGCTGGTTGTCCAACGCCACCTGTGGTCGTCCCTGCACCACCATCCCGGTCGAATGGAAGGCGCGTTGGCCCTACTCCACGAACTCAATCACCTCAAGGCGCAACAAGACTTACAGGCCGGCGATCGTATCTTGATTGTGGCCCATGGCCATGCCGGCCAGTTGCCGGCGCTGCTTTCCAATCTGATGGCTCCGGGGGACTCGTCGGTGCGCGAGACCGTATTCGAAACCCTGGCCTACTTTTATGAGCAACAGGAGACCCCATCCGCAGCCGTTCAACATTTGCAGGCACTGGACCGCTTGTTGGCCGAGAACCAATGTGCCGTCTGGCCGTCGCTCGACGTGGTGACGCTCGGCACGCCGGTCCGGTACGGCTGGGACACGGATGGTCTCGGCAAACTGCTCCACGTCGTCAATCACCGCCCGATCCGGCAGGACGGGAAACGCTGGCTGGCTAAAATGGAGTTGCCCCAAGTCGTGATGGAAATGCCCATGGCGTCCGGCGGCGACTACGTGCACCAACTTGCCGTGGCCGGCACCGATGTCGTCCCCGCTTCACCGTGGGAAGTGGAATTGGACCAAGCCTTGCGTGAAAATTTGGAGCCATATGACGGATTTGAACGGTGGTTGGAATGCGCACGTCGCGTGACCCGTTGTCCCAACGACGGCGAGTGCCTGCTGATCGATTACCACGATGCGACGGGGGGCTCCCCTGAGGAACACCTCTTTGGCCACGCCTGCTACACGCGGCTCGACGCGTTGCTGTTTCAAACCAGCCACATCGTGGAAACGCTCTATGGTGCCTAGGGTCCCCTCCCGACCTTTTGCCCAATCCGGCCGAGTCTCCCAAAAAACTCTTTGATTCTCATAAAATATTTATGCTATTCGTTGCTGGTTTGCCTTAGCCGGCTCCCTGGTTGCCAGGGTATGAGCCTTGGAATGAGATCATGATCATCGGTGTTCCCAAAGAGACCTATCCGGGTGAAAAGCGGGTCGCCCTGATCCCCGCAATCCTCCCTTCTTTGAAAAAGGAAGGGATGGACGTGCAGATTGAAACGGGGGCAGGGGTCGAGTCCGGATATCCTGATGCCGCCTATACGGAGAAAGGAGGCACCGTCGTCTCCTCACGCCTCCAACTCTTTGAAACCGCTCACGTCATTGCCCAAGTCAGAATGTTGGGTGCGAATCCCGAACAAGGCCAAACCGACCTGCCCTTGATGCAACCCGATCAAATCATTGTCGGCATGGCCGATGCCCTTTCCAATCCCCACAGCATCCGGGAATTGACGACGCGACGAGTCCGGGCCTTCGCCATGGAATTGATGCCGCGCATTACCCGCGCCCAAAGCATGGACGTCCTCTCGGCAATGGGAACCGTGTCCGGGTACAAGGCCGTGCTGATGGCCGCTGATGCGCTTCCGAAAATGTTTCCGATGCTGATGACGGCAGCCGGTACCGTGACTCCGGCCAAGGTCTTTGTCATCGGGGCTGGCGTGGCCGGACTGCAGGCGGTTTCCATGGCTCGTCGGCTTGGTGCCGCCGTCGAAGCGTATGACGTGCGACCTGCCGTCAAAGAGCAAGTGCTGAGCCTGGGGGCCAAGTTTGTGGATCTCCCGTTGGACACGCAAGAAGCCGAAGACACTGGGGGCTATGCCAAAGCGCAGGATGAAGCGTTTTATCGACGCCAGCGGGAACTGCTGACCAAAGTGATCGCCTCAAGCGACGTGGTGATTACCACCGCGACGGTCCCCGGAAAAAAAGCGCCCGTCCTGATTACGGCCGATATGGTGGCCGGCATGTCTCCCGGATCGGTCATTATCGACTTGGCGGCTGAACGAGGCGGAAATTGCGAATTAACCCAAGCCAACCAAACGGTGGTGGCTCAAGGGGTCACCATTATCGGAACGGAAAATCTCCCTTCCCTGGTTCCTTATCACGCCAGCCAAATGTACAGCAAAAACATTGCAACCTTCCTGCTTCATTTGGTGAAAAAAGGCGAAATCACGATTAATCGGGAAGACGAAATCACCAGGGACACGCTCTTGACGTGTGATGGCGACGTGGTCCATCACCAAATCCGTGAAATCCTGGCCCCTCCCGCGGGCAAGGGAGAGGAGAATTAAGCCATGGAGATGTTGATTTCCGGCATTACGATTTTCGTCCTGGCCATTTTCGTGGGCTTTGAAATTATCACCAAGATTCCGCCCACCCTTCATACCCCGCTCATGTCCGGCGCCAACGCCATCTCAGGCATTACGCTCGTGGGAGCCATTCTGTCGGCAGGCAGCCAACAAACGGTGTTGACGACTGTGCTTGGTGGGCTCGCCGTGGTCTTTGCCACCGTGAACGTCATCGGTGGCTTTATGGTGACCAATCGCATGCTGGAAATGTTCAAAAAGAAATCCTAGATCATGACCGACTTACTCATTAATGGCGGGTACCTCGTTGCCGCAGTCCTCTTTATTTTCGGGCTGAAGGGGCTGACTCACCCCCGCACCGCCGTTCGAGGCAACCTGCTCGGTGCGTGCGGCATGCTGCTCGCCATCGTCATTACGCTCACGGATCGAAACATCGTCGGCTTTGAAGTCATCCTCATCGGGATCGTCATCGGTGCGGCGATCGGGGCCGTCTTAGCCGTGAAAATCGAAATGACGTCCATGCCGGAACTCGTGGCGTTGTTTAACGGCTTCGGCGGCATTGCCTCGGTCCTGGTGGCGGGCGCCGTCCTGATAGAAAGCACCCTCAATGGCGGAGTCCCTTTCGTGCAGGTCTCCGTGGCCACTGCGGCCTCCGGGCTGATCGGAGCCGTCACGTTTTGGGGAAGCCTGGTGGCCTTTGGAAAACTCAAGGGCCTCATCAATGAAAATGCCGTCCTGTTTTCAGGCCAACAAGTCATCAATGTGGCGTTGGCGATTCTTGCCCTCGCGTTAAGCGCAGGAGTGATCATCGACCCCACTAATATCCTCTTCTACTGGTTATTGGTTGCCGTGGCTTCCCTCCTTGGAGTCCTGCTCGTGATTCCGATCGGGGGGGCCGACATGCCCGTCGTGGTCGCGCTCTTGAATTCCTATTCCGGATTAGCGGCTGCCGCAACGGGGTTTGTCTTGTCCAATAACGTCCTGATCATTACCGGATCCCTGGTGGGTGCGTCGGGATTGATCCTGACGCAAATCATGTGTAAAGCCATGAACCGGTCCTTGACCAACGTCCTCTTTGGGGTGCTGGCTCCAACGGGTGGAGGAGCCAGTGCGGACGAGGTCTATGCCGGCCGGGTCAAATCCGCCTCGCCGGAAGAAGTCGCGCTCCTCTTCGATGCGGCTCGACGGGTGGCCATCGTTCCGGGATACGGCATGGCGGTCTCTCAAGCCCAACATCCCGTGGCCAACCTCGCGTCCATCCTCACCGAACGCGGCATCGAGGTGGAATACGCCGTTCATCCCGTCGCAGGTCGAATGCCGGGTCACATGAACGTCCTGTTAGCCGAAGCCGACGTTCCCTATGAGGCCCTCAAGGATATGGATGACGTGAATCCCTACATCGATCAAATCGACGTGGCCCTGATCATCGGCGCGAATGACGTGGTCAATCCTCTGGCCAGAACCGATCCTACCAGTGCCATTGCAGGCATGCCGATCATCGACGTGGATAAGGCGAAAACCGTGGTGATTATCAAACGCAGTTTAAGCCCCGGCTTTGCCGGGATCCCGAACCCTCTGTTTGCGTTGGACAATTCCCTCATGCTGTTTGGCGACGGCAAAAAAATGGTGCTGGACATTATCGCCGCCCTCAAAGAGACCTGATCACATGCGGCTCCCAGGAACGTGTTGACGAAATCAGGTATTTATATTTAGGTAAAATATAACAGGATCCGTTTCAGATCCACGGAAATTTTCAAAAACAAGGCATCTGTAACTAATTGATTTTATTAGATTTATAAGATTTTCTTGCGTTGGTCTGCTTCTTACAGGCAAACTTGTCTCTCCCTCAACGAGTATGATACGTTGACGTGCTATCCGGAGTGAGAGACAAAGAACTTCTACTGATCACGAGGGACAATGGAAATCAAGGTAGTGAACAACAATGTCGAGAAAGCTCTTCGTGTTGCGAAGAAAAAACTCGCAGCCGATGGTTTGTTTCGTGAATTGAAACGCCGACGTTTTTACGAAAAGCCGAGTGTGAAGCGGAAAGCCAAAGAGCGGGAAGCAGCCCGGCGACGACAAAAATGGTTGGCAAAGCATGCGTTTCGTTAGTTCATACCGTTCCGTCACCTTCTCATCCCTCCTCGTTCAACTCATCCTCAATGCGTGATGCCGACATTCACGCGGTCGTCTCCCAAGTCAAGAAAACCATCCGCCGCTGGAAAGAACCTGTCCTTGGCGTCGTGGCCCGGGAAACCCGCGACCCTTTCCGCATTCTGATCGCCTGTCTTCTGAGTCTCCGGACCAAGGATCAAACCACGGCCGAGGCCAGCCAACGCCTATTCCGGTTGGCCGACACGCCGGAGCGTATGAGCGCGCTCTCCATCAGAACGATAGAGAAGGCCATTTATCCGGTAGGATTCTACAAGAACAAAGCCAAACAGATCCGGGCGATTTGCCAAAGCCTGCTCCAGGACTTCGGGGGACGAGTGCCGGATACGATCGAAGAACTCCTGACGTTGAAGGGCGTCGGCCGCAAGACGGCCAATCTGGTGGTGACCGTCGGATATCGAAAGCCCGGGATTTGCGTGGATATCCACGTGCACCGCATCAGCAACCGATGGGGCTACGTTCGAACAAAGACCCCGGAGGAAACCGAACGCGCTCTTCGACACAAACTTCCCGCAAAATATTGGATCACGTTCAATGACTGGTTGGTGCCCTTTGGGCAACACCTCTGTCGACCTATTTCTCCATTTTGCAGCCAATGTCCTGTAAGCCGATACTGCAAGAAAGTCGGCGTGCGATCCTCCCGGTAAGCATCCAAGTCATTGCTGCTGCCAGCACCGTTCTTGAAGTGCAAATCGCCGACTCTGGCTTTCTTGACAAAATCCATGATTTTGGCATCATGGCATCGTGAACTATCATGATTTTTGGGCATGAGGGCGAGAGAGATACATTTTGAGCCAATATTTGAACAAACGATGTAATATAATGCCATTTTCTGTCAGGTTCGGAACTCGACGGTGACATGGTCGAATCCTGACTATGGAACCTCTGATTTATGGTGATAGCGGGATGTAGGGCAAGGCGTCCCGGAGCGAAACCCGAGGCTTATCATAGAGATAGGTGAGGGTTGAGCGAGGACACAACGCAGCCATACGCCCGATAGTGCAATAAATCAGAGGTTCCCTATCATTCTGAGAACGGAAACCGATGTTCGGCAACCCATTTCTCGACCAAGCCGCGAACAGTAGGAACAAGTACCAGCAACTCGACCATTTACTGAGGGTCACGGCCCCTCACGAACGCATGATCCTGGCCGGCATCGGCTTGGTCATGCTGACACTCATGGCCTGGGCGCTGTTCGGCAGCATCGTCCGTAGCGTGACCATCGACGGCGTCCTGATCGAACCGGGAACTCGCCACGAGCTGGTTTCCAGCGAGCCCGGATATCTGGAGGCATTTCTGGTCGTTCCCGGAGATCACGTCGAAGTCGGAGATCCGATTGCCCGGCAAAGCGTACCGGAACTGGATAGCGAGACCGCAGCTCTGCGCGACCGGGTGGAAGTGCTCAAGTCGGAACTCCGACAGGTTGACGGAGAGGGGAGCGGCTTGCCTTCGCTGTTGGCCGCGGCCCAAGTGGCCTTGTTGCAGATGGAAGCCCGGCGCTCCGCGAGAGAATTGATCGTCAGTCCGGTGGCCGGCAAGGTCACCGCCTTGCGGTCCGACCCCGGCGAATACCTGCTGGCCGGCGGCGCCGTCGCACAACTCCGTGAAACGGAAGACCGGCCGCTTCAAGCGGTGCTACAGGTCGCCCCGCACATGGCGAAACGCATCCAACCCGGTATGCGGGCGTCGGTCGAGATCATGATGCCCGACGATGCACAGTGACGGTTCGACGGCGAGGTCTCTACCGTGACCCCCGGACCGTTGCCCGCCTGGCTGGCGACGCGGCGGCCCGCGGTCCTGGACGCCACTCATCGGGTCGACGTTGTCCTCCACCACGCATCAGATCTTTCCCTGCCAGACGTCACTCCGTGTCGCGTTCGAATCGTGCTTGGCCAACAACCGTTAACGGCCCTCTTGGGCTTCTGACGGTCCCGAATGTATTCATCCGCCTTGAGACTGGAATCAGGCTAATCGCACAAGCACCCATGAGGGAACCGGCCAAGCAACGCGTCACCACTCCGCTCCTGCTCCAGACGCATGCCACCGAGTGCGGCGCTGCGTCCCTTGGCAGCGTGCTCGCCTATTTTGGGCGCTGGGTGCCGCTCATCGAACTACGCGGCAAGTGCGAGGTCAGCCGGGACGGGTCCACCGCCGCGGGAATCGTACGGGCCGCCAAGTCCTATGGCCTTGAGTGCAAAGGCCTGAACGTGCACATCCGCCAACTCAAGAACCTGCCGCTTCCGCTTATTGTGTTCTGGGAGTTCAACCACTTTCTCATCCTGGAAGGCTATGATCGAAAATCCTTCTATCTCAACGACCCGGCCATGGGGCGCCGCAAGCTCTGCCCGGAAGAATTTAGTGAAGATTTTTCCGGCATTGTCTTGCAATTCAATCCCGGGCCGGATTTCCAGCCGGGAGGCGTCCGCCCCAACCTCCTGGAGCGTATCCTGCTCTGGCTTCGCGACTCCTGGGGAACACTGGCGTATGCGTTCGGATGCGGCCTGATGCTGGCCATGCTGGCCCTCGTCACGCCGGCATCATTGGGTATATTCGTAGATCACGTGCTAGTTGAAAATGAGCCCTGGGGCGGGATGGTGGCCGGGGTGTTGGCTGCCTCCGCTGTCCTGATTTACGGGCTCACCTGGCTGAAGCAGTGGTGTCTCCATCGCCTGTCCATCAAGATTTCAATTATCGCCGGCAATCGTTGCCTGTCGAAATTGCTCTGGCTGCCGGTAGAATATTTCAACCACCGGCTTGTCGGCGAACTGACTGACCGGGTGTTGTCCATCGACAAGATCGCCAAGGGGTTATCGGAGCATTTTCTCGGCGTGCTCATCGAAATCACGATGAGCGTGGTATTTCTGGCGGTCATGGTGGCGTACGATCCGACGCTGGCGCTGATCATCCTGGGCCTGGCAATCCTGAACGGGCTGCTCATGCGCGTGATCACCCGCATCCAGACCGACGAGAGCCATGCCTTAAGACGCGAGCAGGGGTTGCTGGTTGGCGTTGGCACATTGATGCTGAACCAGACGGACCGCCTGCGGATCACCGCTTCGGACGACCACTTCTTCTCGCGCTGGGGCGGCCATCAGGCCCGGGAACTGGCTGCACGCCAGCGATTCTCCGAACTGAGCCACGTCAACACGGCCTTGCCGAACCTCTTCATGATTTTGGGCTACGGTGCCGTATTGACCTTCGGGGCAACCCAGGTCATGGCCGGCGAATTGACGCTGGGCGCGCTGGTGGCGTTCTATATCATAGCCGCCATGTTCCTGGAGCCCGTCGGGCGATTCGTCGAACTCGCGGACAAGCGTCAGGCGCTTGAGACGAATATGCAGCGCTTGGACGACATCATGGAAATCCGCGAAGATCCAAAGTTGACGCGCCGACATGAGGCAGCGAAGGCTATCGCAACGTTTGACGGGCGGCTACGGCTGACCGGCCACGTGGAGCTGCGCGGCGTGACCTTCGGGTACAATCGAGGCCGACCGCCGCTGATCAAGGATTTCCGTTTGATCGTCAAACCGGGACAGCGGGTCGCGGTGGTCGGTCCAAGCGGTTCCGGAAAATCGACACTGTCGCGCTTGGTCTCCGGCCTCTATCAGCCCTGGTCGGGCGAAATCCTGTTCGACGGACGTCCGGGACAAGAGATTCCCGAAGAAGTCCTCTCCCGCTCCCTGTCGATGGTGGATCAGAACGGCGTCCTGTTCTCGGCCACCGTACGGGAAAACATCACGCTGTGGAATCCCGCCTTTCCCGACGATGACGTGGTGAACGCGGCCCGGGATGCCTGCATCCATGATGACATTCTCAGCCGGCCTCTCGGGTATGCGACGCGGGTTGTGGAAGACGGAGGCAATTTCAGCGGCGGCCAGCGGCAACGGCTGGAGATCGCCCGGGCGTTGGTCGGCAAACCGACGGTGCTCGTTCTGGATGAAGCGACGAGCGCTCTCGACGCCGCAACCAAAAAGTCCATCGACGAAGCCTTGCGACGTCGTGGGTGCAGTTGCCTGATCGTCGCGCACCGGCTCAGCACGGTCCGGGATTGCGACGAGATCATTGTTCTCGACAAGGGAGTAGAAGTGCAGCGCGGCACCCATGACGAACTGATGACGGACGAAACCGGGTTGTACTATCGGCTCATCCAAGAAGAGTAGTCTGATGTCGAATCCAGAACGTCGCTCGCTCGCCGGCCTCGCCGTTGAATCGGGAGTGTCCGTGCCCTGTGCCAGCAATCTGCCGCTGGCGATGGATGATCCACAATTCGTGTGGTTCATCGAGAAGGGCGCCGTCGACCTGTTTCTGGTCGAGCGGCCGGGATGGGGAGGAACAATCGGCATTACAGCACCTGATGCGAGCTGATTCAGGTCGCCTCCTGCTCGATGTCGCACCCCAAGCGGGAAAGACGACCCTCAGTCTGATCGCCAAGGGGTTGCCGGACACCTTGCTGCGGCGTCTGCCAATCACCAGCCTGGCTGCGGTCCGGTCTGCAGAATTGGCTGAGCACATCGACACATGGGTCATGGACGTTTCGGCCATGCTGTCACGAGACGTCGTGTCCCGGCCACGCCCGGATGTACTCGTTGAGCCCGGAGAGGCCCCGGCGGTAAGAGACGGCAGGCTCTCAGCACATCGAGAAGTCGTATGGGTGTCGGAGTTGACGCCGGGCGCGGGACTGTTCATGAGCCTCATCGACGCGGCGCAGGGCAAAAGCGGAGCCGCCTCGGCCATCATTCCGCTCACGCCCGTCAGTTGGCTCACTCTGACAGAAGAAATACAGCTGTACGCCCGGTCTTCCGAAACGCTCGCCGAAGAAAGCCTGCTGTTGCCCGCCCTGGCACACTTCCACTCCGTCGCGTTCTCCCTGGAGCGACTCAACCGCCGTCTGGCAGTCGTGGACCAGGCAAACCTGGATCGGGCACGGGCGAGCAACCGCCGTGCCGATGAGGACGGCGCCAGGCGCCGACTGTTCAACCTGTACGGCTTGTTGCAACCGGAAGAAGCCGGCGGGAGCGACTCCGCACTGCTCGATGTCCTGCGGATTATTGGTCGCCATGAGGGAATTGACTTCAAATGGCCCGCCAAGACAGACGCGGCCGGTGCCGCGGCAGCTCTCAGCGACGTGCTGGATGCGTCAGCTGTATGCGGCCGCCAAGTGCGGCTCGATAAGCGGACAGGTGGTGGATCGGTGACAGCGGCGCGATGTTGGCGTATCGGAAAGACGATGGACGGCCGGTGGCGTTGTTACCCGGCTTGCTGGAACACTACCGGGAAGTGGATTCCTTCGGCTGCAAGACCAGGGTCAGGCCGGAACGCGCCCAATTGCTCCGTCCCGAAGCATGGCTGTTCTATCAACCACTGCCGTCCGGCGTCGCCGGGCCGCGTGATCTGTTCCGGCTCACCAGAAAGAGGTTGACTGCCGACTTCGTCCGCTTCGGATTGACCGGGCTGATGGGTGGTCTGATCATGTTGCTGCCTGCCGTGGTGGCCGGTTTTGTCCTCAACGAGGTGATCCCCACCGGCTCAATCAGCCTGTTGTACGCGGCAACCGCGGCGCTGGCGGCATTGGCCTTGATCCGGGCGCTGCTGCACGTCCTCCAGGGAACGGCCCTGATGCGTCTCGAAGGACGCGCCACGTCACGAGTCGAAGCTGCCTTTTGGGATCGTTTGCTCCGGCTCCCTCTGCGTTACCTTGACCGCTATTCGGCCGGTGACCTCGCCATGCGGGGTATGACGTTTCAGAATCTTCGCGACACCGTGCAGGGCGTGGTCGCCAACGCCGTGCTCTCGATCGTTTTCCTGTCACCCGCATTCCTTCTCATTTTTTTCTACGATGCCACGCTGGGTGGCGTGGCCGCCGCCTTCGGTCTTCTGTCCCTGATCATGACCGTGGTCCTTGGCCTGTGGCAGATATCGCCGCATGGCCGGGTGATCCGGACCGTCCATGGTCTGGCCGGCCGGCTCTTCCAGCTCATCAACGGTATTCCCAAGCTACGTGTCGACGGCGCGGAAGGGTCAGCCTTTGCAGTCTGGGCACGGGATTACCGCGAACAGAAGCACGCGGAGTTGGAACTTAGCGCCTACGAAACGCATTTGCAGGCATTCGGCGCAGCCCTGCCGTTCCTTGCCGGCGCAGTACTTCTCCTGGCGACAACGCTGCAGAAGACCGTCATGGTCGGAGACTTTCTCGTCGTCTACACCGTATTCATGGTGTTTCAGACGTCGGTGGTCCGCCTGGGGACGTCCTTCAGCGCGGTTGCCGCCATCATGCCGGCCTTGGATCAAGTGCAGCCGTTCCTCGCCGAACCCCCGGAAACGAGCGTCGAGGGAGAACCCGTCGAGACTCTGGGCGGCGAAATCGTGTTCGACCACGTCTCCTTCCAGTACGACCCCGATGGTCCGTTGATCCTCGACGATGTCTCGATTCACGCTCGTCCAGGCGAATTCGTGGCCATTGCCGGTGAGTCGGGTTCCGGCAAAAGTACGCTCTTCCGGCTTGCGCTTGGTCTGGAGCAGCCGTCTGCCGGCTCGGTGTACTATGACGGGCGCGATCTCAGGCACCTTAATATCAAGCAGGTACGCCGGCAGATCGGCGCGGTTCCGCAGGAAGTGCAACTTCATCCGCAAGACCTGTGCGACAACATCATCGGGGGCGATGAAGAAGCGACCGCCGAGGATGCGTGGCAGGCAGCCCGGCTCGCGGACGTCGACCGCGAGATCGCGGCGATGCCGATGCAGATGTTGACGCCCGTGGGCGCAAGTGCCAACGTCACGTCGGGAGGGGAGAGCCAACGCATCATGATCGCTCACGCGCTGTTCAGTAATCCCCGCATCCTGTTGCTCGACGAAGCCACAAACTGGCTCGACAACAACAGCCAGTCCAAAATCATGGTCAACCTCTCGGGGCTGACCTCGACGCGGATCGTCATTGCCCACCGCCTTTCCACGCTACGCCAGGCGGATCGCATCTACGTGATGCGTGCCGGAAAGGTGGTCCAGGAAGGGTCGTTTGCGGAACTGGTGGCAACCGAAGGCATCTTTCAGAATCTGGTTCGCCGGCAAATGGCTTGACAGGTTGACACCTAATGTAAAATAGAGAAAAAATATTTTAGCCGATACAAAAAAGCGTTGACATGATACTCAGAATGATACAGAATAGTGCAATGAGTTAGATTATTTGTTCAACAAGGAAGAATAACCATGAAATCTGCAGAAGAAATGCGTACCCATCTCACAGAGAAAGCGGCCGAGGATGCGGGCTTCCGGGCACAACTTGTAGCCGATCCCAAGGGCATCCTGAATCAGGAATTCGGCATCACGGTTCCTGACAATGTCAATGTCGTGGTGCACGAGAGCGACATGCAGACCGTCCATCTCGCATTGCCGCCGAGCCCAGCCCTAAACGAGGAGCAACTCGAAGCGATCGCCGCCGGCCTCTGTTGCTGCGGCATCTGAGCGATGTTTACCGCTCCGGGCACGGTGTGCTTGAAGCGGTCCGATGATGTGAAGTCACTCCTGACACGAAACGACTAATCGCGTCTTGTGTCAGGAGTCGTCTTTTCATGTCTTCCCATCCCGCCCCACAGTGCCTCAGGCTTGGTCGAGCGTGGGGCACTTGTGCCTTGCATTGTGTTTGCGCATAGTGGCCGCGACTATGGCAAACAGTCCCCGTGACACGATGCAACATTTGGAAGCACGATTCGGAGAGTGGGTGGTTACGGCCCGCTGGCTGATCGTCGCAGTCACACTCGTCCTGGTTGCGGTAGCCGGCAGTGGCATCCTGTTCCTCGAGTTTTCTGCGAACTACCGCATGTTCTTCAGCAAGGATAATCCCCAGCTCCTGGCGCTTGAATCCCTGGAACTTACCTACGGGAAGAGCGACAACGTTCTCTTCATGATCGTTCCGGAAGATCGCGACGCCACGTCCGAACAGGCCCTCGCGGCGGCGGTCTGGCTGACCGAGCGCGCGTGGCAGACGCCGTACTTACGGCGAGTCGATTCACTCGCGAACTTCCAGCACACGACCGCGGAAGGCGATGACCTGTACGTGCGTGCCCTTGTCGACCCGGCGAAGCTGAACGATGCAGAGGAACGGGCGCGGATCCGCACAACGGCCCTGGCCGACCCGCGGCTAGCGGGAGGCATCATCGCCCAGGACGGCGGTGTGAGCGCCGTCAGCGTCACCGTGGAATTGCCGGAGGATGATCAAGTGGTCAGGATTCCCGAAGTCGCGGGGTTTGCGCACAAGATTGCCGCCGAAACGGAAAAGCGGTTTCCGGGTATCGATGTCCGCATGGTCGGCACGGTGATGATCAACCACACGTTCTCGGAAGCGTCGGTGGAGAGCCAGAAGGTCTTCCTGCCTGCGAGCCTGGCGATCATGGCGCTGATCCTCTTCCTCCTTACCGGGAAGATCGCAGGCGTTGCTGCGACCGGACTGGTTATCGTTTTCTCCATCGTCGCGTCGATCGGGCTGGGCGGTTGGGTCGGCCTGCCGTTTACACCGTCGACGGCTCCGGCGCCGACCATTGTACTGATGATCGTCGTGGCCAACTGCGTGCATCTGCTGTCGACGTTGCAGCAGCGCCTCCAGGCCGGCGACTCGAAACATGAAGCGATCGTTGAATCCGTCAGGCTGAACCTGCACCCTGTCTTTCTCGCGAGCGTGACCACGGCACTGGGCTTCCTGACCATGAATTTCTCTGAAGTGCCACCTTACCGACACCTCGGAAACTTTGTGGCCTTCGGTATCGGCGCCTCCTTCCTGCTCTCGGTTACCTTTCTACCGGCTCTGCTCTCCCTCCTGCCACTGCGTGCGCCAGCGATGCGGAGGCCCCACGACCCGGCCATGGCGGCCATCGCGGAATTCGTCGTGCGCCGCCGCAAAGCACTGCTGTGGGGCTCGGCGACGATTGTGCTCGCCTTAGCGGCGGCCATCCCGCGCAACGATCTGAACGACGTGCTTGTGCACTTCTTCGATGAAAGCATTGAGTTCCGTCAGGATACGGACTTCCTGGACGAACGGTTGAGCGGAAACACCGTGCTCGAATATTCGCTCCACTCCTCCGGGCCTGGCGGCGTGACCGAGCCCGCGTTTCTCGCCGACGTGTCGGCATTCGCCGATTGATACCGCGAACAACCGGAAACACGGCACGTTGAGGTCATCACCGATACCTTCCGGCAACTCAACAAAAGTATGCACGGCGACGACCAAGCCGCCTATCGGCTTCCCGCAAGCCGCGACCTTGCCGCGCAATACCTGCTGCTCTACGAACTTTCGCTGCCGCAGGGCCTGGACCTGAACAACCGGATCGACGTCTTGAAGTCGGCAACGCGCGTGACGGTCACGGCGAAGACCCTCTCCTCGCGGGAAGTGCTGGCGTTCAACGCACGTGCGGAAGCCTGGTTGAAGGGCAATACGCCGCGCATTACCCGGGTCGACAGTTCGGGCCCGGCACTGATGTTTTCCCATATCGGCCAGCGAAACATCCGGGCGATGCTGATCGGAACCGCGGTTGCACTCTTCGGCATCTCCATCCTTCTCATCGCCGCGTTGAAATCGCTCCGCCTGGGGATCGTGAGCCTCGTGCCCAATTTCGTATCGGCCGTCATGGGATTCGGCGTCTGGGGGCTGGGGGTCGGACAGGTCGGGATTTCCCTTTCAATTGTCGTAGCCATGACCATCGGAATCGTGGTGGACGATACGGTGCATTTCCTCAGCAAATACCGCCGCGGGCGGCTGGAACTCGGCTACGCGCCGGAAGATGCGGTGCACTATGCGTTTCAGACGGCCGGCCGGGCTCTGTTCACGACCACGGCCGTGCTGGTGGCGGGTTTCCTGATTATCGTTCTGTCTCCGTTCATTCCGACGGCACAGGTAGGCTTGCTCACTGCCTTGATCATCGGGTTCGCGCTGGCCGCGGATTTTCTGCTGTTACCGCCCCTGCTGCTGGCCGTCGACCGTGGCGCCTGATCCTCTGGAACGGGTGAAACGGTATCCTGCCTCCCCTAGCCCGAGGCCGCTGTGCATTATCCGAATGGCATGCCTTCCCCTCGGAATATCTGCTTCGGATCGAACTCTCTCTTCCACCCGATTGCCATTTCAAGCTTCTCTCCATAGTGTTCTTCCCATTCCTTGCGCCCGTAGCCCACACCGCCGGACAGATAGCTCTTTCCTCCGAGACCGACGAGCGTTCCAGTGATGTCCTTCAGTCTTCCCGCCAACTCGTGTGCTCGTTCGTATTGGTTCAGAAAGGCAAGGATATGGTACGAGAACATGCGCTCTCCTTTCGGATGCATGAAAAGCGGGGCGTCGATCGCCCTTGTTTTGATCGGATAGATCCCGATCCAGCTTGCGGGCGAACGCGGCACCCAGTCCCGGTCCAACCACGGTTGGTCGAGCACCGTTCGAAGTGTCTCCCAGGGCATGAACCAATCCCGCCACGGGTAGTAATGCCGCCGGCTGAAAAGCCATCTCAGATACATCCCGGCGTGTCCAACCTCGGCGGTGTCGCGGGTGCTGATGATCTCGTCGTACCCCAGCCCTTCGAGCGCCTTCGCGTCATCGTGGTCCTCGTCGTACTCAACGCCAGCACTCATGATAATTTCGTGATCGTGGACCCGGGTTTCCGCCCGTAGACGGTCGAACCGGTCTTCGCCGATGACCTGCTCGAAGTCGCTTGCGAACCGATCGAAATCGCGATAGCGGAGTTCGTACTGTCGAAGCCGTTCTCCAACCTTTCGAAGCCGGATCCACGCCTCGGTAATGATGCCGAACTGTCCCTGGCCACCCCTCACGGCATCGAAGAGGTTCGCGTTTTCGGTCCTTGAGCACCGTACTCGCTCGCCGGTTCCGGTCACCACCTCGAGTTGCTCAACCTGTCCAATCTGCATCCCATACCGGTGTGACGTGGTTCCCATCCCTCCGGCGGACAGTGTTCTGCCAACGGTCACCTCTGCGGTGTCCACCAGTACCCGTGGGAGCTGCCGTGTCCCGCGCAGCACATCCACTATCGTGCCCCATTGCGATCCGCCTTGTGCGCGCACTAGGCCTCCCTCCAAAAGTTGGACTCGATTGAGGTGCATCGTGTCGAGCACCCAACCGCGGTCCGTAAGGCTTTGTCCACCCTGGGAGTGTCCTCCTCCTCGAATGGCGAGCCGGACTTCGTCCTGGGCGGCCCTGCGGACGATGTCCGATACTTCTTCGACGTTCTTCGGTGTCGCCACTGCGCCCGGCATCTTCGTGGTCATGCCTCCGAAATCGGACGAGCGCGCCTTCCGCTCTTCCGGGTCTTCGCTCACGCCCGGTCCGAAACCTTGTTCAATCATTTGTGTCAGCCTTCCGTGCTTATCATTGTCCTGTCAAACCCCATCTCTTTCCCTGTCTCTCCTACTTATCACAGTGCGAATTGTTCTGCTACCTCATCCGTCACGTCGTCTCAGGAATGATCTGCGGTCAGTCATTTGTTGAGAAGATTCGTTCATTTTCTCCTGCGTGATCCGCCGATGTTCACTCTTGCATTTCTATGGGCGTCTACTTAGACTGCCGCATCATGGATGACAGGCAGAAACAGGCAGACAGCAGGGTGGACATGGAGACGTCGGTTTCCGACCATTACGCCGCTTTGACCGAACGCATGGAGAAGTTCGGCGGGGATTTGCTGGCGTGTCATTTCGGCCTTTGGGGGCCGGACACAACGACCGATCGTGAAGGCCTGCAACGCGCCAACCAAGCCCTAGTGCAGGGATGCGACCTCGATCCGGGAAAGCATGTACTGGATGCCGGCTGCGGCGTCGGCGGTACGGCGATTGCCCTGGCGGAGACGTATGGCGTTCGGGTTACCGGATTGACGATCTGCGAGCCTCATGTCGCGGTGGCGGCGCAGCATGCGGAAGAGCGCGGGGTCGGCCATCTGGTCGAGTTCCGTTACGGGGACTTCATGGATCTGCCGTTTCCAGACGCCAGTCTCGATGCGGTCCTGAATCACGAATCCTTCTGTTATGCAGAGGACAAGCTCGCCTATCTCCAAGGCGTCTACCGGGTGCTCAAGCCGGGCGGGCGCTGGCAGGCCCTCGAAGGACTGCTGAGCGGTGCGCCGATGTCCGAAGAGCAGCAAGTGCTTCACGCCACGGCGCAACGAGGCTGGCGCATGCCGCCGCTCGAGCCGTGGCGCGACGTGTTCCTAGCACTCGAGAAATCCGGTTTCGAGGGCATAACGGCACAGGATCTCTCTTCCGAAGCGGCGCGGTCCACCGAGAGAATCAGTAAAGGCTGGTTGATGTTGACTTTACTCAACCCCCAAATCGCCAAGATGAATCGAGCCTCCAAGGAATTTATGGAAGCCTCCATCAGCTACGATCAGGGATTGCAGGAAGGCGTGTTCACCTACCACTTCATTTCCGGCACGAAGCCGGCGCGATAACCGTCGCCGACAGGTTTCAGCCGGTCTCCTCAGGTTTTCTCGCGCAGTATCTTCTGAGTTCGAAACTTCCGTTCCTCCAGGCCTCGTATAGCGTTCCGAATTGGTCGATCAATCCGCGGATTCCGGGCGTTTCGATTCCGGAAAACTGAAGCGTTGAGAGGAAATTGTAGGCATTCTCGACCAGCCGCAAATTGTCGGCATCCTTCCCGTCGAAATCCTCGAACTGCAGAATTTCCAGCCCCGCCTCGCGCAATATGTCGGTATACGTGGACTGGCTCTCCAGCCCGGACACGGCAAACGGCGTGCAGAGCGGCACAATGAATTTGTCGTATTCCTCAACCGTCAACCCGTCACGCGCCATCCAGTCCATTGCCACGATGATTCCTGACGGTTTCAGGATTCG
Organism: Nitrospirales bacterium; assembly: GCA_020027535.1. Taxonomy (GTDB): domain Bacteria; phylum Nitrospirota; class Nitrospiria; order Nitrospirales; family UBA8639; genus Bin75. The sequence goes on from JAHRAK010000104.1 coordinate 19,682, forward strand.
ACTGGCTTCGCGAAGAAATTGTTTCCGGTCGTCGTAGTGGCATGCGCTTTCGATGTTGACCACCACATCGATCGAAGCGTCGGCAAAAGGGAGGCTCAGGGAGCAATCCGCAAATTGGAAGCCGATGAGATGGTCCAGCCCCGCCTCGCGCACTTTCCCGGTGGCAATCTCCAATTGCATCCTGTTCAGATTGACGCCGGTGACCCTGCATCCCCGTGTTCTCGCAAGGTGGATGGCCGTTCCGCCCACCCCGCATCCAGCATCGACCACATGATGGTGCGCCGCGATGCCCGCCGGCGCGACAATCACTTCAACCATGCGCTCCACGGCGCGCGCCAGCCCCGGTGAGTCTGCCAGAACCTCGCCGGGTCCGGGACATTCCCCCGGCTCGAACAGTCCGAAATGGATATGGTCGCGGTTCCACCCTTTAAGGTAGATGCCCGGCGTATTCTCGTCGTAGTAACGTTCGGCCGCTTTTTTCTTGTCTGAGGTGGATGTATCGAGATGTTTGCTCACTGTCATTTCCTCATGGTTGCAAGACCGCTCGCGCGAGCATACCGGATCGAATTGTTTCCGTCACCCCGTAGCCACGGCATCAGGGATGCACAGCGGCAGATGGCCATCTCCTCAGGATTTGGGCGTTCCTATCAGCACCATGAAAGGATAAGCCTTGACCTGTTCAATCCGGTCTCCAGCCAGCACAAGCTTGATGTGGTGAATGCCCCGCAGGAGTACGAACGGACCGAACATGCCGAACAGCGTCGTCGGTCCAGGCGACCAGTTGGCGAGCGCCGACAGCTTTTCCGGAACCGCAAGGCCGTCCTCGCGCAAGCTCTCGAAGAAACCTGTCCAGAGATTGGGACGGTCCAGCCAATGACTCGGATCTTTCGCCCTTCTTTCCTTGGCGAGGCAACTCAGTCCCAGCGTCGGACCGAGGCCGTCCGCATGCACGTCCAAATGGACCCCCAACTCGACGACCCCCCATCGTTTCTCAAAGCGCGCCATGGTCTCGGCGACGACCGAATGCCGTCCAGGCCAGCCAGCACGTTTCAGAAACGCCATGACGCCGCTCGAGGTCCGAAATCCGATCACCGCCAGCCGGATTGCTCTTTCGCGCGACGGAAAAGCGCCGATTGATTCGATGTGCGTATCCGCTTTCTGCGCTAGGTGCACCCGCTCCACCTCCCGGCGCTCGGCGGCATCCGGACTCCACCCGACGGCCGTCAGCACGGCTTCGAGCATGACGCCAATGTCCAGAAGCCGCTGATCTGCCCCGTCGCCGACGATCGGCCGTTCGGCAGGACGCAGAAAGATCCCCGGATCCGGCCGCGAGCCGCCGGTCGCCCTACCGACGTCGAATTCAAGCATCATCTTGCGACCGGCGACCTGGCGCAGAGGGGAGTCGTCGGGTTCCGATTCAGCCAGCAGCCGCGCGATGCCCGTCGTGGACGGATCCGCGTTTTCGGACCGCGCCTTTTCCTCGAAGAATGCCGCCGGCGCGGACCCGCCGACCACCGAGAGGCCGAGATCCGCTCTAGGCCGGCGCTCATTCAGCGACAGCTCGAATCCGAACGGGAAGGCGGCCATAGTGGGGGGCAGTTCGCGGGCGACGTCGAGGAGATTCTCCCATTCCGTTTCTCCAATCAAGGCAGGGGAAATCAGGTTCCTGAGCCCCTTCAGCAGTGCCCCCATAGAGTCCGCCTCGCCAAGGAGGCGCTCTTCGGTAACGGCCAATGCTTCTTCAAAGTTCATCATGGTGTGTCACGCGATGACCGGTATAGAGTTGAGATCGGCTTCCGCAACGGGGCTGTCGCGCCATCCCATCTCGACCGGCACGTCGTACAGGCGTCCCCGTGCGAAGCGCTCCCAGAAGTGGCGGAGGCCGGGCACGATCACCCTGGCCACCGGCATGCCGATGTCGGGCCGGGTCTGGTCGAGCACCAGAAATTCCATGCCCTTGGCTTCGACCAGCGCGCGGCACCGTTCCACGTCCTCTCCCACGTCTGCGGTTTCGGAACGGGATAATCCGACGCGCCGCGTAGGGGAACATCGGGCGCCGGCGCCAGATAGGAATGGTCCTCCAGTTTTCCCGTCTTCCACCACCACAGGGCCAGCGGATCGTCGATGGCGAGTCGGGAGTCGCCGCTGTCCGGGCGCGGGGCCCAGGTCAGACATTGGTTCAACTCGCACACCGCGCGCAAGGCCGCGACGTGCGGGTCCATGTGCGTTCCGGCACCGTAGATGATGTCCTCTCCTTCCTTGTCGGTTCGGCGCGAGATGGCGACGAAGGTCGGAATGCCAAGATCGCCGGTTGCGTCCAGCACCCACATGTCGCGATGGAAGTTGCGGTAGTAGTCGCGCGCCGACGCAAGATAGTCGTCGCCGAAACTCTCCAGGTCCACGCCGGGCAGGCGCAGCCGGTTATACCACCAGATCGCAAAGGCATCGCGTTCGACCAGTTCGAAGAATCCCTGCAGAATCGCTTCTTCGAGCGTGTTGCCGGCGGCGCAGCCGTTTGAATCCGCCCAGAGGTCCGAATCGCCACGCTGCTCGGGCGTCATGCCGTAGAGCATGGAGGTCGGCAGATACCGGTGCCGCTCATGCGTCAGCGACCACACGGGCGACCAGTCTATTTCCCTATCCGGATCGAAGCGCGGCGGAACGACGTTGTATGGATGGCCGCGGGCGTTGATTTCCGCCGCATGGTCCAGTTGCCAGTCGCTGAAGAGTTGGACGTCGTTCGGGTGGATTGCCTCCGACTCCCCGGCCGAAATGAAATCCGCAAAACGTCTTTGACAGTGGATCTCGTCACGATGGAACGCGAAGGAGTAACGCTCGATGGCCTCGCAAAGCGCGCTCACCTCGGACTGCGCCGCCGTGCTCCCCTTGCCCGCACTCTTGCTTCGCAGGCTGCGCCGCAACGAACTCAGATGCTTGATTCTCAATGCCGGATTGCTGCCGGCCCAGTGGACGTGCAACCAGGGGTCGGTTGCTGCCGTGGTACGCGCGACCCATGTCACGACGCCACTGACGGGACTGACCAGATGACGGTACCTGGCAAGGGTCTCCTCCGGGGAAATCGAGCGCAGACCGCCGCTGTTGCGAACGCTCTTCGGGCTCGGCCGCAGACGCACCGGAACCGCCGGACGATCGGCGCGATACAATGCTTCGTCGCCGCAGGTGAAGCACTGCGGGCGCCGCATGGTCGCATGATGCTCGCTCTTCAGACGAACGACGTCCACTGAAATGACTTGCTCATGGATTGGCGCCATCTCCTCAAGGACCAGCCACTTGGCGATTTCAGCCGTGACGAGACCGTACACCGCATCCAAGACGGCAGGTTCCGATACACAAGGCTGGAAGGCGGCATCGTCACCGCCCAGGTTGCGCAGGTAGTTGTGGACCTCCTGGTGGCCACGCAGGCGATACGCGAGGCAGGCCCAGCATGGCCCCTGCTCCGCCGGATTGAAGACCGGGCCGAACAAGGGCTGCACCCCCTTTGGCCTGACCAACATCCACGGGACACCGGACGTGAGGTGGCGTCGATTGACGGCGCCATGCCGTTCGTCAAGATAATCGGCACAGACGATGATGGTGAGTGTTGGACGGTCCTCGCCTACGGCCACTCCCATGGTGTCCAGCCACCGTGAGAGGCGGCCGTCATCGCCGTCGATCGCCACCTTCGCGGCCCCCAGGCGCTGCTCGGCCCAGCGGGGGGAAGCCCCCAGCGAGGACCAATACGCCGCCCGTCCTCGTTCCATCGCATGCTCTCCGGACACGACATAACCCCTGGATGCCAGGGAAACGATGGCCGTCTGAACATCGAGTGCGGAATGCTCGCCCGCAAGGGCGACAGTGATGTCCTGGTGCGCGTGGCGGCCGTCGAGCAGCGGCAGGAGATTGCAATGAATCCGCCCGCGCAGTAACGTGCTGAAGGTTTCGGAAACGAGAAGCACTTGCTGGTCTTCGATCGGGCGAAATTCAAAATGCGGTGCCAGCAACGGCACTTCGACGAGGCCAGAGTCGGCGGGGGTGATCTTCTTCAGTATTCCGCGCCCCGTGTTCTTGCGCGTCGGCGTCTTGTCGTCCTTGTTGTCCCCCACGCCCGCCGCTCCAGGAATTGGTGCTCCTTTGCCGTTGTCGTGATGCGATTCAGACATGAAACAGATCCATCAGGCGCTTTCAGCCACAATGCGTTATGCCGCTCACTCGCCAAAGCCTGCGTGTACCGCAGAGTGACAGGACTCCGATCCTCTCTGTACCGTTCAACGATCTACAGCGTGTGCGAGCTCAGGACGCAGGAGAGGGGTTGGGGTCTCTGTCGCTTGCTGTTGAGCGGTCGCGCATGCCGTCCAGCGCGTCGATGTCGGCGGCGGCGCGGGACGCCGTTTCGCTGATTGCGCTGGTCAACGCGTCGAAGTCGTCCATCCCGCAAGCTTGGGCGATGACGGTCTTGACCTCCGCCGTCTCGACCGCGAAGCCGTCGTCCGCAACCAGCCGCAGGATGCCCCGCAGGTTCCGCCACAGCGTCGCAGCCTCCGCCAGCCGCTCCGCGGCATCGACGGGGATCAACCCGCGGCTGCCGGCGGTCTTGAAGACGGAACTCGCGCTCGGAGCCTGATCGTCCGGGGCGACGGCATGAGTCAATTCCAGAAACCGGGCGGCGAGTTCGACCTCCCGGAGGCCGCCGCGCACGTCGTCGATCGACAGCAGGCCGGGTTCGGCCGCGTTCCCATCCGCTTTACGCAACTCGACGATCAGGCTGTTGCGCGTCGCGCCATGGGCCAGGATTGCACGTCGCGCCTCGTCGAACCGCGTCCCGATATCGGGGTCGCCGGACGTGAAGATGCATCGCGCCCGGGTCAGGTCCGGAAGCTCGCCGGCCGATCCGCCGTGGTGTTCCGCGAGATCCGAGAGTGAACGGACGGGCTTCGCCTCACGGCCTGGCGGGACCGGTGCAAATAGCAGGTTATCGTGCGACAACCCGCGGAGCGCCTCGAGGAAGCGGCGGCATAGAGTTTCATAATATTCGGCGGGACCGCCGTCGTACACGAACACGACGTCGAGTTCGGCGCCGGGCGCCGCCTCCTTGCTGGCCAGATCGCCCAAGACCACCACCGCCACCCCGCCTTCGGCACGGGGGTCGGTGAAATCTTCGTCTGCGGCCGACAGCACCGCATTGACAACGAAATCCTCCTCGACGGCCGACAGCACGGCGCTGATGGAAGCTTCGGCAACGTTGGACAGCGCCGTCCCCGCCTCGGCCGGCGACAGGTTGCCGCGCATCGTATGCACGCCGATCTGGAAGACCTTGTCGTTCGACCAGTTCCGCGCGGCCTCTCCAGTACACGCGCGCGAGGCCGCGGCGGGCGACCCTCTCGAATTCCTGATCCGGTCCGAACCCGTCCGGGAGATCAAGGTCGGTGAATTCCTTTTCCCTGAGGTTATCGAGCAGTTCCGGGGCGCGATTGACCCACGCGGCGAGACGCGGCGCGGAGCCGAGGATCTCGACGATCGCCTCGAACGCGTCCGGACGCGCGGCGGTCGCCGGGCTGTCGTAGGCGCGCCAGGAATCGACCAGCGGGTCCACCTCCTGGAACCAGCGCCGGGGCACGAGGGCCAGACCGGCCATCTTCATGTAGCTTCCCGGCAGTTGCGGCGCCGTGTCCCCGCCGTGATACTGCAAGAGCGGGTAGCGCCGGCTTGCCGCGACGTGGTGGTCGGGATGGCGCTGCATGTTGTAATAGAGCCAGTTGGTCAGCTTGTAGGAGGCGTTCCAGGAATGCCACGCCTGGACCCGCTCGAACCGGCCGTTGGGCAGACGGATGCGCCGCAATCCGTAGTGCTGCACATAGTTGATGAGTTTCATCGAAAAGATCGCGCTGGCGCAAGCGATGGCGAAGATCAGGACGACCCAGGCGCCGCCCATCCAATACACCAGCGCATACCACGCGGCGGTTTCGAGGACGTACCGCCAGAACGGATTCGTGTAGTGCCAGACCGGCAGGTGAAGGCGCGCCAGCCGGTCCCGTTCGAAGCACCAAGCTTCGATGAGGTTACGCTCCAACTCTTGGGGCAAGTACCGCCAGAAGCTTTGGCCCTTGGGCGCGGACCCGGCGTCCCCGGGCGTACAGGCAAGGGCGTGATGTATAGAGGTATGCTCCGTCGCATAATGCGGGTAGGAAACGGACGCCAGCAGGAATTCGCCGATCCGGCGCTCCCACACGGAGCGCCGGTGGATCAATTCGTGGCCGACGATGAAGGAGGCCTGCGCCACGCTGGCCAGCGCCGCCGCCATGATCAGGGCTTCCCAGGTGGACAGACGGCCGACCACAAGGATCTGCCAGAGCGAAAACACGAGCGTGACCGGCCAGAGTACCGCCCACAACCAAACGGGCAGTTTGTACCAGAATAACTGGCGTTCAAGTGTCTTCTTCGGGTCCATGTTCCGCTCTTCCACGCCGAACTGGGCTTCCAGCCCTTCCGCGATCCATAAGAAGAGGAACGGACCCGCAATCCACCACCCGCCGTGCACCGCGGCGATGGCGACGAGGGGAAAAATCGCGAGAGACATGAAGTATGGGAGGGCGTTCCGGATCGACGGCTCGATCATCCCCACTCTTCCGGCTGTTCCGGCGCCCACACCGCTTGATTCTGCCATATGCTCAGCCCTGATAAGCTCCCGTCTCGTCTGGATAGACGTGTGCTTGTACTACTAATTGTCCACAACAGGGCAGGCTTGTCAAGCAATCGGTGGGAACGCGCGAGACGCCTTGGGACGGCGCCGCGACCGGATCATGACAGGCTACACAAACAGGGTCGTCTCAGCACCGGCCGCCAGGGCAAGGATGGCGGGAAGCCCCATCACCTCATCAACCTGTTTGGCCACGGCTTCCGCGTCGACGCCCATGTATTCCAACCCGGCGCTGCACGCGATGAGGCGAAATTTTCCCACCTTCTTCGACTCTTCAAACATCTCCGTAATCAGGGGAACCTTGCGCTCGGCAAGCAAGCGGGCGACTTCTTCATGATAGTCGTGATACTCCGGAGGAAAATCGATTTCATCGAGCTTCCCCTCGGCGAGCTTTTTAATGGTCCAAAACAACAGCACGACGACCACGTCTTTTCCCATGGCCGAGGCCGTCAGGGCCAGGGTCGCCACCTGGTGTAATTTGTCGTAGGTGGCGTTATGGGCGTAGAGGATAAAACGAGGCGGGGGACTCATCTGAAACACCTCTTGAGACTGCGGCCCGTCTACGTGCGGGGCAGGAAACCAATTACGATCGAGTGGGTTGAATGAGTTGTTGATCGGGCGCTTTGGGGGTGGGCCAATCCTCGTTTTCAAACATCAGGCAACATTTCAACCGTCCACAGACCCCGATGCGATGCGCATCGTTTGACCAAGCCGCTTCATGACGGGATAACTTGAGATTCACCGGTTTAAAATCCGTGAGAAAATTCGCGCAACACAAGACAAGCCCGCAGGTATCGACCCCACTCAGACGACGAGCTTCATCCCTGCTGGAAATTTGTCGCATTTCAATCCAACAATTAAACTCGCGCGCCAAATCTTTGACGAGTTGCCGAAAATCAACGCGAGATTCCGCCGTGTAGCTGAACGTCAGGGCCCGCCGCCGAAGCGATCCGTACACTTCGACCAACTTCATCTGCAAACCCAGCGCCTGGGCCCGCTCTCGACAGAACGCGATACCGGAGGAGGATAACTCTTTTTGATGGGCAATAGCGGCTTCGTCCTCCGGCGTGGCTTTCCGAAGGATACCCCGCATCACCCGCATGGGAGGGAGGAACGGTTGAAGATGCGGCGGGGAAAAGACGGTCCCATAAGTCGTATCGTTCTCCAATTCCATAAGCACGTGGTCGCCGACCTTCAGGGTGGGATCGGTCGTCCGGGCCACTTTGACCTCACCATGGTCGCGAATTTTCACCCCAACGACCGTGACCCATTCAGGAAACGACTCGTCCTCATCAATCACGGATACGGGCATTGATTGATTGGTCATCACACATCCTCCCGTCGTAAAAAGCACCTAGTCCTATCACATTAGCCGCTGAACAGCAAGAAGGGTTTAAAGAGGAGCGCTTTTGAGGAAAGCGGGCACTTCATGATCGAGTTGATAAAGAGAGAGAGGCGAGACGGCGTCGTTCTTTTGGATGATCCGGACTTGCCCCGGCGCAGGCACTCGAACGATGTCCAAGGCTTGGCCATGATGGTACTGACGGCCGGATGCCGCCAGCACGTCTCGCAGGGATTCCGGGGAATCCCAGTGGGCGGTGAGTAACGCCGTACGGGCCGGATTGCGATCGCTGAACATGAACGACAAATGGTCCGGATACCAATCGGCACCACCCGTGGCGTACGAGACGAATAATGTGGCTTGGGCGTGTTGCATCAACTCCGACAGATAGCGATTGGTGAGGAATCCGTTTTCCCCCACCTCCAACCACTTGCCGGGATGAGACAAACTCGCATGCGCCGCGTAGGAACGAATTTCTTTCAACTGTTGTTGTGAAGCATAGACGGTCGCAATCGGACCATGGTCCTCCACGAGCCGGGCGATGACCCCATCCTCGATCGCCGAATGCCCGTCGTTCGTCGGACCGCTGTCGGCATGGACCAGGGTATTGTGTCCTCGATCGCTGATTAAATAGCAATTGCGTGGCAGCGCCAGGTCGCAAGGATCCTCGCCGAAAAACGGAACCGACACCACCTGCCCACCGTCAAATTTCCAGGATTCTCCATGCGCCAGTTCAATGACGTTCGTAAAGCCCAGTTCCCGCATCAGGGACAGATAATCGAAATGCCACGTCTTCCGGTTTTTCCGGCTGGGCACGATCACCGGCACGTCCTTCGGCAGGTGCAGCAACGTGCGGGGATCGACGTGATCATCATGGTCGTGCGTCAGGAACACGGCGGCCGGTGACGGCAACAACGACGTCCACAGCGAAGGCACCGGGGATTCGGCAAACCAGGGCATCAGCCACGGATCAAACCAGAAGAACCGGTCCCGTTGTCGATACATCAAGGCCGCATGACCCAAATGAACCGTATCCTGATCCTTGGTCACGTCGAGCCACTGCGTTCGAATTGAGGAGTGGCTCGTCACGGCTAAACACTCGTGCGAGTCGAGTTGCTCAAGCAGGTGCAGTAACTGTGGCGCCGCGTCACGACCGGCTGTCGTGACAATCGTGCGAATTTCCGAGACGGTCCGGGTTCCATTCAAACAACCCAACAGCTTACCCACCACGGGGGAGAGCGGGCGATCGAACCCCATCGGCAGCGCTTCCCGGTTCACCGCGTTGAAAATACGCAGACCCGCGTAATTCATGACCGCCGACTGATGGCGGTCCTTGGGAAATTCCCATACGAAGGTGCCGTCGGGATTCCGTCCACACCGGATATGTTGCCGGAGCCGGGGTCGTGACTGCACGACTTCCGCATAGGCATCTTCCAGCCGGCGACCGGCCGCCTCATCATCGACCGACGTTCGACTCGCAAATACGTCACTGATGGCCGTTTCCACCGCACTCATGAGAATGCCGTGGACTTCATGAAGACTTGCCACGACCTCCGGATCCACGCCTCCCACAAAAGGGAAGGGACCCGGCGGCTCGGCGCTTTCCAGTTGCACCCACACCCACGGTTGAAGTCCGACGAACTGATTGAGGCCAACGCGATCCCAGAGAGCCATAGAGTCTTTCCGCGTATCAGGTTCCACCCTCAAGTCATGGGACAACCGGGTGAGGGCGATCCCTTACGTCTCCGTTGAAAAACGAATCGGACTGATGGTGGGTTCGTATAAAATCTGGATGACGATGCGGTCGGGATCCGCAAGATAAAACGAATAACTGCCGTCCCGGTGTTGCTTCGGGTGGTGGATAATTTCCACGCCTGCGTTGACGACCCGTTCATACAATTGATCCACGCTTTCCGGCGAATCCATGACGAATCCCAAATGGTCAAGGAATTGCCCTTGAGACCGTTGGAAAGCAGGCCTGTTCTCCTTTGGAATTTGATGCAGGGCCAGGTTGTCGACCCCGGAACTCATATAGACGTTCTCAGCATCAGGCTCCCAGACGGTCGTCATCCCGAACCAGGTCTGATAAAACGTTTTCGAGACTTCCAAATCCGTCACGTTCAAAGCCACGTGACGTAAACCTTTTCCAGTTGGAATTTCTTGTCGGACTTGTTCGGACATGCTGCTCACGCTTCCCGATTAAGGGAGGTCATCTTAACGGGGCGGCAACCCCGCTGTCGAGGGAAGAATGATCGTGGTTCCCCACGGGACGGGCCGTGTGATACCATCGCACCCATGAACCCTGAATCGGGCGCAACAAGCGGATTCACTGCGCACCGGGATTCCCCACCAGGGCGCAGACCTCCACGTCAGACGCGCCACGCCCTGATCCTGATGTCCACCCTGTGGTGGATGAGCCTGATAGGGAGTGGGTGTGTCTCGCCGGTGGCCATGCATAAGGCGGTGCTGGAATACGACTGGACGGTCAACCGGATTGAAACCGAACTCTTGCTGCTCAACGTCGCCCGCACCCGTTACCATGAGCCGATTCATTTCACGGCCGTTTCCAACATCGCCGCCACGTTTGATTTCCGAGTCAACACCGGCCTGACGGGATTACTGGCCGGATCGCCCGGCGCCGACTCGTTGTCTTTGACGCTGGGCAGCTCCGCCGCGGAAAACCCGACCGTGACGATCATCCCGATTCAAGGCGAAGAATTCACCAAACGCCTGTTGACGCCGATTACCGAAAAGACCATCTTGTCCCTGGGGCAACAGGGGATCGATCTCGCCATCCTCTTTCGTCTGGTGTCTGAAGGGATCATTCTCGAAGCCAACGACGGCCAACGACGTTTCTTGTTGAACCAGCCTCACCGGCGAGCGGAATACCGGGAGTTCCGGCAGCGGGTGATGCATCTGTCATGGCTGCACTCCGAGCGAAAGCTGTTTATCGATCCGCTTCAATTCACCGACGGGGGCCAACGGAAGACCGGACGGATCGTGGTGACCAACTATGATCCGAATACGCTTTCCAACAGTAAACGAGAGGCTTTAAACCGAAAAGCGGAACGATTCAACGAGCATCATATTCTGGTCGATATTCGACCGGACCATTCAGGCGGTGATTTCCCCATGTTCGGCCAGATCAAATTGCGCAGTTTCAAGGCGATCCTGGGATTTGTCGGACGAGGCATTGACGAAGAAATGGAGGTTGACGTGGACCCGGATCCGCGGACAGGATTTGTGGCCGTCAATCCGGCCAGGACCCTGACCATCCAGGAGTCACACACCCAACCAGAAGAAGCCATTATCTCCGCTCAGAAACGCGGGTTGTGGTATTACATCGACCAGGAATCCGCAGCAGGAGAATTGTTCGACCGGTGGAATCACGAAGCGTTCGATCTCTTGTATCAACTGTATCATTTCACCGTGACCGATATTTCTCAAACCCCCACGTTGCCCATTGCGATTTCCAAATGACGACTCGGCTTGCTCTCAGAAGTAGGGAACAACGATCGTTGTTCCCTACAGAAAGTGCGGGCCCTGTGTGACCATCACCCCGATGAACTCCGAACCGGACGCAACCCGCGGATTCGCCGGCATGACCGTCGCCGCGTTCGAGAGCCGGATGGCTGATCAGATGGCCGCGCTGATTGCCCGGCACGGAGGAAATCCCATGGTAGCCCCATCCATACAAGAGATCCCCCTGGAAAATAATACCGAAGCCCTGGATTTCGCGAAGAGCCTCATGGCAGGGGACGTTGACCTGCTGATTCTACTGACGGGTGTAGGCACCAGGACGTTGGTGGACGTCTGGAAAACACGGTTTCCCCTGGAAGCGATCCGGGAAGCCCTGACGAGGACAACCCTGGTCTGCCGTGGGCCAAAACCCATTGCGGCCTTAAAGGAATTGGGGTTGAAACTCGACATCACCGTGCCCGAACCCAATACCTGGCGGGATATCCTTCACACCCTGGATGCTTGCAAACCGGAAGGACTCTCCGGACTCCGGATTGCCATTCAAGAATACGGGACGGCAAACACGGACCTCGCGCAAGGGTTGGCCGAACGGGGAGCTCGGGTGAAGAGCGTGTTGGTGTACCGGTGGGCCCTGCCCGATGACGTGGAACCTCTCAAACGGACACTGCGCAGCATTGTGGACGGAAAAGCCTCCGTCGTGTTGCTCACCAGCGCCACCCAAATCGATCATATCGTGCAACTGCTCGGCGCCACCGATGAACTCGCGGCCTTTCGGGACGCGCTGGGGAAAACCATGGTCGCTTCAATCGGTCCGATCACCAGCCAGCGGCTCCGGCACCATCATTTCCCCGTGGACTTCGAACCCTCCCATGCCAAAATGGGGATCCTGGTGAAAGAAGCCGGTGAACACGCCGGAGAGATTCTCAACCGCAAGTCCTAGCTATCTGACGTTGCACTAAGCCGACCTCCCTGACTGTAAAAACAAAAAGAAAAGCCCCTGGATCCCCGATCAAGTCGGGGATGACAGAGGAAAAGCCGCCCTTCTCATCAGTGCACATCTTCGGTTCATGGATGATTTGCGCCCGTTCGTTGAAAATGGCTCACGAAACACCAATTGGCCGTGTATAAGCACCGGACAGGCCCCTCTCAAGAGGGACAACGGAACGACCATTGAAAGAGAGGGAGACGTTCGATGACAACATTCACGACTCAGTCCGTCAGGCGGGCATGGCTCATTCTCGGGGTCGCCCTGGCGCTGCTTGGAGGAGCACCTCAGCGCGGCGCTGCCGCTCCAGCCAATCAGACGATTACCGGGTACGTGCAGAATGCGGATCTGCGGCGCGTTGCCCAAGCCACCGTGGAATTGCGGGATCAGGAAGGGACCCTGGTCACATCGGGAGCAACGACCGACACGGGTGAGTTTGCGCTGATTGTTCCGAACGACGGGGTGTTTTCCGTCCAAGCCGTTCAGGATACGTACCGGAGCGAGCACGTGGTGATCAAAATCGGTCGAGAGACGCCAGACCCCGTCGTGTTGACCATGACGGAAACCAAGGAGATTGCACTGGAAATCGTGGCCCCGCTCCTTCCCATCAAGCCCAACTCTTCCAGTGAAACCTATTCCGTCAGCCGGAAAGACATTGAAGCCCTGCCACGAGGCAACAATCTCGATCTGCACGACGTCCTGGTCACGATCCCCGGCGCCGCCTACGGCGGTCTTAAACAAGTGCACATCCGGCAGGATCATGCGAATCTCCAATTCCGGATTGACGGCGTGCCCATTCCGGACACCGTCACGAGCCAGTTTTCGGACCTGCTCTCCCCGCGGGTCTGGGAGCGGGCGGACATTACGCTCGGCGGCATGGAAGCCCAATACGGGAATCGGACGGCCGCGGTCATCGACATCACCAGCAAGAGCGGAACCAAACCGGGATTCGGGTCCGTGGGCGTGTTCGGGGGCTCGAATGAAACCGTGCTGCCGTCGTTTGAATACGGGGGGACGGCAGGAGACCGGTTCCGCTTCTACGTGATGAACAATTATCGGACGACCAATCGGGCCATCGATCCTCCCACGTTGGGTCAGTCGATCTTTCACGGTCGCGGCGAAACCAACCAGACCTTCCTGCGTGGCGATTACCAGGTGAACAACCGCAATAACGTGACCTGGTTGTTCATGAATAGTGTGGCAAACTCGCAAATTCCCACTCTACCGGGTCAAACCCCGAATGAGGAGATTGTCGAGTTGATCCAGGACCACACCGACTCCGGCTTTACGCCGGTGGCTTCTGAAAAGATTGATGAAAACCAGGAAGAGAATAACCAGTACTCGCACCTGGTGTGGCGACACGATATGGATGCCAAGCAGTTCGTGAGCGTGGCCGGCTACTTCCGGCACAGCCGGGCGACTTTCACCACCGACCCCTATAACATCCTGGCCTACACGAGCGCCGCCGCCGAACCCTTTTCAGCGGGAAACCAGGACCGGTGGGCCTTTGCCGGGGGCGTGCGGGTCGATTGCACGCACGCGCTCAATCCCCGTCACTTGATCAAGGCCGGCTTCCAGTTGGACCGGACGATGTCGAGAAATAAAACCCGCCTGTCTGTGTTTGCACGTCAGGAGGAGGAGGAAGAAGAAGATCATCATGAGGAGGAGGAGGAAGAAGAGGAAGAAGCTCACGAACATGGGCATGGCGCTGAGCCCGTGGGTGGAGTCTTAACCCGCAATGCCGATCGGCGGATTGTCGGGTATCGGGAAGAGTTCTGGATCCAGGATCAATTCACGCCCAATGAGCACTGGACCATGAACCTCGGCCTGCGGGTGGATAATATTCACGGGTACGTGGAAGCCTTCCAGGTCAGTCCTCGCATCGGGGTCACCTATACGCCCAATAACCGGCACGCCTTCCACGTGTTTTACGGGCGCTTGTTTACCCCTCCCAACCTGGAGGCCCTGCCTTTTCAAGTCCTCAATCTTGAAGGCGCCACGGCACAGCCCGAGCACCTGGCCAACGTCAAGACCAAACCAGAACGGTCGCATTATTTCGAAATCGGCTCGACACACGCGGTTGGGACAAAGCTGGTGGTCCAGGTGACGGGCTATTACAAGGTCAATACCAACCAGGCTGACGCCCATCAGTTCAACACGACGCCGATGCTGAACTATTTTGCGTTTGAACGGGGCTGGCAACGGGGGATTGATTTTTCCGTGAACGCAAAGCTGACCGACACGCTCACGGCCCGCGGCAACGTGGCCTGGGGGCAATGCAAGGGCTATGGGTTACAATCCGGACACTTTTTGTTGCACGAACCTGAACTGGACGACATCGAGTCGAGCGGAGGCGTGTTTTGCGATCATTCACAGACCATGACCAGTTCGGCGGTGGTCACGTATCGCCCCTTCCCCAACACCACGGTCACCGGGCAGATGCTCTTCGGCTCCGGTCTGCGAAGCACGCCTCCGGGCGGCAGAACCAATTCGGGACACGCGGATTCGAACACCACGTATAATCTCTCCCTGACGCACGTGCTGCCCTTTGGCAAGAAACAAAAGCTGTTGTTTGCCGTGGACGCAATCAATCTCTTCGACCAGCATGAGTTTTTGAACGTCGGCGAACAGAGTATCGGGCTCGGCGTGGCCCATACCAACATGCCGCGCTCCATTTTCTTCCGCGCGCAGTGGTTCTTTTAACCTGAGGAGAGCCGGACGGCTCTTCCTGTCAGCAGGCACCTCCCCTCGTTTGACGGGGAGGTGCCCCCCCTACAATCCATAATTTTCAAGTAGGTCATCCGGGTGGCCAGGATGCAAGTCCACACTGACGGGATACAACGGCTTGACACGATGCCGGAGAACAGCGACGCGTCAAACTGTCCCCGCTTCCGGATGTTCCGGGGGAGTCACGGCGTCGGCCATGGCCGGTTGGCCTCTGCGTATCAGATTGTCCACCATGAGATAGACACATGGCACAATGATGAGAATGATCACCGTCCCGAACAGGATGCCGAAGCCCAGCGAGACGGCCATGGGGATGAGAAACCGGGCCTGCAGCGCCGTCTCGAAAATCATCGGGGCCAACCCGAAGAACGTGGTCAACGACGTCAGGACAATGGGCCGAAACCGGTTCATGGCCCCTTGAATCACCGCCTCATGGAGGGATACCCGTTGTTCCTCGCGAAGCCGATTCGTGGCGGCGATCAGGACCAGTGAATCATTGACCACCACACCGGCCAGGGCCACGATGCCGAACATGCTGACCAAACTCAGCCCGTACCCCAGGAGCAGGTGCCCAACCAACGCGCCGATGAAGCTGAACGGAATCGCCAGCATCACGATCAGCGGTTGCACGTAACTCCTGAAGGGAATGGCCAGTAACGCATAGATCACTAACATCGCCAGGGCAAACCCCATTCCCAAGGCGGACATCGATTCCTGTTGCTCCGCCTGTTGGCCTTCCACGGAATACGTGAGTCCCGGATATTTCTTCTTCAACGCTTCCAATTCATTGGCGGTCACTTCCGCCATGACGCTATTGGCATTGGCGATCTGATCATCAATGTCGGCCGTGACCGCCGCGATGCGACGCCCTTCACGTCGCTTGATTTCCGTATAGGCGTGTCCCGCTTCAATTTCCGCGGCCTCGGCCAGGGAAATTTCTCCCCCTTGCTCCGTGAGCAGGATCAAGTGTTCGATGGTGAACGAGGACCGGCGTTCGGATTCGGGCAGCCGCACCATGACCTTCACTTCGTTGCGTCCGCGTTGTTGACGCAACGCTTCCACGCCGTAAAAGGCTCCGCGCACCTGCCGGGCCAAATCCGTGGCATTGAGGCCCAGGTTGCGAGCTTCGGGCT
>JAHRAK010000013.1 GCA_020027535.1 Nitrospirales bacterium
TGACCGAAAAGGGGTTCGGGAAACGAACGTTGGCGACCGAGTACCGTACAAAAGGCCGGGCAGGGCGCGGGATAATCAGTATCAAGGTGAACGAGCGAAACGGATCGGCCGTTTCCTTTCATCAGGTCAAGGAATCCGATGAAATCATGATCATGACGTCCGAAGGAAAAATCCTGAGGACCAAAATCGAGTCTCTCCGGGACATCGGGCGCACTACGCAAGGGGTGCGTCTCATCGACATGGAAGAGACCGACCGGGTCGTGGACGTGGCGAAACTCGCCGAGAGCAGCGAGGACGACGGAAGCGACGGGAGCAACGGCGCCGGCCCTGCGGCGGAGACAAATGGGTTTGCATAACGGCCCATTACGTCATTCCGAGCGAAGCGAGGAATCTGCTTTTGCTTTTTTCCCTTATCTGTCATTCCCGACATCTTTAATCGGGAATCCAGTGTCTTTGCCTTTCCCATGCCCAAAAAGCCATTCGATCCCGTCGTCAGAATAGGGCTGACCGTTCTACTGGGAGGCTTCACGCTGATTGCGGGGGGCATGTTCCTGTCCAGACCCGATCGCACGATTCCGCCCTTCAGCATTGGAAGCCAGGAAGGCGCGGTCGTGGCCGTACACGTGCCGTCGTGGACGAGCGATCCGGAAATTGAAACCCTGATTCGTCGATTCCGAAAGATCGGCCTGACCAATCACGATTTCCGATCCCTGAAAGTGCGGCCCACGACACCGGATGATCCGGCCACGTTATACCGGAAAGTCGTCCTCTACGTGTTTTCCGATCCCCGTTGGACCAAACCGGAAACGCTGCATCGGTATCTGGCAACGCGTGCCCCCGCGGAAGCGGGGAACCGGTTGGACGTTGAGAAAGAGGCGTTTCGCCGCCAGTTCGAACGATCGGCCCGTGGTGGATTTATCTATAGCCAAGGCAACACCAAAGGTTGGCTCGGCCCCATTCCCGAACTCTCAATCCCCGAGAAACGTCAGAATATTCAAGTCTTATTTGACGACCTCGTCCCGTCTTCTCCCTCTCCCCAGCGTGGGAGAGGGCTGGGGTGAGGGGGCGATGATAGACATTTCTTTTCCCCTCCTTTGGTGTAGGGACAGGCCTGCGTGCCTGTCCGTGGGGAGGTAGAGCGTAGTCATTTTTCCGTCATCCCCGACCCGATCGGGGATCCAGTATTCGGGCATGTGACCAGGAAGTTATTTGGAATGTGGCGCAGGCGAAAGCGCCTTGGCAATGACTCTGGTGAGCGAGTCCCGTAATTCCTCGTCATTGACGGATCGAGTATATTCAAGGGCAGTCATGCGTGCGTCGGGGGAAATAGGGACTTGGTCGGCGTGCACGTCGGCGTCATCCTCGCGGGATTCCGGTATTTCACCAATCCAGAAAATAATATCTTCTAAATGGAGGTCCTCCATCCGCGCTTGAATCTTCTCCAGTAACGTGGTTTTGAGATACATGAGCTGGTGAAGCCATACGGAATTGTCCACGGCTACGTGCAGCTTTCGAAACTTGATTCTGGCAGGCCAGGTATGGGAAGCCACGACCTCGCCCACGAGCGCTTTCCACTGCTTTTGGAGACGATACTCGTAGAGGCGTCCCGCAAACCCATGGCTTTGAGAAATGTCCCTGATGAGTGATCGGGAGGAGGAAAAGGCGTGCATGGCATGGTATTCTAGGCTTCGAGAGGAGTAGGGTCAATTGACGACGAAGCCGGGGGATGACGTTCGTCCCCTTTCTCAATAAAGCCGGTAGCACCTCATGTCTCAGGATCCGACGACAAAACTGATCGGGAGCAATCGCAAGGCGTTTCACGACTATGCGATTGAAGAAAAGATCGAGGCGGGTCTAATCCTGCAAGGCACCGAAGTGAAGTCGCTCCGGGAAGGCCGGGTCAATTTGCGTGAAGCCTATGCCACGGTGGCCGAGGGGAAAGCGGTTCTGCATAACTGTCACATCGGCGAATACAGTCATGGGAACATCATGAATCATGAACCCTTGCGGCCACGAGGGCTGTTGTTGCACAAAAAAGAAATCCGGACCTTAACGGGGCAAGTTCAACAGAAGGGCCTGACGTTGGTGCCGCTCCGCATGTATTTTAATCAGCGCGGGGTTGTGAAAGTCGAGTTGGGGCTCGCGCGCGGGAAAAAGCACTATGACCGGCGGGAGACCGTGAAAAAACGCGAGGCCGGTCGTGAAATGGAACGAGCCATGAAACGGGAATCAAGGAAACCGTGACTCCTGTTTCGTCGTCGTTATTCTCAACATGAAGATTCTGTCAGCGGATTTTGTGAAGAGTTGCATGAAGCCGGCTCACTATCCTGGTGAGCGTCTTCCCGAGGTGGCCTTCGTGGGGCGCTCCAACGTGGGCAAATCGTCGGCGATTAATTCTTTGTTGAATCGCAAGGCGATCGCCAAGGTCAGTACGACTCCGGGAAAAACGCAAACGCTCAATTTCTTTCGTGTGCTCACGAGCGACAAGGTGTTACCCAACATGTTTTTCGTCGATTTGCCCGGCTACGGCTATGCCAAAGCCTCCAAGTCGGTTCGTGAACAATGGGGTCCGATGATCGAGCGTTATTTGACGCAACGGGCTCAACTCTGTGCCGTGGTCCAATTGGTCGATGCGCGAGGGCTCGAAGCTCATGACGTGACCACGCTGGAATGGCTGACCCATCTCGGGCATCGCCCCATCGTCGTGGTGACGAAGATCGACAAACTGTCTCGTGGCCGGCGCCGGCCGTGCCTGTTGCAGGTGTGTCAGACCCTGGGAGTGGAAAATCACGAAGAGGTGCTGGGCTACTCCTCAAAGACGAACGAGGGCCGCCAGGAACTGTGGAACGCATTGAGAGACCATTATGAATCGTGGAAAAATCCCGGCTGAGAGCGGAGTTATGTTGAGACAGGCAAGCTGCTGGGGGTTGAAATTATGGATCGCCATTTTCCTGGTGTTCCTGACCGCCGGTCAGGCAAACAGTCAACCCGGTGATGAACTTGCCGTTGATGCTCAACGCGGGTCAGCGGCGAATCGACAAACAGTTGGGACGTTTGATCGCCTGGCAGGGGAATATCGTGGAACGTCCGACGGAGACGCGTTCGTCGTCTGGGTCGATGTGTCACCCGCGGTCGAGGAGGGCCAACAGGCTGCCCTGCTTCTTTTTGAAGAACGGGACAGGCAGCGATTGGAGGCCTACATCAAACGAATCGTCGACAACCCCGCGGGCTATTACCGCCAGGTCTGCGAACGGACCGGGTCTGACGAACGAAAAGGCCGCCTCAATGACTTGTATAGGGTTTGGAATACGGAGGGTGGGCTGGTTCTGTTGCACGACTTTCACGGCGAACGCTTGCCCCCTGATTGGGAGGAGATACAAGGCGGGGATTACCCTCCTTATCTGCGCAATCAGGAGTATATTTTCTGGCGTGAGCGGGAATACGCGATCAGGAGAATCCGTCGTTCCGCAAAGACCGGGGCATTGGAAAGCGTCCAGTTGACACAAACCGGCTTCATTCAGAATTTCTTCGATAATCCTGTGATCGGCGTGACGCGGATGGACGACGCACCACCGTCGTTCAAATTGCTGGAATCGTATCTGGACGCCAAATTTGCCGCTTGGCAGGAACTGGATGCCCTGCACCAACCGGGCCGGGATGGCACGACCGCGCTCCCCAGCCTTCCGGACGCCTGCAACCGCCTCATGTCAAAAGGCTCGATTTCGCAGCCTGAGTGACGTTTTGTACGCCAAAAAGCACCAATAATATACAAAAAGTACTCAAAACTGCGCCAAAAGTGTGCCAATTATGCACCAAAAAGCACCAAAAATGCGCTTCATCTGTCATCCCTGTATGTGGTCAGTAATTCGTTGACAATTTTCACTGCTTCCTTCTGTGCCCCAATCCTCCTCCGTTGGAAGACAACCCCCTCAATCCCCCTTCTCAGGGGGACGGCTTAGCGCTTCCCCCCTGACAAGGGGGGCCAGGGGGGTTCAGCTCTGCCGACCACCAACCGCCGAACGACCGCTACGCCAGAGACGAAACCCCGAGAAGAAGAGGCGCAGGTCGTCATCAGGAACAAGCTGGCCCTTCTTTCCGAGTCCCCGAGTCAGCCCATCATGCTGTCAACGCCTGTCCTGAGCCTGTCGAAGGGAATGACTGAACATTGACAATTCTACGTGACGCGCGCTAGCTGGAATCGGCGGGAGTGCGGGGACTAGGAGGGAAGTGAAAAACGGATTTCGATGTAGGCCTTATTTTTTAACGACGACATCCATTTGTCTTGGAATTCTTGGAGTTTCTCTTGATGCAACCGGTTCGCAATCGCATCTTTCACTTGCTCAAACGGTTGCGTCACTCCCGGCCGGCTCTCCTCGAGCCGGAGGATATGAGTCCCGATTTCCGTTTCGATCAGCGGGCTGACCTCCCCCGGCGAGAGCTTGTCCAGGGCTTCGCCCAAAGGCGCCAATAATTCATTTTTCGTCACGAATCCCAGATCGCCCCCCATGACGCCTTCGGATCCATCGGAAAAGAGTTCGGCCATTTGCTCGAAGGTCCTACCTTCGTCGAGTTGACTCACGAGCACCTCAGCCCGAGCTTTCAGCGTCTCCATCGTTTCATCCAGCTTCGGTAAGAGGAGAATCTGCCGGATGTGGTGTGTGCCGGGAGACGTAAACAGCCGTTGCTGCTCTTTATAGTAGGCGCGGATTTCTTCTGGAGCGACGAAGAGGCCCCGGCGAGTTTCTATATCCCTGACGCGGCGTACCATCATTTCCTCACGAAGGACAGCCTTTGATTGAATGGCCGCCGGCGGGAACCCGGTGGGGTTTCTGCGCGCTTGTTCCCACACTTGTTCCAATTCTTCGTCGCTGATCGAAATTTTCTTTTCCTTGGCTTCCTGGAGTTGGAGCTTGTGTTCGATCATCCGGTTCAAGACTTCATATCGTTTCTGAGAGAGATGCTTCGTGAGTTCGTCCCCTTCATACCGGGCTTTCAAGCGAAAGGTTTCATCCGCCATTTCCGCTTGGACTTCGGAAACCGTAATGATCTCCGTATTGACGATGGCGGCGATACCATCCGTCATCGGCTTGCTTCCGGCATCCTGTATCGGGGCCTGGGCGGGCACGACCGGGGCAAGCAACGCGACCACGCACAGGGCAGTGGACAGCATGGCCGTCGTCCTGAACGCGTATCGGGAGTGTCGACAGGGGTGGGATGAAGAACGGTACCGGCGAAGTGGATGATTCATGAGATGGAAGAGGCCACGGTTTCCGGTGAAGAATCCAACAGGCCATTCAACATCGTCGTCAGGACGGACACCACGCTCGGCCAATCATCGAGGTCCGTGGCAATGGCAAAGGAGACCGGCGAGAGGAATTGAAGGCGGCCTTCCGAATACTGCATTAACCAATCGAGGCTCTCTTGAGAAATCGTGGCGTTGGGAGCAAAGGTCACGGTCACGGTGTCATTCGCCGCTTCCAGCGACTCCACTTTCAGCTTCTTGGCGAGCAGGCGAATTTGCATCACTTCAAACAACTGCTCCACCGGTTCGGGCGGCGTCCCGTACCGGTCCTGCGTCTCCTCATGCAGCAGCGCGAGATCGCCGACCTTCTGACTGGCTGAAAGCCGTTTATACAAGGACAAGCGTTGATGGCCGTCCTCGACGTAGTCGTCGGGGATAAAGGCCGACACGGGCACGTGCAACGTCGGATCGATCTCTTCTTCAACGGGTTCACCCTTCCGCTGTTGCACGGCTTCTTCAACCATCTGCATATACAGATCAAATCCGACCGCCGCAATGTTGCCGGATTGTTGTTTGCCCAGAAGGTTGCCGGCGCCTCGAATTTCCAGGTCGGCGGCGGCAATGCGAAACCCCGAGCCCAAGTCCGCAAATTCCTGAATGGCCAGGAGCCGTCGTTGGGCATCGGTACTCAAGATTTCTTCATTGGGGAAAAAGAAATACGCATAGGCTTGGTCGCCGGCGCGACCCACCCGTCCCCGCAGTTGATAGAGTTGTGCCAGTCCGAACAGATCGGCCCGATCCACCAGAATGGTATTGGCGCGCGGAACGTCCAATCCCGATTGAATGATCGAAGTCGAAAGCAGGATATCCGCCTCGCCGTGAAAGAACTTTAACATGACGCCTTCGAGCACGTGCTCGTTCATTTGCCCGTGAGCCATGACGAGCCGGGCTTCGGGCACGAGTTCCCGGAGCCAGCCGGCCGTTCGCTCGATGGTTTCGACCCGGTTATGGACGTAAAACACCTGCCCCTGTCTCGCCAGCTCCCTGCGGATGGCGTCGCGGATCAGATGGGAATTGAATCGGACGACCTGGGTGCGGATGGCCAGGCGTCCGGGCGGGGGCGTGTCGATGACCGACAGGTCCCGGACCCCGGAAAAGGCCATTTGCAGCGTGCGCGGGATGGGGGTCGCCGTGAGCGTCAACACGTCGACTTGCGTGCGAAGTTGTTTCAGTCGTTCTTTATGACGAACGCCGAACCATTGCTCTTCGTCGATAATGACCAGTCCCAGGTTTTTGAACTGCACGTGTTTGTGAAGGAGCCGGTGGGTGCCGATGACGATATCCACGACACCCGATGCGAGGTCAGGCAACAGCGCTTTGACCTCTTTGGGAGTTTGAAACCGCGAGAGCGTCCCCACCTGGATGGAAAACGGTGCGAAACGGCGCGTAAACGTTTCCGAATGTTGTTGCGCCAGAAGCGTGGTGGGCACGAGCACCGCCACTTGCCGGTTATCCTGGACGGCCTGGAACGCCGCCCGCATCGCCACTTCGGTCTTTCCATACCCGACGTCCCCACACACCAGCCGATCCATGGGTTTGGGCAGCAGCAGGTCCCGTTGAATATCGTCGATGGCTTTGAGTTGGTCGGGGGTTTCTTCATAATCGAACGCCGCCTCGAATTCGTGGGATAACGAGCTGTCCTGCTGATACGGGTGGCGAGTGACGACTTCGCGGTCGGCATACAACTCGACGAGTTCGTCGGTCATGTCTTCAATGGCTTTTTTGACGCGCGCCTTGGTCTTGGCCCAAGCGGTGCCCCCTAATTTGTCGAGGGTCAGGGTCAGGTGATCGCTGCCCCGGTATTTTTGGACCTGGTTCAACCGGTCGAGCGGGACATAGAGGGTCTCCCGTCCGGCAAATTCCAGGATGAGATAGTCGCTTTCAAAGCCTTGCACGGCCAAGCGCCGAAGCCCTTTGTACCGGCTGATCCCATGTTGCACGTGGACCACGTAGTCTCTGGCGTTCAAATCATCCAACGAGGACAAAAAGGTCGCGGTCTTGCTTTTGGGTTGGGGCCGATGCCGGGAAATTTTGGCGAAGATATCTTCTTCGGTGACCACCGTGAAAGGAAACGACGGCACCACAAACCCTGACGAAAGAAACCCCTGCAGAATATAAAACGGCATTCGTGCCGAAGGATGGAGCGCTTGAGAGAAAGGGTTCCGTTCCGTCGCAGGGGCGTGGTGTTCGGCGAACAACCCTGACAAGCGCCCGACCTGTCCGGAGGATCGAACCACGACCATAACCGGCCCTTCACCGCGAAGCCGTTCCAGGATCGCCAGGGTATCGGTAAACGACGTTCCGCGAAGCCCCAACCCCACGCTCTTGGCCGACTGGAGAGGAAGGGAAATGACCGGATTCCAGGAATCTTCAACGGGCGCGACCACGTCGAAAGCCAGAGACGGACCATCGCAAAGTAACGCCAGGAACTCATCCCAGCCGGCGGACTGTTGAGAGGGACCGGGATACGGAACCCCGGTACCCGCTAAGTCGTGTTCCTCCCATGCCGCCCGCAGCCTTTCCTCCCACTCCCGTGCATGCGCAGCCAGGGTGAAGGGACGATCCATGACCACGAAAGGCGACGTTGGAAAATAATCGAGGAGGGTGGCCATGGACGGATACATGTCCGGCAATCGCCATTCAGCGTCCGGCGGGATTTCGGAAAGCGGGTCGTCGGGTGGGAGCAAGTATTCCCGGGCAGGCAAGAGCACCGCGGAGAGAACGGATTCGGTGGCTTCTTGCGTGCCCGGATCGAATCGGCGGGTGGACTCGACGGTATCGCCCAAAAACTCTATCCGGTAGGGTTCGGTCGCATCGGTGGAAAAAATATCGACGATGCCGCCTCGAATACTGAATTCTCCGGGAATTTCCACCACGGACACTCGTCGATAGCCGGTCCGCAGCAAATGGCGCAGCAACGATTCCCGCTCGATCACGCTGCCCACTTTGACGGTGAAACACGATTGCGTGAAAACGGATTGAGGGACCAGGTACTGTAAGGCGGCGTGCGGCGTCGTGATGACCACCGTGGGGCGATGGCTTTGAAGGTGAAACAAGGTCTGCATGCGTTGCGTGACGAGATCGATGGACGGAGATCCGGTTTCATACGGGGCTTGGCCCCGGTCCGGGAAGAACGCCAGGGAGTCGGCGGGGAGGTTGAAGAAGGCAAAGAAAAACGCCACGTCCTGGCATAACGATTCCGCCTCTTCCTGGGTCGGCGTCAGAATAAGCCAGTTGTGGGGGATCACTCCCTGGAACGGTCGCTCGGAAGCCGGCGCCGCGTCACGCTGATCCGTTGTCCTCAACAGGCTGAGGATGAACGCGAGGCTCGGGCCATGTGGCCCAAGGACCAGAGGCTGGGCCCCCGGGGTGGTCAGGGCCTCAAACAGGGGCGTCAGAATCCGGTCGCAGGATGATTGGAACGGGTTGTTCATTCTGAAGGTGCTCATGACGGAGGTGCGCGCTTGAGTCGGGGTAGGTCGGGTTAGCGTAGCGTAACCCGACAATCCTAACTAACGCCCGTGCCGATTGGAAATACCGGATATGCCCGACGTGAAGCAAGTCGAAGCAGCCGTTCGTAAACACCACACGGACACCCTGTTCTCCTTGCCGAGTCAGGAGGGGAATGAGTTCTTGTACAGTGACGATGTGCGTACCCAAAATCGACTGGACCGTTAGTTTGGTTATTCAGACAGTCTATGATACCCCGTCTCCTGCAAAAATCCTAGGTCGTGAAGAAACGAAGAGCGGCGGCGCGCCCGCCGTTTTACGGACCGAGGATCGACGTGATCTTTACGCGTTTCCTATGTTAGGCTTCCCTGCCTGCTCAATGACATGAGTGTTCCAGCCACATCAACGAAGCCCAAGCTCATCCTGAAACAGGGGCTCGGGGTTGCTTCAACAGTCGCATCGGCATGAAAACCGCAAACCGGCATGCGTGGGGAATGAGGCAACGAGTCGGCCTGTATGCGGCGCCCGGGCTGGCGCTCCTGGTGTATCTCAACCCGTTTTCCAGCCTGCCTCCTTCGGCGCATATTCTCTCGGCCATTTTGGTGTGGGTCGTGGTGAGTTGGGCCACGGAAGCCATTCCCCTGGCCGTGACCTCGCTGGTCGGCGCGGCATTGTGTATTGCCATGGGGTTGGGGTCGGCAAAGGAGGTGCTGGCGACCTTCGCCCATCCGATCATCTTCCTCTTTATCGGCAGCTTTTTCTTGGCCGAAGCCTTTGTGGTGCACGGGCTGGACCGGCGATTTGCCGTCTGGCTGTTGTCCCATAAGACGATTACGTCCAGGCCGGTCCTGATGTTCGGGGCCATGGGATTCGCCACCGCCTTTCTGTCCATGTGGATCAGCAACACGGCGTCCGTGGCGATCATGGTGCCGATTGCGCTCGGCCTGCTCTCGACGGTTCGCGGGTCCCGGGAAGAGCCCGGGTCCCATGAGCCCGGCGTGCTTCTGTTATTGGCCTATGGCTCGGCGGCCGGGGGCATCGCGACGATGATCGGCACGCCGCCGAATATCATTGGCGTAGGATTGCTGTCCCAACAAGCCGGCATTGACATCGCGTTTTTCGATTGGATGGCCATCGGGCTGCCGCTGGCCGTCGTGCTCTGGTTGGGCATTGCCGCGATTCTCTTTTGGCTGCATCCGCTGCCCAAGAC
This sequence comes from Nitrospirales bacterium, assembly GCA_020027535.1. Classification (GTDB taxonomy): domain Bacteria; phylum Nitrospirota; class Nitrospiria; order Nitrospirales; family UBA8639; genus Bin75. The sequence continues at coordinate 9,963 of JAHRAK010000013.1, forward strand.
GTTCCCGGACCTGGGCGCTCACCTGCAGAACCTTCGCCGGCAACAGGAAGGCTGGACGCGCGGCCAAAGGAATACCTGTTTCGCGTTGCTCCTGGCTATCGCGTGTTGGATCGGACCGGGGGTCTTGGGGATCGTGTTGGGACGGGATTCCGATCTGGTGACGTTCATCAATACCCGTCTCCCCAAGGAAATGGTCCCGATTTTCGCCGCGGGACTGCTGTTCGTGCTCCCTCTCAATTTCAAAGCCGGAGAATTCACGTTGAGCTGGAGCCAGGCGGCGAACATCAATTGGGGCACGATCCTGTTATTCGGCGGCGGCTTGACGTTTGGCCATCTGATGGTGCAAACCCACTTGGCCGAGATCATCGGAGAAAGTCTGGTCGCGCTCTTCGGGAGTAATACGTTGTGGACCCTGACGGCCGTCGCCATCGGCACGGCGTTGGTGATCACGGAGATTGTCTCGAATACCGCGTCGACGAGCATGCTCGTGCCCGTGGTGATTTCCATCGCCACCGCGGCTGGGGTTTCTCCCGTTCCACCGACGCTGGGGATTTGTCTGGGGGCGAGTCTCGCGTTTATGATGCCGGTCGCGACCGCGCCGAATGCGATCGTCTACGGCACGGGATTCATCCCGCTTCCGAACATGCTGAGAGCCGGGGTGTTCTTGAATATCATCGGGGCCGCGCTCGTGTGGCTGACCCTCCGGTTGCTGTGTCCGTTGATGGGGTTCGCGTGAAAGTTAAGCTGGCAGGCCACTTCTTCGAAGGGTAAGGACCGTGTCGCGAGTGAAGCATATTGTCGTGGTGGGCGATCCGGCAGGGAAGTCTTACCAGATCCGGCGGGATGGGGCAGGCGTTCGCGTGGTGGTGGTGGAGAATCTCCAGCAGGTCAAACAGGAGGCTCAAAAGGCACCGATTGATGGGTTGGTGCTTTCTGAAAAGACGGCGAAGGAAGGCCTCAGTGACCTGCCGCACGTCATCGACGTGTCACAAACGTTGATCATTTCAGGGCCACCTTCCGTTCCGGCGGCTGTGGATACCATGAAATGGCTTCTCGGCAAGGGTGATGGGAGGGAAGCCAAGCGCGGATTACAGGCATTCCCGGATTTGAATCTCGAAGATTACGTCGAGATGAAGTTCGGTGAGTTTGTTCACACCATGAGGACGAGTTCGGCCAAGGGTTTGCACGTAACCCTCATCCAGGCGGTGGAACGGCCATTGATCCAACATGCTCTTCATGAAACGAATGGGAATCAGGTTCAAGCCGCGCAGCTTCTGGGCATCAATCGCAATACCCTGCGCAAGAAAATCGTGGAATACCACATCCCCGTGCCCCGTCGCTCTCGCCAACACGCTGAATCCTCCTAGTCCGGTTTTTCACTCCACGAAGCGGTTTCGCAAAAGGCCGCTGATTTCTTGACATTCCGTGAATGGCTCCTCTAGCATATTCCGTTTATGATAGGCGCGTAGCTCAGGGGGAGAGCGCTACCTTGACACGGTAGAGGTCGGCGGTTCAATACCGCCCGCGCCTACCACCCTTTTCCTCCGGAAGAGGGCCACGTGAAGCCCGATTGTTGCGGGTGATGGGAGATTTTAGGAGCATGTCAGTTTCTATTGAAGCCGGGAAAATCCAGGGCGAACGGATCGAAATATCGTTGCCGGGGACCGGCACGAAAACCTTTCGGTCCGGGGTCACGGCGCGCGAGGCGTTGACGGAGATGACCGGGCCTCTTCCGCCGGAGGTGTTCGCCGTGAGGATTGACGGGCAACCCGGTGACTTGAGTGCGCCCCTGACAAAGAGCACCACACTGGAACCCGTGACCTTTACGTCGGATGACGGGAAGGAAATTTATCGACACAGCAGCACCCATATTATGGCCCAGGCCGTAAAAGACGTGTTTCCTTCTGCCAATCTCACGATCGGCCCGGCCATTCACGAAGGCTTCTATTACGACTTTTCCTTTGAACGGCCGTTTACGCCGGAGGATCTGGAGAAAATAGAGGCACGGGCGCACGAGATCATTCAAGAAAATTATCCCGTGCAACGCCTTGAGATGTCGAAAGAAGACGCGATCGAACTGTTTCGCGAAAAAGGGGAAGCCTTCAAGGTCGAGATTATTCAGCAGATCGAGGATGAAACCGTCTCGCTCTACCAGCAGGGCAATTTCATCGACTTGTGCCGGGGCCCGCACGTGGGCGCCACCGGTCAAGTGAAAGCCCTCAAGTTGTTGAACGCCGCCGGCGCGTATTGGCGGGGGGACGAACGCAATCCCATGCTTCAGAGAATTTATGGGACCTCGTTTCCCACCCAGGCGAAACTGGATGCCCATCTCCAGAAACTTGAAGAAATTAAACGCCGCGATCACCGGAAACTCGGCAAGGAACTGGATCTCTTCAGCAGTCCCGAGGACACGGGGCCGGGTTTGATCCTGTGGCATCCCAAGGGGGCGCTGGTCCGGTTATTGATTGAAAATTTTTGGCGCGACAGCCACGTGAAGCACGGCTATGAATTGGTCTATTCGCCACACGTGGCCCGGTTGGAATTGTGGAAAACCAGCGGGCACATGGACTATTACAAAGAGAACATGTTCGCTCCCATGACCGTCGAGGCCGGTGAGTACCAATTGAAGCCCATGAATTGTCCGTTCCACATCATGGTGTACAAGTCTCACTTACGCAGCTACCGGGAGCTTCCCATTCGCTATGGTGAATTGGGAACGGTCTATCGATACGAGCGGTCAGGGGTGCTGCATGGCCTCATGCGGGTTCGGGGCTTCACACAGGATGACGCGCATATCTTCTGCCGCCCGGACCAGATCGAATCCGAAGTCGGAAAGGTGCTCGATTTCACGATGTTCGTTCTCCGGCACTTTGGCTTTACGGAGTTCGCGTTGTATCTGTCCACGCGACCGGAAAAAGCCGTCGGCGCCGTGGAAAAGTGGGACCAGGCCACGGAGGCCCTCGAAGCCGCGCTGAAAAGCAGTGGGTTCCCCTATGAGGTTGATCCCGGCGAGGGCGTGTTTTACGGGCCGAAAATCGA
>JAHRAK010000053.1 GCA_020027535.1 Nitrospirales bacterium
GTACTGATGTTCTTCGCCATCGCCCTCGTGCTGTCCTCGATTCCGGTCTATCTCTTCACCCGTTCGGCGCGGCATACGGGCCTGCTGCTGCTGTGCTCGATCATGGCAGTAGTCTGGACGCTGGGCCTTCTGTCGCTGTTCGGCTTCGCCATCGACCCGATGTCGATCCTGGTCCCGTTCCTGGTCCTGGCCATCGGCGTTTCACACGGGGTGCAGGTAGCGGGCGCCGCCGGAGCCGCAATCCGCAACGGGGCGACCGCGCCCGATGCCGCCCGCGCCGCCTTCCACCGACTCGTTGTCCCGGGAACGGTGGCCTTGGCGAGCGATTGCGCCGGTTTCCTGACCATGCTGATCATCGACGTTCAAATCATCCGCGACCTCGCGATGACCATGAGCATCGGCGTGGCGGTGATCCTGTTCACCAACCTCTTGCTCCTGCCGATCCTGATGTCCTATGCCAGGCACGGAGCCGCGTACGGCGAACGCCTGCTGGCCACGGCCGAAGCCAAGGCTCCTCTCTGGAACCACCTGTCGCGTCTGGCGTCGTGGCCGATGGCCGTGATGATGCTGTCACTGGCGCTGGTCGTGCTCGGCGCAGGTATCTACGGCGCACGTGACTATGCAATCGGCGACGTCCATGAAGGGGTACCCGAGCTGCGGCCTGAATCCCGGTACAACCGTGACAGCGCCGCGATCACGCGACTCTTCACCGTGGGGGTGGACGTATTCACGGTGATCGTCGAGACCAAACCTGACGCCTGTATCGATTTCGCGGTCCTGGACCGGATTGACGATTTCGCAACGCGGATAGCCCAGCTTCCGGGGGTGCGATCCACGCTATCCCTGCCCTGGATTGCCCGCCGGATCAACGCCGGGTTCAACGAGGGACACCCGAAATGGCGGGTCCTTCCGCGCACGACGACGACACTGGTGCAATCGACGGGTCCGATCGAGACCAGCTCGGCGCTCCTCAATGCCGACTGCTCCGTGATGCCCGTCCTGATCTTTACCACCGATCACCGCACCGAGACCATCGACCGGGTGGTCGCCGCGGCCACCGGGTATGCCGCCCGGCATAACGACGAAACCCTTCGCTTTCGACTTGCCGCCGGCAACCTTGGCGTCATGGCGGCGACCAACGACCTCGTACGGGACGCCGAGTTCGAGATGCTGTTCTGGATCTATTGCGCAGTCAGCGTATTCTGCCTCCTGGCCTTCCGTTCGATCCGCGGCATGCTCTGCGTGGTGTTACCGCTGGCGCTGGTCTCGACCCTCACCTTCGCACTCATGGCGCTCCTGGAAATAGGGCTGAAGGTCTCGACCATGCCCGTGACGGCGCTCGGCGTGGGCATCGGGGTCGATTATGGAATCTATATCTTCAGCGACGTGAAGCATCGGCTGGACGGTGGGATAAGCCTCGTCGACGCATTCAGGCAAACACTCGCGATCACCGGCAACGCGGTACTGGTTACCGGGCTGACCCTGGCCCTTGGCGTAATGACCTGGATATTTTCCGACCTTCAATTTCAGGCCGATATGGGTTTGCTGTTGGCATTCATGTTCCTCGCCAACATGGCTGGCGCGGTGCTGCTGATACCGGCACTTGCATGGCTGCTCCACGGAGCCCAAATCCATACTACGGATTGAGAGCAGGAGCACGGCACGAGAGAACGGATACCTGGCGTTATTATCCTTCGTTATGCTTTGCCTTCGTCTCCCCACAAGGTTGCCAAACGGGCGTCCCTTCCACAGGTGAAGCGATAAAACTTATACCGGATGGGGTTCTTCATATAAAAATCCTGGTGGTACTCCTCTGCCGGATAAAACGCCGTGGCCTGGGTAAGTTTCGTCACGACCGGAGCACTGAAGGTTTTGGTGCGATCGATTTCCTCTTTCGATGCTTCCGCCAACTGACGCTGTTCATCATTGTGATAGAAAATCGCGGGACGATATTGGTCCCCATGATCACAAAATTGTGCGTCCGGCGTCGTGGGGTCCGTATTTGGCCAATAGACGGCCAACAACTCCCGATAACTGATTTTTTGAGGATCATACACGACCTGAACGGCCTCGGCATGTCCCGTTCCTCCGGCAGAGACCTCTTCATAGGTCGGATTGACCGTCTGTCCACCCGTATATCCCGACGTCGTGGAAATCACTCCATCGAGTTCATTGAACGGACCTTCCATGCACCAGAAACACCCTCCGGCGAACGTGGCGATGGCCTGGCCACCCTTGGCCGTTTCACTGATCGACGGGCTGTTCATACCGACGAGCAGCCCTCCCCCCAGCACGAGCAAGAGAAACAATTTGTAGATTTTCATGACGGCGTCTCCTTTCCTTCGCTTCGTTCCTTCGCGACGCTCAGGACAAGCATCGGCTGCACGGTTCTTTCTTTATTCTACACGTAAAGAAGGCCGTGTCCAGATTGCCCAGCCTCTCACACTTCCTCTCCGTGAGGACTTCCTGCAAATCGACAAGGTTGACTTGAGTAATGGATGGTTCGAGGATAGCATTGAAATGCAAGACAACCGGGTCCGGACTCGCTCGGCCAACGGCCTCATGCGTGAGAGAAGATTCCAGCAACACCGCATGGGATGTACGGAAACACCGGTAAGGGTTCCCGGATCACGAGATGCGCGGTTGGACAGACATCCACGAGAGATACTCCATGTTGAAAACGATCGCAATATGCCTTGCCTCAGGAATCTACCTGCTCACCCCTTCGCTGCTTTTGGCAAACGCATCCGACTTTGCCGAAATTGTCGAAGAAGCCAAGCACGGGACCGTGGGCATTCTCAAACAGGCTGACGCGCAATCGACTTCGCCCGACCGGAACCCTTTGTCCGTGAGAGGGTCGGGGATTTATCTGGGAGACGGGTATATCCTGACCGCCCGTCATGCCACGAAGCTCCCGGGAAGTGGAGCCACCATCGATCCTTCGCACATTTCCGTTATTTCGAGCACGTTGAAAGAAGCATCTGCCACGTTAATCGGCGTGAATCAATTTTTGGACGTTGCCCTGTATCACATCCCCCAAGAGATGTTGCCTCACGGGCTTTCCGCCAGGACGTTCAGTCAGGTTGAGCCCCTGCCTGGAGAGCAGGTATTCACCGTCGGCTACCCGCTGGGTTGGGGGCCTGCCATCAGCTACGGATACATCGGCAATCCCCATACGTTTTTGCAAACGATTCAATCACGCCTCTTGCAAGTCGATCTTTCGGCATGCAGTGGCAATTCCGGCGGAGGGTTGTTCAATACGCAAGGGGAAATCGTCGGCCTTGTCCACGCGATCATTCAAACCGAAACGACCCGGGAGGAACGTCGTTGCAGCCGATTTGCGTTTGCCGTCCCGGGACCGTTGGTCCACAAGATCGTCACGGCTCTCATACAGGGGAAACCTTTCCACTTTTCAAAACTCGGGCTGCAACTCACCTCCGTCAAAATCGGACAACAATGGCACATGGCCGTGGCTCAAGCCACGGGGCCGGCACGACGGGCAGGCTTCAAAAAAGGTGATATCCTTCTGTCCATCGACAACGAGCCGGTCGATTCGGCAAGCCAATTAAAAACCTATTTGATCGAACAGACACGACCCTTTCAGCCCGTCAGCATTCGAATCCTGCGGGATCACAAAGAAAAATTGATACGGGTGATTTTAGGGAAAGCTTGAGAGAAACGACCCTTTTGTCCCTCACGCAACCTTTGCGTCGCACGCGCGGCAACGGGTATCATGCACCACGCTTTAACGTGATCAAAACAAAAGCCTTGCATCAGGTTTCCGGTCACAAAGGACGTGACAATGGCAAAACATCGTAAAGGGCAAAGAGCCGCAAGTGCCGGAGGCACACAGCGTGTTTCGCACTCTCCTCCGACTCGCGCACCGAACCTCGGCGCCCCACTGATCATCGTCCTGCTCGTGCTGACCTTTTTCGGAATTGTGCTGACGACGTACCTCAGCTATGTCGCCTCGTTCGGGACGCACCCGGCCTTCTGCAGCGAGGGGTCGGGATGCGACCTGGTTCAAAGCAGCCGTTGGGCGACGTTTCTGGGAATACCCATGGCCACGTGGGGCCTGTTCACCTACCTGGCGTTGACCGCACTGACGTGGCGCGCCAGGACAAAGCCCAAGAGTTGGACTCCCCTGCTCTTCGTCGCAGTCGGCGGGTTCGGGGTCAGTGCCTATCTGACCGTGATCTCGATCGTGGAAATCGAAGCGACTTGTTCCTACTGTCTCGCCTCATTCGCCACTATCACGGCGATCATGATCCTGACCCTCGTGCAACGACCGCCCGACTGGTCCACGTCGTTGAAAGAAGCGAGCGTGGTTGCCGTGCTCATTATCGGCGGACTCCATATGCACTACAGCGGGGCGTTGGATGAAGCGGCCGGCCCTGAGGACCCCCAGCTCCAGGCGTTGGCCATTCACCTGACCGAGACGGGAGTCAAGTTTTACGGCGCCTATTGGTGTCCCCGTTGCCAAGAACAGAAAGCCCTGTTCAAGGCGTCCGCGGACCGGCTGCCTTACGTTGAATGCAGTTCAGGCGGTCGCGGCAGCCCGCTCACCGCACCGTGCCTGGCAAACGACATTCGCAGTTATCCGACCTGGATCATCGACGACCAGCGCTTCACCGGGTTGCAAACCCCTCGAACACTCGCCGGTGCCGCTGGCTTCACCTGGAAAGAGTAACAACGAAGCCTGAAACCTTATATCGCCAGCCATGGTGAACGAAGAACAAAGAGCGTCATATGGAATTTAACGAAAAAACCATTCAAGCCAAACAGAAAATGGCCCAGCACCGCCGTGAGATCTCCGGGCGTGAAGTTGACGAGGAGTATCAGGATGATCGCCTCCCCCCCGGGCAACATATCGTCAATAATTGGCCAGTGCTGGACCTTGGGTACAAACCTCAAGTTTCACTTGAAGAATGGACTCTCACGGTGGATGGGTTGGTTGAACGTCCCATCACGTGGACCTGGGAGGATTATCAGGCTCAGCCACAGCAGCCGTTTATGTCCAATTTCCATTGCGTGACCTCCTGGAGCCAGCTTGAGATGGAATGGGTCGGGGTAAGTTTTCGGCATCTACTCAGCCTGGTGAACCCCAAGCCGGAGGCCAGATACGTGCTCTTTGAGTCGTATGACGACTATACGACCAACTTGCCTCTTTCGGTCTGCGACGACGAGGACGTCTTTCTTGTCCATTCCTGGAACCACAAGCCGCTGTCTAAAGATCACGGGGGACCGGTTCGCATGATTATCCCGAAACGCTACGCATGGAAGGGAGCCAAATGGATCAGAACCATCACCTTCGTGGAAAAAGATCAAAAAGGGTTCTGGGAAGTGCGTGGATATTCGAACACCGCCTTACCATGGGAAAATGATCGGTATGGGTGATCGATTGTTGTGACCGTTTCTCTCTAGCCTCTCCCCTTTTTCTTCTTCCGATTCATCTTAGAGAATGAGCGCCTCCACCTCCTTCACCATCACGAAAATCGAACTCTGTTCACTGGATCTTCCCATCACCGATCCATTCGTCGTCGCAACGGGCCAACTCCAGGTGGCGCACAATGCCTTCGTACGGCTTACCCTGCATGATGGAACCGTCGGATACGGCGAGATTGCCCCCTTTCCCGCCATTACCGGGGAAAATCGCGAGAGCAGTCTGAAGAAGGCCCGGATATTGGGAAGACACCTTCTCGGACAATCGACTCTTTATTACCAACGACTCGGACACGAACTGTCCGAACTCGCCCCCGACGCACCCGCGGCTCGGTGTGGATTGGAAACCGCCTTACTCGATGCCTTGACGCGCGCGATTCACGTCCCCCTGTGGGCCTTGTGGGGTGGAGCGGATGTACGCGCGCGTGAAACGGACATCACCATTCCCATCGCCTCTTTGGCGCGGACCCGGGAACTCGCCCGGCAGTGGTATGAACGGGGCTTTCGTCTATTCAAAATAAAGGTAGGCCATGACGTGGACGAAGACGTTCGCCGGGCGGAAGCCCTTCATCGTCATTGTGCCGGCGTGGCGTTTGTGATCGATTCCAATCAAGGATACACGCGCGAGGAAGCCGCAACCTTGATCAAAGGCGTCAACCGGTTTGGCGGCACACTCCTTCTCCTTGAACAACCGCTGGCCAAGGACGATCTGGAAGGCCACGCCAAACTCCGTCGCGATTTCCGGGTTGCCGTTGCCGCGGACGAATCGGCCCAATCGCTGCACGACCTCCAATCCGTTATCCGGCATGAAGCAGCGGACTTCGTCAATATTAAAATCACCAAAAGCGGCCTGCTCGAAGGGATCCTCATGGTGACCGTTGCAAAAGCCGCCGGTCTTGGCGTAATGCTGGGCGGGATGGTGGAAACCCGGGTCGCGATGGGGTGTTCCTACAGCCTCGCCATGGGCCTCGGCGGCCGTCCCGTCCTGGATCTCGACACGCCTTTGTTGATGGAAACCGATCCGATTGATGGAGGGTATACGTATGAAGGACCACGGCTTCAACCGTGGCACGGGCCCGGACTCGGTCTCGCTATCCCATCCTTTCAGGCCGCCACGTCCGACCACCTGTAAAATGGGAACCTGCGATCACCATCCCTTTCCGACCCCTTGCGTATCTTGTTGAAAATCTGATAATATACCTGCGAGTCTATTTCCAGCCTACCGGTCTAAGAGATGCCTAGAAAAAAACAATTCGGCGTTGATGATGTCATGCACAAAGCGATGGTTGCCTTCTGGGACCATGGCTATAAGGCAACGTCCTTACAGGATCTCGTGGAATGCATGGGTATCAACCGCGCCAGTCTGTATGACACGTTCGGCGATAAGTATAGCCTCTTCATCGAGACCTTGCACAGCTATAAGCTCATCTACCTCAAGCCCTTCTTCGCAGAAAGAATGAAGGCGTATTCGCCACGCCAAGCCATCCTCGGCTTATTCCGGGAAGTCAGTGCCCGGGTACTGAAAGGTGAGGAACGAAATGGTTGTTTTATTATCAATACGGCCTTGGAGTTATCGCCGTATGATGAGAAGGTGGCGAAGATCGTCAATCAGGCCTTCGCCCAGATAGAAAAAAATTTTTTCCACAAACTGATCGAACAGGGCCAAGCCAGCGGAGAGATTTCCATGTCGGTGGTTCCGGTCACGACCGCGCGTGCTTTGCTGAGTCAGTTCATCGGATTGCGGGTGCTTTCCCGCAGCCGTCCTGAGAAGGCTTTACTGCAATCGATCTCGAACCAGGTGGAGGCTCTTTTACCTCTTGGCGATAATGTAATCTTTCCCCACCCCGTCTCCCGCTCCCTCAAAAAACAAGGTCGCAAAGTCCATTCTCCTGCCGTTCTTGCATGATGACAAATAACAGGCTCGTGTTGGGCACACGTGACTCCGTCGCGAGGTTGGCGCCTCTTGCTTTTCTTCTCAGTGCGACACACGTCGTACTCTCCGAGCATCAAGCTCAACAGCCCCCCTGATCACGTTCTCCACCTGCCTGATCGTTCTGGCTCCATACGCACGATTTACCGTTTACTTGCAAGGCGCCATTGAACTGGGTAGGATACCAGAGAAGACTATTTCTCAAGCCTGCCTATGATTTCGATTCCCGCACAGCAAACACCACGGCATCTTTTCATCCTTCTTCTGTTCTGCATCTTCTGTTTTCCCTCGATTTCTCGAGGAATAGACCTTGCGTCATTCGAGCAGAAGGTCACGGAATACACCGTCAAAAACGGTTGGACGTTTATTCTCGTCGAGCGACCCGTGGCCCCGGTTTTCGCTTTTATGACGGCCGTGAACGTGGGGTCGGCGCAAGAAGACGCTGGCAGGACCGGGCTCGCGCACATGTTCGAACACATGGCCTTTAAAGGCACGCCTCGCCTCGGCACCAGGAACTACAAAGAAGAGAAAAAAGCCTTGGAGGAGTTGGAACGGGCTTATCTGGCTCATCAGGAAGCCAGGTTGGGTTCCCCGTCCGACGCTGAACGCCTCAAACACCTGTGGGACGTCTATAAAAGCAAGCAACGGGCCGCCGCGATGTTCGTGAAGAAAAACGAATTCTCCGACGTCGTTGAACGAGAAGGCGGAGTTGCCGTGAACGCCTTTACCAGTGCCGATGTCACCGGATATTTTTACGCACTCCCCGCCAACAAAATCGAGCTCTTTTGTTATCTGGAATCAGAACGATTTTTACACCCGGTGTTTCGTGAGTTCTACGAAGAACGGGACGTGGTCATGGAAGAGCGCCGGATGCGCACGGAAAGCCGGCCCGTCGGCCGGCTCATTGAACAGTTTGTGGCTACTGCCTTTACGGCCCACCCCTATCACCATCCGGTGATCGGCCATGCCAGCGATATTCAATCCTATACCATGACCGATGCCGAAACGTTTTTTGAAACCTACTACGTCCCGTCCAATATGGTCACGGCGATTGTCGGAGACATTCACCCGGAAACCCTCATCCCTCTTCTCGAAACGTATTTCGGCCGGATCCCCGGCGGGCCGAAACCTCCGCCCTTGCGAACCGTGGAACCCCCGTCAATCGCGGAAAAAGTGGTGAGGATTCAAGATCCGTCTCAACCATTTTATCTGGAGGGATACCATAAACCGGCGGCCACGCATCCCGATCAACCCGTGTTCGACGCCATCGACGACATTTTAACGAATGGACGGACCTCCCGATTCTATCGCTCGTTGGTCCGGGACAAGCAAATTGTGGTCGACGCCGGGGCCTATGGGGCTTACCCGGGTGAAAAGTATCCGCATCTGTGGGTGGCGTATGCGGTTCCCGCGCGCGGGGTCTCCAATGAAACCGTGCAGCACGCCATCCGCGAGGAATTGGATCGCCTGAAAACCGAAGACGTCACGGACGAGGAATTAGCCAAATTCCGGACGCGGGCCAAAGCCAGTCTGATCTATTCCCTGAAAAGCAACCTCGGCTTGGCCATGAAGCTCACGGACTACCATACCCTTTTTGGTGATTGGCGCGAACTGTTTCGTTATATCCAACGCTTTGACGGAGTGACGAAAGCGGACATCCGGCGTATCGCCCGGCAAACGTTTATTGCACCCAATCGGGTCGTGGCACAAATCGAAACCAGGACAGCATCCGCTACGCCCATGCCGACGGCACCTCAAGAAGGACCATGACGTGAAACATTCCGCGTTCCGATCTCTCCGGTTCCGGCCGGCCCACGGGCTACGACGTTCCCTGCCGTTCTTGATCACGTGTCTCGTGCTCTCTCTCTCGCTGGCCACGCAGGTGCCCGGTCAGATGGACACGGTCGATCAACTGGCGTACCCCCCTCTGCCGGATCTTCACATTCCCCAACCGACCCGGGTCGTCCTGGACAACGGCATGGTGGTGTTTCTCCTGGAAGATCACGAACTCCCGACCGTTCACGTTTCGGCACGCATCAGGACCGGCTCCCGCCTGGAACCGGCCGACAAGGTGGGATTGGCCTCGCTCACGGGGACCGTCATGCGAAGCGGAGGCACGGCAACGCGCACCGGAGACAGGCTTGATGACGACCTGGAACGCAAAGCCGCTTCCATTGAAACCGGCATCGGCGTGACCGCGGGCTCGGCCTCGATGACGTGTTTGAGCGAAGACTTTCCCGAAGTCTTTGCCGTCTTCGGCGACGTCCTGCGAAACCCACGATTCGATCCGGGGAAACTGGCCATCGCCAAAAACCAGGTCATGGCGGGTATTGCCAGGCAAAATGACGACCCCAACAGCATTCTGTCACGAGAATTTGCGAAGTTGGTATACGGCAAGGATTCACCTTATGCCCGGGTCGAGTCCTATGCCACCATCAACAGTATTTCCCGACAGGATCTTATCGATTGGCATGCGAAATATTTTACCCCGAATCGCATCATCCTGGGCCTGGTCGGGGATTTTCAAACGGAGCAGGCGCTAGACCTGGTGAAACGTACGTTCGGGACGTGGCCGCAAGGAGAGAGATTTGACGACCCGATTGTCCCCTACCAGCCTTCCACGACCAGAAAGGTCTATTACGTGGAAAAATCCGACATGACCCAAGCCAAGATTGTCATTGGACATTTGGGTCTCATGCGCAACCATCCGGACTACCATCCGGTGGTTATCATCAACCAAATACTATCCGGCTCTTTCGGTTCCCGGCTCTTTTCCAGTATTCGTTCTCAAAAAGGGTTGGCCTATGACGTAAACGGTGGGGTCGGGTTCGGGTGGGATTATCCGGCAACCGCCAGTTTTTCAATGTCCACCAAAACGGACACCACACAGGCGGGTATTGACGCCTTATTGGAGGAAGCCCGTAAAATCATGGAGACGGAACCCCCAACCGAAAAAGAAATCAACAAGGCTAAAGCCAGTCTCCTGAATTCTTTTGTCTTTTCAGTCGATTCTCCAGGGAAAGTTCTTGGGAAATTTCTCACCTATGAATATTTCGGGTATCCTGCTGATTGGCTCGTCAGATTCAGAACAGGCATCGAACAAGCGACCGGATCACAAGTTCGGAAAGCGGCTCACACGCACATCAAACCGGACCAGTTCGTGATCTTCATCATGGGGCCTCGCCAAGGCACGGCACCTGCCTTGGCGCGATATGAAACAGTCGAAGAACTCGACATTTCCATCCCTGAATCGTAATAATAGACGACTTCACAAATTGAGTCAGGCAAAGGAACGCTGATGTACTTCCGAAAGACGGCCAAACGCGCGATCCGAACACTGACCCTGTTTCTTGTCTTCATCAACGTTGCGGGGTGTGCGACCAACCCGTACACGGACCGGTCACAGTTTCTGCTGATCCCTGAAAGCCAGGAAGTCCACATGGGCAACAAAGCCTACGCTCAAGCCCTCAACGATCCCAAAGTCGTCATCTCCAAGAACCCGGCCGAAGTAGATCCCGTAAAACGCGTGGCCGAACGGATTATTGCCGCGGCCAAACAATCCAAATACGCCAAACGCGCGGATTCATTTCAATGGGACGTCACGGTGATTAAGAATGACAAGACCAAAAATGCCTGGGCCCTGCCCGGCGGCAAAATCGCCGTGTACACCGGCATTTTCCCTGAGGCGAAAAACGAAAACGGATTGGCGGCGATCATGGGACATGAAGTGGTTCACGCCTTGGCCCGGCATGGCGCCGAACGAGTCAGCCAGCATACGGCGGCCAACTTGGGGATGCAGATCGCCACGGTAGCCTTGGACATGAAGCCCATTGCTCAGACACTGGCCATGCAGGCGTTGGGGATCGGCGTCTTACTGCCTTTCAGTCGGGGTCATGAATCGGAAGCGGACTATATCGGGTTACTCCTGGCCGCCGATGCCGGATACGATCCAAGGGAAGCCGTGCTGCTATGGGAACGCATGGCCGAGTCTTCTAAAGGCGGACCCCCGGAATTTCTGTCCACTCATCCTGCCCACGACACGCGCATTCAAGACCTTCGGAAATGGATGCCCGAAGCCATGGCGCGTTACGAACGTGCATCCAAAGCACCCATTTCACCCCTTCCCTCTATCGAATAACACTGCTCCGGTCTCCTGTAATTTCGATACGGCATGGAGGATTCTCGATGAGTAAGATAGCACGTCGTTCGATTGCACCGGTTTTCATGATGGTTGTCCTGCTCGCGATCACGGACGCGGGTGCTGCAGAGATAACCGCTCGCCAGGGATTCTATGTCGGCGCGGACATAGGAGTCTCCGTACCGGACGATCTCGAGTCCACTCGCACGAATAACGGTATTGGGACAAACTGTGATCAATGGTTGGGGGCGGACATGCTGAATGACGGCAGGACAGTCCCATTTCCGCCGGAGCAATGTTCACCCTCAGCCCTGCCAAAAAAAAACGACCGGTTTTGATCTTGGCACGGGTGTTCTGGCCGGGGTCAACTTAGGCTATGCCTTGGACGACTTTCGACTTGAAGCCGAGTACTTTCGTCGCGAGCAAAGCGGTGAACGTTCAGCACTCAACGTTCCCGGCGATCCCAAACAAGCCGAATTTGTCGAACGAAGTGAAAAAATCAGCGATTTCCGCGCCGATATTTTTTTTGCCAACGTCTATTATGATTTTCACAATATGCTATCGGTCAGGTTCACTCCCTACCTGGGTGTCGGGTTAGGGCTCATGCACGTGCGAATGGATTATTCAGGAACGTCCATCCGAACACATAACCGAGAGACACTTCACACATTAGGCCGCAATCGCAACGCGGCAGGGCTGGCCTCGTTAGCCGACGAAGTACTGTCCGACACGTTGTTCAGGTACCAGTGGATAGCAGGCCTGGATTACGCATGGAGCGAACGATTTTCCGTAGGGTTGAAATTCCGCTACGGTGACTCCTTTAGTGATTTCGAAGACGGTGATCATGCATGGAAGCCATTGAGGGGCCACGCTTCCACGGTGGGGCCACCCGGGACCCCCGGCGGGGGTCTGCCCATTCGTTATGATATTCAAGCCGATGATTTGAGCTTCTGGGGCATTTCGTTGAATCTCAAGTACTTTTTTGACATGTGAATCCCTTCCGCACAATTCCCGGAAAGAGGCCTTCTCATTCAGACCCTTTCCTCTCATTCATTGTGAACGAGGCGCCACTTCTCAACCAATCGTCCGTGTGGTAGGGTGGCGGAACGTTTTCTTCCCAAGCACGAATTCACGTTGACACGTCTCCTCTCAATTCTTGCTCTTTGTCTGACCCTCCCGGCTTGCGGGGGAAGCGGCGAAACGGTCGTCGAGATTGCGTTGCACCCGACCAAGCCCAACCTGCTCTACGTCGCCACAAACGATTACATCTACAAGACACGTGATTCAGGCAAAACATGGACAAACGTGTCAAAAGGCATGACCCATTCGCGCGTGATTTCGCTTGCCGTCGATCCCCTGCTTCCCGCCAACGTGTACGCCGGTACGAAAGGCGATGCGGTCTTTAAAAGCTTTAACGGCGGCCACCAGTGGATCTCGCAACGTAAGGGCCTGGAAGGGGTGACCATTACCTCGGTGGTCCACGAAATCAAATTCGTTCCGGGATCGAGCCAACATATTTTTGCCGCAACGTCGATGGGAGTCTTCGAAACGGACAACACCGGAGAAACCTGGGCCAAACGCATGGACGGCATGATCGAAGTCCTCATGGTCGTCACCGTCGACGTCGACCCCAACCAGCCGCAGACCCTGTATGCCGGCACCAGCGGGGGAGTCTATCGATCGCTCAACGGAGCCAAAACATGGACAAAGGTCAACAACGGCCTGGTGCCACCCGACGTATTAAAAGCATCACGCGCACTCAGCGTGGTCAAAATCAAGATCGATCCGCATACGCCCCACACCGTGTACACGGCCACGTTGAAAGGACTCTATAAAACCACCGATGGCGGGGAATCCTGGCAACGTATCGGTGAAGCCCTGCCCGACCAATTTTTCAGCGACCTCATTCTCGACCCGATGACCCCGGGAGTCGTCTTTGTGGCCAGCCGGGCCGGAGTCCATACAAGCCGGGACGGTGGCCGAACCTGGGACGAGGTCAATGAAGGGCTGACCAATCTCAACATCCGTGCCTTGGTCATCAGTCCGACGAATCCTTCGACCTTGTACGTCGGCACCAATCGAGCCGGTCTTTTCAGGACAAACAACGGCGGACGGTTATGGGAACCCGTTCCGCTAGTCTTGGCACAACGGCCTTCGTAAGAAGTTAAATTTTTCAACGATTTAGCTTATACTGATCTGCCAGTGTGGAAGCTCGTTGAGGTTGATTTCCATATAGATGGACAATTTGAAAATATAACTTGCAATTTGTCCACCCCTAAGAGAAGAAACAAGAAATTCTGGGCTAAACTTACCATGACATACCACCTTTGAGTATCTGAAGGAACACGCCACCCACACATAGTGGTGCTCTTCGTAGGACATGAGGCCAAACTCTACTAAAACCAGACACGAGGTTCATGCAACGCACTGACTGGGCGGAAGAATATCTCGACAAGTTCGTGGCCATACCATTAGCGCACGAATGCGTCTATCTCAGACCTTATTACCTGCCGGCCAACAAGGAGTTATGCGATTTCATTCTCCTACTAAGAGACCGCGGGATCATGATTTCCCTAAAATGTCAGGAAGATCCTTCGCAGAAGACGGGAGCGAAGCTCAAAGCATGGGCCACAAAAGCAGCGAACAAAGCCGTAGACCAACTCAAAGGAGCAACACGGTCTGTCAAGGAACGACATTTCTATTGTAACCACGCTCGAAGGGGAAAAGTGGACTTCCAGCAAAATTTCATAAAGCTGGCACATCTTCTTGTTCTCGTGGAAACTTTTGAACCGGTGAATCTGGATAAAGATTTCCCTTTATCACACAGCGGCATTCCAGTGTCGTATCTGTCGACAAACGATTTCCTCAACCTGACAAATGAACTCAGGGCTTTTCCCGACATGGAAAGGTATTTGAACGCACGTAAAGCCTTACCGTTTGAAACACGAAAAACGATAGGTGCAGAACAGCACCTGTACCAGTACTTCCTGATCCGTGGGTCTTTCGACGCCTGCAAAGGACTCGATCATGCAAAAAAACACATTAACAGCAGAGCACGCGAACTCCACGACCTACAAACGCGAAAGACGCAAGCGGATTCTTCCGCGCTCTTGATAGAAGATGTAGCCGACCAGCTAGCGGTGCGGCATTCAGGGTATAGAGAAGGATTAAGCGAAGAAATGAAGGCAAGATTTGATGATCCAGACAATAGAAAAAACTACTTACTCATGCAAAACGAACTCTGCGATCTCCCATTACCAGATCGGCGCCTACTGGGAAGCAGGTTCAAAGATATTATCGAGAGGCTTAAAGGGACAGACCAAATCGAATGTATGGCTTACCAGACTAGCTGGATCGACGCAAAGCCTGATTTTGTCTATGTCCTGGTATCTAGCAAAGGAGTTGTGAGACAAGAATTATTGAAGCGATGTAGTGACCTGCTATTGGGTGCTCTGTCCTTTTACTTAAAAAATCGAGGAATGGTAATAGCTGACCGTGACGGAGAAAGTTACGAAGTCCAGATTGTCACGAAATTTCAGCAAAGCCCCGAAACAATTGAAGCAGGAAGACATTTTTTTACAGAGCGAAAGATGAGAGACTACCCAAGCACCTTCGTACCTGAGGTAAGCAAATGACCAACGACATGAGACTTAAGGCGCTGCTTGTAGAATCACGCGACGGATGATAATCATATTGGAAGAGGCGGATTGATGGAGTGGGTTATTGGGAGTTTGTGCTAGACGTCATTCAGATTTTTATCTCCTTCTTTATCATCTATTTTATCCTCTATTTCATCTGCCGTTATCACTGGGGAAGAAGGAAAACGGAGAATGCACACAAAAACGATGCCAAGGATAGTAGGACTGGTGTTGGCTATGATATTGGGTGGCTTAGTACCGACGGCAGCCAGTGCGCAATTAAGCTCTTGCATCGATATTACTTCACTATTCAAAGAACGCCTTGCGTCGCTAGGTGGCCAGGATTGGCTCGCCTTTCAGTTAAAGCGCAACAACGAAGTATGGCACTTGGTTTTTACTCAGATCTCAAAAAAAGGATCGCCCAATGACGCTAAGTGGCTGGTAGCTTCTCGGCATAGTCCTGCCCGCCCCGATCTTTATTGTGTTCAAGCGACCGGCAATCTAGTTGAGTTGTTAGCGCCTTTACCTGCGAAAAATAATACCGAGCGATTTGGCATGCCAGGCAGTACCTATCCCAGATGTGGTGAACGTGGAGATATACTTGAAGGATTCAAAGTCAGATCTTGGGCCACTCGAGAACTCGGCGACAGCCAAATCATGGCGCTCGGCAAACCAGAACCAGATGAGCCCTCGTTTGTTCTGGTGTCTAACAAGAGAGATGGCAACTGGATCCTTCTCGATAAGCAACCACAATCCACCACATGCTATTTTGACAGAGGAGAATGGAGCGATATCAGAAAAATACAAATAAATCAGTGAAAATTTTTGGCAGAGTGTTGGTGAAGAAGCAAGAGATGTTGGATTACGCTACGCTAATCCGACCTACGGGTTTCAACTGCCTTCATAAAGGGAACATCCCTCTCTTGCAGAGAGTGAAGGCCTGTACTATAGTAATCATACGTGAACTGACACGCTCCAGCGTGTGCACTGAAACTCGCCTGAGACCTCTCAATCATGGACATCACCCGTCGTAAATTGTTTCAACTCAGCAGCCTGGGAACCCTGGCAGGCCTCGGCAGCCTCACCAGCGGGTGTGACCTCGGCAGCATGTTTGCAGTCCCCTCAAGAGAAACACGGTATTTCACGCCCAATGACAAATTTTATACCGTCAATTATATGGACTCTCCGTACAACCTCTCGCGCGATGTCGACCAGGAGCAATGGCAAATGGTGGTCAAAGGCGCAGTCGCCAACCCCATGGTGCTCACCTGGCGAGACATCCTGAATCGCAAACCATTCGACCAGGTTTCCACCCTCATCTGCATCGATACCCTCCCGGGTGGGACGAGTCTGGGCAATGCGATTTGGCGGGGGATTTCTCTGAAAGAGTTGCTCGTCGAAGCCGGTGCCGACCCTGAAACCGCACGGGACGTCATTTTTCGAGGAGCCGACGCCTATCATGACAGCATTCCCTTTGAACGGGCCATGCACGATGAAGTGATGTTGGCCTATCTCATGAACGGGGAAAAACTCCCGAAGGCCCATGGATTTCCGCTCCGTCTGATCGTGCCCGGGTTATACGGCATCAAGAACGTCAAATGGATTACGGAAATCGAAGTGTACAACGGGGACTATCAGGGATATTGGCAACGCAAAGGATGGACCGACGAGGGGACGATCCATATTTTTTCCCGGATCGATAGTCCGGGACATTATCAGGACGTCCGCGGGCCTAACGTGCAGTTCCGCGGCGTTGCATTCGGCGGGCCCAATTCCATTGCTCACGTGCAACTGAGTTTCGACCAGGAGAAAACCTGGAGCGACGCCACCATCGAACCACCTCACTCCCCCTGGTCCTGGGTGGTCTGGAACTATCAGCGGCCCAATATGCCGGACGGCAAGAGCATGGTCTCCGTTCGCGCCGTTGATACCACCGGCACCGTGCAAACCTCAGCAATCACTCGCCCCCAACCCAACGGTGCCACGGGCCTGCACAGCATCGTGGTGAACGTGTTCAAGGCCTGAGGCTTGGGCTCCGCTGCGCGGCCTTAGATTTCAAGATCGAGTTTGATGCCGAGTTCTTTGAGTTGGGTCTGCCCCACGTCCCCTGGGGCTTCGGTCATCAGGCATTGAACTTTTTGCGTTTTGGGGAAGGGAAT